>CAIYDT010000111.1 GCA_903924985.1 uncultured Acetobacteraceae bacterium
ATCGTGATTCCTGACAAGGGGATGCCATGTCGGATAACCTTTCACAACAGGTCCGCATTCCCCGATGATTTCTTGCAGAACCCTCTCGCTCCGCGCACGGTCGGACGTAGAGAAGTGCCGTGGGATAAGGTACGTCTTTAGGCCCTCATAACCGCTTGCTGCCGCTTCGTCTGCCCTGAATGCCATTGGGAGCGCCTCCTTGCATCGTGCGCATATTCTGTATATTACGCATGATAGTGCAATACCATGCGTAAAATATTTTTTACGTGAGGGTCCACTGGGGCATGGGCATAACCCAAGGGACGCACACCAAAGCAAAATGCTTAAAATTAGCGGCTTCCCTGTCGCCCAAGTCCTATGGGTGCCAAACCGTGTTTCTCACAGGTACTGGTGCGCCACCGCCGACCGCCCAACCCGCCACACCTCAATCTCGCCTTCGCGTTTGCGCAGCTGCGCCAGATCGTAATAGGTCTGATTTTCCAATGATGTCTCAGGGCTGCTGCCAAACGCTCTCGCCGGCCGCATTCCCATCTCCGGGGATATCTCGGCCTTGCCATTGACCAGATTATTGAGCGCCTGGCGGGTGACACCGAGCACCTTGGCACCTTCGGTCACGCTGAGAGCCAGCGGCTCCAGGCAGTCGTGCCGCACCGATAAGCCGGGGTGAGGGGGGTTCTTCATCATCGTCTATTGCCTCCGTCGGGGGAAAACGATTCGGCTAGCGCCCCTTGTTTGAGGTCCTACGGACCGGCCAAAGCCAGCCTTGCGATGAACCCCGACCGTGTCTCTCCGGCCGCGCGCGCCCGAGCGTCCAGGCGGCGCAGGACACGGCGGGGGAGCGTGATGTTCACTCGTTCGGTGCTGTCATCCAGCAACGACGGATCGACGGCGATGATGCCGAAAATCCAGCCCGCGTAGGCCGGGTTGGCCCGTAATGCCTCCAGACGGCTGGGCTGCGGGATATCCGCGCCGGTGTCCAGGGTGGCATCGATCCAGGCGGCGGCGGCTTCCTCGGCGTGCGCGATTGCCTCTTCGAGCGTATCGCCGGCGGAAAAGCAGCCGGGGAGGTCGGGCACGACCACCCCGAACGCGGCGGTGGCGGTGCCGGGTTCGATGGCGATGGGGTAGCGCATGGGGGCTCCTACAGGCCGGCTTGCTTGCGGATCGCGGCGACCAACCCGGTGCCGAGGTCCTTCTTGGGATGCGGCACCACGAGGTGGCCGGGGCGGTTCGGATGCCGGAAGACGTGGTGGGAGCCGCGGACACGCACCTGGACCCAACCGGCGGCCTTCAATTCGCGGATGAGGTCCGCGCTCTTCACGATACACACCATACACATGATTCGCGGCGCGTCAAGGATGGTTGGCGCTGCTCCGGCGGGCGTTCCCTTTTTCTTCTCTGGGGTCTGTAGATCCATGGTTCCATAACAGGAGAAAGTTAAGAAACCGTTAACAGGACTTGGAAATTCCGTCGGCTGGGGCAAATGAATTGGGGCACGCCGGTCAGGAATTCGCCACAGATCTACCGTCAGACTCCGACCACCCCCGCCATCTGCCGCTCCACCAGCCGAGCATACACCCCCCTTCGAGCGATCAGGTCGGGATGGGTGCCAGCCTCGATCAACCGCCCAGCCCGCAGGACCAGAATCAAATCCGCCGCTCGGATGGTCGACAACCGGTGCGCCACGACAATGGTCGTGCGGTCCACCATCAGTGCGTCCAGGGCTGACCGCACCGCGGCCTCACTGATCGTGTCGAGGTGCGATGTCGCCTCATCCAGCACCAGCAGCGGCGCGTCCTTCAGGAAGGCGCGGGCGATGGCGATGCGCTGGCGCTGGCCGCCGGACAACTGCACGCCACGCTCCCCGACGCGGGTCGCCAGCCCCTCCGGCAACCCCGCGACGAACTCTTGCAACGCTGCCCGGGACAGCGCCAATTCGATCTGATCGGATGTGGCACCGGGGCGAGCCAGCCGGACATTCGCCTCCAACGTATCGTTGAACAAATAGGTGTCCTGCGACACCAGCGCGATGCGGGCGCGTAGCCCGTCAAGCCGCAGGTCGCGCAAATTCGCCCCATCCAACCGGATCGCACCGGAATTCGGATCCCAGAAGCGCAGCAGCAGGTTGGCGATGGTGGTCTTGCCAGCCCCGGACGGCCCAACCAGGGCGACCGTGGCGCCGGCCGGCACCTCGAACGCCACATCCTCCAGCGCGGGGATGGAACGGCCGGGGTAAGTGAAGCGCACGTCCTCGAACCGCACGGCGGAGCCTCCCGCCGGGGCCACCGGGTCCAGATACCCGTCCGCGATCGCAACCGGCTCCGCATGCACCACGTGCAGCCGCCTTGTGGACGCGATGGTATCGGCCAATTGCCGCCCGACCTGGGCGATTTCCGACACCGGCAGGAACGCCGCGACCGAGATCAGCACGACCAGCGGCAGCATCCCCGGCGCCAGTCCGCCATGTGCCACCAGCCATGCCCCGGTCCCCGCCACGGCCAAGCCGCCGAACCCGGTCGCAACCTCCAATGCGGAGGCCTGGAAGGTCAGGTCGGCCAGAAGTCGCAGCCGCATGCCTTGGTAGTCCCGCACTGCCGCCATGAATCCGCTCCGACGCGCGCCGGCAGCGTTAAAGGCGACCAATTCGGACAGGCCTTGGATGGTCTCGGTGGCATAGGCCCCAAGCGTCCCCAGCGCTCCGCGCGCCGCCGATCCAAGGGTGTCGATGCGCCGCCGGCCCCGCATCGGGGAAAGGCCCGCATAGATCAGGAACGGGGACAGGGCCAAAGCCAGCGGCCAGGCGATGCCGCCCAGTGCGATCAGCACCGCTGCCGGCACCAGGAACGCCACGATGGCGGGGGCAATGGTGTGGGCGAAGAAATACTCCACCGTCTCGACGTCTTGCGTAGCCAGCGCAACGAGGTCGCCCGAACGGCGTCTGAGCAAATAAGCCGGCGCGAGGGCATCCAGCTTGCGGAAGAGATCGATGCGCATCTCCGCCAGCAGGGCGTAGGCCATGGCGTGCGCGATCCAGGACTCCATGTAGTGCAGCAGCCCGGCCAGAGGCGCTACGATCAGCAGGGCCGTCACCAGCGTGCCCACCGGTTCATGCGCCCGCACCGCCGCCAGCAGCAGTGCGCCCGCCACCCCCACGCCGATGAAGGCGATAACGCGCCCGATGCCGCACAGCACGGTTATGGCCAGCTGCCCGTGATAAGGCCGCACGACCCGCATCAGAGTGCGGATGGTATCGAGCCAGCCGACCGAAGCCGCGTCCTCCGACAAGCTGGACACAACCGCGCTGCGCTCGCTGCCTCGGGTTTCCTCCGGCAGCAGCTCCGCGAGGGCTTCCCCCGACGTCTCCACCCCCATCTGCGGTCCCATCAGGTCACGGTAGGGGCCATCGACAGCGATCAGTTCCGCATGACGACCGGACTGCACCACCGCGCCATCCCCGAGCACCAGAATGCGGTCGGCACCAATCACGCTGGATAGCCGGTGCGCGAGGATCAGCGTCGTCCGCCCCGCCATCAGCCGGTCCAGCGCCTGCTGGATCACCGCCTCATTCTCGGCATCGACCGAGGACAGGGCCTCGTCCAGCACCAGAATGGGAGAATCCCGCAGCAGCGCGCGCGCAATCGCAATGCGCTGCCGCTGACCGCCGGACAAAGATGCGCCGCGTTCCCCGATAACCGTTTGGTATCCATTTGGTAGCGCGTGAATGAACCCGTGTGCGTTGGCGGCGGTGGCCGCCGCTACGACCTCTTCCTCGGTGGCGTCAGGTCGCCCGAGGCGCAGATTCTCCTCAACCGTGCCGTGAAACAGGTACGTGTCCTGCGCCACGACGGCGATCATGGAGCGGATGGCGTCGGGATCGAGGTCTTTCAGGTCCCGCCCGCCGATGCGGACGGCCCCCGCCTGAGGATCGTGCAAACGCAGCAGCAGCCGCACGATCGATGACTTCCCCGACCCGCTCGGACCGACGACGCCCACCCGCTCCCCGGCTTTTATATCGAACGACAGGCCTTGGTGCGCAGCCCGGCGGCCGCCCGGATAGGCGAAGCCCACGTCCTCGAACGCGATGCTGGGGCTTATTGTGCCGGGGTGTTGGGTGCCGGAGGGCGCGGTCACCCTGGTTTCCAGCAGTGCATTGATGCCGGCGGCGGCGGACTCCCCGTTCAGGCCGGCGTGCAGCACCCCGCGCAGGTCGCGCAGCGGGCGGAAAATCTCGGTGCCGGCCATGAGGACGATCAGCAGCGCCTCCAGGCTCATGTCCCCGTGGTTGACCCGATAGGCGCCATAAGCCAATGCCGCCGCCGCCCCGAACGCGGTGCCCAGATCCGTCAGGCCCCGCGTCATCACGCTGATCGCCAGCACCCAGAAGGTGGAGTCCGACAGCGCCCGCGCTTTGGCCGCCAGCATGGCGCCGTAGGAGCCGCTCTGCCCAAACGCCTTCAGCGTCGGCAGGCCCTGGACGGCATCCAGGAATTCTTCACCAAAGCTCTTGAACGCCCGCTGGCGGTTGCGGGAGGCCACCGCCGACCGCCGATTGACCGCCATCGGCAGCAGCAGGGTGAACAGCGCCGCCCCCAGCATCACCGCTGCCACCGGCATGTCCCACCATGCGATGAAGGCAAATATCGCCACGGGCGCGCACAGCGCGATAGTCAGTTGGGGGATGTACTGGCCGAAGAAGGTCTGGAGTTGCTCCACCCCGTCGACCATGGACAGCATGACGCCGCCGGTTCTTTCCGCCCCGAACCACGCAGGCCCGAGTTGCAGGACTTTGTCGTAGAGTTGGCCTCGGAGTTCGATCTGAATGACCGACGCCGAGCGGTGCGCCGTCAGGGTGCGCGCGTGGTCCAGCCAGGCCCTGACCAGGATCGCCGCCGCCGCCGCCAGCAGCGGGGGCGCGAGTTCCGCGGCCGGCCGCTGCTGGAACACCAGCGCGATAAATCGCCCCAGGAAGGCAAACCGAGCGATCCCCACCATCAGCGCCAGCAACCCCAGACCCACGCCAAGGGCCATCCTGCCACGTTGGCCCTGTGTCAGAGCCCATAGCCTGGGGTCGAAATGCACGGGAGCTATTTGATCAGTGCGTTGAAGAACGCCGACCGGTTGTCCGCCCCTTGCATGATGTAGCTGTGGTCGGACCCGCTCAGGATGAACCGCGCGCCCATCTGGACGTAGCGGCGGGCGTTTTCCTCGTCATACACCCCGCCCATGCCGAGCACCTTGTTGTGCTTTTTGCAGGCTTCGCCGACCTTTTGGTAGGCGTCGATCACCTTCTGGTGGCCCATCTGGCCGGAAATCCCCAACTCGGCCGTCAGGTCGGAGGTGCCGATGAACAGCACGTCGATCCCGTCGGTTGCCGCGATCTCATCGGCATTCGAAATGGCCAGCGGGCTTTCCAGCATCACCACCGTCAGGATCTCGGCGTTGATCGCGGCCTGAGCCTCGACCGTAGCCGGCGCCTTGTAGCCATAAACGGCGGGCGGCCCGCCCCAGGAGCGGGTGCCTTTCGGCGGGTAGCGGAAGGCGGCGGCGATACGTTTGGCCTCGGCCGCCGTATCCACATGAGGCACGACAATGCCGAGCGCGCCATTGTCCAGCGCCCGCGTCGCCTCATCGATCGCCCCGGCGCAGACCCGTACGATGGGGGTCACCCCGGTCGGCAAAGCCGCAATACACAACTGCGTCGTCTCCTGAATCGAGAACGCCCCGTGCTCGGTGTCGATGAACATCCAGTCGTGGCCGGTGGCCTTTGCGAGGACCGGTGCCGCGATAGTGCGCAAATGATGCACGCCAAAGCCGAGGCCCATCTGGCCGGCGGCCATGCGCCGCTTGGTGGTGTTCTGGGTTAGGGGCATGGATTGGACTCCTCACGGGGTGGTTGGGGGGAAGGGTGCCGGAATGGGGGCGAGGGTCAAGGGTGGTGCGAAGCATTGACCCGCATCGATGCCCCTGCGGCCCCGCGTCATCCCGTCAATTGACAGCCCCATACCCACTGGTATCCTACAACACCCATAAGTATGGAGCCCCCAACCCAATGCCCGAACTAAAGCCAATGACCATCATCTATCCGGTCATGCCCGCCAAGGATGAAGCCGAACGTGCCGCCCTCCGCCCCATCGGGCGCAACCGCGACATCTACCAGGCGGCCATCCACGGCGCGACCGACATCGTCAGAGCCGCCGACGAGATGGGCATCTGGGGCGTCGGCACGATCGAGCACCACTTCTGGTCCGAGGGCTACGAAGTCGCCCCTGCACCCGGCGTCCTCCAGGCCTACTGGGCCGCACTGACCAAAAACATCAACGTCGGCGTCCTCGGCTACGTCATGGCCACCCACAACCCCATCCGGGTGGCCGAGGAAACCGCGGTCATCAACCATCTGGCCCACGGCCGCAGCTTCGTCGGCCTCGCCCGCGGCTACCAATCCCGCTGGACCAATGTGCTCGGGCAACATTTCGGCACACGCGCAACGAAATCGCCGTCCGCCGCGATCTACAACCCCGCCACGCAGGGCGCGGGATATTCCACCGCGACCACCGTGGCGAACGACCTGGAAGACGACCGCGTCAACCGCGAGATCTTCGAAGACCATGTCGAGATCATGCTGAAAGCCTGGACGCAGGAAAGCTTCGACCACAACACCAAGCGCTGGCAGGTGCCCTACCCCTACGAAACCGGCGTCACCGACTGGCCGCTGGCCAAAGCCGGAGTCACGCAACGATTTGGCGCGCCCGGCGAAATAGACCAGCAGGGCAACACCCGCCGCGTATCGGTCGCCCCGTCGCCGTATACGAAACCGCACCCGCCGGTGTTCCTGTCCGGTTCCGGCAGCCCCGAAACGATCGCCTTCGCGGGGAAGCACGGGTTCATTCCGACCTATTTCACCAACATCCAATCCGCCGGCCCGCTGGCGGAGGTCTACCGCAATGCCGCTGCCCGACACGGCAGATCCTTCGGCCCCGGTGAGAATCAGTGCATGGTACGCTGGATCGAAATCGGCAAAACCAAAGAAGACGCTCTCCAGCGTATCAAGGATTACGACCTGGATATCTGGAAGAATTTCTATTCCGCCATGGGCCGCCGCAAGGTGGAGAACGACGATTACCTCGGCTCCCTCGTCAATTCCGGCCTGTTTCTATTCGGAACAGTTGAGGAGGTGCGCGCCGAGTTGCTGAACCAGTGGCGGGTCTTTCCGGCGGAATACATCACTTTGATCAACCACTACGCCCAAACGCCGGCGGATGTGGTTATCGAGACCCTGGACACCTTCCAGCGCCACATCAAACCGGCGATGGATGAGGTGATCCACAACGCCAACCGCGCCGCGGCGGAGTAGGGGAAGACCCATGGAACACTTCGACGTCGTGATCGCCGGCGCCGGCATCTCGGGGGTAGGCGGCGCCTACCACCTGACCCACCAAATGCCCGGCACCAGCTATGTCGTGCTGGAATCGCAGGAAACCTTTGGCGGCACGTGGTGGACGCATAAATACCCGGGCATCCGCTCCGACAGCGATCTGCACACGTTTGGCTATCGGTTCAAGCCCTGGGTCGGCGCCCCAATCGCGACGGCGGAGGAAATCCGGAAATACATGGGCGACGTCATTGAGGAAAATGGCCTCGCCGAGCACATCCGCTACCGGCACCGCATCGACAAAGCGGAATGGTCGTCGCAAGATGCCCAATGGTTCGTCGACGCCACCCGCACCGACACGGACGAAAAAATCCGTTTCACCTGCAATTTTCTATGGATGTGCCAAGGCTACTACCGACACTCGCAGGGCTACACGCCCGAGTGGGACGGCATGGAGAACTACAAGGGCACTCTGGTGCACCCGCAAACCTGGCCGGAGGATCTCGACTACAAGGGCAAGAACGTCCTGGTGATCGGCTCCGGCGCCACCGCGGCCACCGTCGTCCCCGCCATGGCGGCGGATGTCGCGCATATCACGATGCTGCAACGCTCTCCCACCTATTTCCGCCCGGGCCGCAATGCCATTGAAATCGCCGAAACCCTGCGCGAACTGCAAATCGACGAGGAATGGATCCACGAGATCACCCGCCGCAAAATCCTGCACGATCAGGCGGCCTTCACCAAACGCACGTTCGAAGAACCCGAGAAAGTTCGGGAAGAACTTCTCGCCGGCGTGCGGTCCTACCTCGGCCCCGACTACGACGTCGAGACTCACTTTACCCCAAAATACCGCCCCTGGCGCCAGCGTCTGGCCTTTGTTCCCGATGGCGACCTGTTCAAAGGCATCGCCGCCGGCAAGGCGTCGGTCGTTACCGATGAGATCGAGCATTTCACCGAAAAAGGCGTCCTGCTGAAATCCGGCAAACTGCTGGAGGTCGACATCATCGTTACCGCCACCGGCTTCAACCTCTGCCCACTCGGCGACATCGCCTTCGTCATCGACGGCAAGCCACTCGATTTCCACGATACGGTCACATATCGCGGCATGATGTTCACCGGCGTGCCCAACATGGTGTGGGTGTTTGGGTATTTCCGGGCAAGCTGGACCCTACGCGCGGACCTCGTAGCGGATTTCGTGTGCAAACTGCTGAAACACATGCGCACCAAGAATGCCCGCCAGATCAGCGTCGCGTTGCGGCCGGAAGACAAGGACATGAAGCTGCTCGATTGGATCGACACCGACAACTTCAATCCGGGTTACATGATGCGCGGCATGCACTTGCTCCCCCGGCGCGGCGACAAGCCGGAGTGGATGCACAACCAGGATTACTGGAGCGAGAAGGACGAGATCCCCAAGACCAACCTGGACGACGACGCCTTCGTCTACGCCTGAGCCGCAGCCTCCCGCGCGAGCAACGCCTGCTTGCGCGGGACACCCCACCGGTACCCCGTCAGCCCGCCATCGCTGCCTACCACCCGGTGACATGGCACCGCCAGCGACACCGGGTTGGTCGCGCAGCCCCTGGCAACCGCGCGGATGGCGCGCGGGTTGCCGACCATGGCAGCCAACTGCGCATAGGTCCGCGTTTCCCCAGCCGGAATCTGGCACAAGGTGCGCCACACCCGCTGCTGAAACGCGGTCCCCCGCAGGTCCAGCGGCAGGTCCAGCGCCTGCTTCGGTTCTTGCAAGAATGCCAGCACCGCTCCAACCGACGAAGCCAAAGCCTTATCGTCCGCCACCACTGAGGCTTTGGGGAACCGCTGCCGCAAATCCCCCAACAGCGCGTCATCCGGCTCCGCGAACCCGATGAAACACACGCCCTTGTCCGTCGCCCCCACCAACAACCGCCCGAAGGGGCAATCGGCGAAGGCGGTGCGAATAACCTCCCCCTCGCCGCCCCGCCGCGCCGCGCCGGGGGTCATGCCCAGCAACGTCCCGGTTTTCTCATAGACCCGGCTTTCCGACCCAAACCCGGAATCCAACACTGCGTCCACCACACGCGCCCCCCCGGCCAAAGATGTCTGTAACCGTCGCGCCCGCACGCCCTCGGCGTAGGACCGGGGCGTCAGTCCGGTGTGATCGCGGAACATGCGCAGGAAATGGAACCGGGAATACCCGGACCGCGTGGCCAAAGCCTCCAGCGAGGGAATCTCCTCGGAAGCCTCGATAAACCCACAGGCATCCTTCACCACCGCCTGCGCCAGTCGTGCTCGGTCCCCCTTGGGGTCGCAGCGCTTGCAGGCGCGAAATCCACCCTGCTCCGCCGACGCGCAGTCCAGGAAGAACTGAACGTTCTTCCGCAACGGCCGAGGCGACGGGCATCCCGGCCGGCAATACACCCCCATGGTGGTGACAGCATAGAGAAAGTCGTCCCCAGCCTCCCGGGCCAGGACGCGTTGCCATAAGGCGTCTTCGTGCGTGTTGCTCATGCCGCCAATGTGGCGTCCCGGACGGCCAACCGCCATCCGGGGATTGCGGCCACTCAGTGCAGCACGATCTCCACCCGGCGGTTCTGGGGCTCCCGCACGCCCGGCCCCGTCGGGACCAGCGGATGGGTGTCCCCGTTGGCGGTGACCGAGATGTCGGTCTTCGCAACCCCGTCCTTCACCAGCTCCGCCGCCACGGCCTGAGCCCGCCGCATGGAAATGCCCATGTTATAGGACGCGCTACCCGAGGTATCGGCGTTCCCCGCCACGTCGATCCGCGTATGCGCCACCTTCGTCGCCGCCGTCGCCGCATCCTTCACGATGCCACGCGCCCGCTCGGTCAGCGACGCTTTATCCCAGTCGAAGAACACCAGATACGAACGAGCGGCGGCGGCAGGCACGGCGGCCGGTATCGCGGCCGGCATGACGGGCGGCGGCACGTTGAACGCGTAGCGCACCCCGATGATGAAGTTGTGGTCGAACTGGTTCTTCAGCTGGATGTTGGCGACCGGGAAGTTCCCCGTGCCCTTGAACTTCTCCCCACCCAAGATGTCCATGAACCGGTATTCCGGGGTCACCGACAGGCCGGGCATGTTGGGGATGGGGAAAGACAACCCAACGATCGCCTGTACCGCAACGGCGCCCTGGCTGTCGCTGGTCCGGAACGCGAAGGGCCCACCGGTCTGAGTCACCGCGACGTTCACCGCGCTGGTGCGCTGGTAGCCGGCGCCTATTCCCAAATACGGGTAAATCCATGGAGATCCGACATCCATGTCGAACAGCGCGTTCGCCATTACGCCGTAATGGCGAACGCTGCCCGACGACGTCGCCGCGATTGGCAGCCGCGCGATGGAGCTGATGGAATTCTGGTTGAAATTTCCCTCGATCTCAAACCGGGCGCCGTTGCCCAGGGCGTAACCGATGCTGCCCAGCGCCTCAAACCCGGCGGATTGCTCCAGCCGCAGGTGGCTGCCGCCGATCAGAAAGTGGTCCCGGCTGACGCCGGTGTTCTGCGGCAGGTGCAGCCCCACGCCGCCGCCGATATACAACCCCTCGATAGGTTGTGCCTGCGCCGCGAAGGGAAGCGCGGCCACCGCCGCCGCCAGAAGCATACCCCGAAACTGCATTGTCAAATCTCCTGCCGATGGGCGGGTTAGTGCTTAGGGCATAGTGACCAAAGGGGGATGATGGCAAGACACATCAACGAAAAAGGGCGCCCACAAAGGGCGCCCCAATCCCGTTCGTCGATCCGTAGAAGCTTAGCGGATGACGATTTCCACGCGGCGGTTCTGCGGCTCCCGCACACCCGGGCCAGTCGGCACGAGCAGGTGGGTGTCGCCCGACGCCGTGATGGCGATCGCGGCCTTCGGCACGCCGTCCTTGACCAGCTCGGCGGCGACCGCTTGCGCGCGGCGCATCGACAGGCCTTGGTTGTACTTCGGGGTGCCGGAGGTGTCGGCGTTCCCGTTCACGTCGATCTTGGTGTAGGCAACCTTGGCGGAGTTCGTCGCGGCGTCCTTGATGATCCCGCGAGCACGATCGGTCAGGTTCGACTTATCCCAATCGAAGAACACCAGGTAGGAACGGGCCATCGCCGCCGCCGGAGCGGGAGCGGCAACCGGCGCCATCGGGGCCGCCGGGGCACCGAAAGCGTAGCGAAGGCCCAACAGGAAGTCGTGGTTGTAGTTGTTGGTCGACGTCGCGCCGCTGTAGTTACGATTCCCGGCCAGGCCAAGGAAACGATATTCGGCGGTCACCGCGAGGCCAGGAGCGGCATCGATCGGAAATGCCGCGCCAAGGATCGCCTGATACGCGAACGAGCCTTTAGTCGTCGAGAGGGCGGATTCACGAGCGGCCTCATAACCGACACCGACGCCGACGCCGACATAGGGCGCAACCCAAGGCGCAACGCTGAAGTCATACAGGCCATTCACCATGGCGCCGTATTTCGATTCGGTGTTGCTGGAACCGTTGGAAAATTTATTCTGGCGATAGTTGCCCTCGAGCTCGGCGCGGAAGCCGTTCCCGAAGCCCCAACCGATGCTGCCCAGCCCGACAAAGCCTGGATTGACCCGGAACGTCTGGCTGCCGCCGCCGGCCGTAAAGGTCTCATTCTGCATCAGGTTAACACCCACGCCAGCCCCGACATACAACCCATCGATGGGCTGCGCGTTGGCGGCGAGAGGCAGTGCCACCATGGTGGCGGCCAGTAGTGCGCTCCGAAGCGTCATGTGCTCTCTCCTTGCTACTCTGTTCGCGGGCTATGTTCCCGACGGTGGACGCCGAGCCCGCATACCGTCGCGGTGACGATTGTAATAGGTGACTCGCGACGGATTGACGAGGGGCAGGAAACCGCTTTCAAATGAACTGTTGCAATATTGACACACCGACTGGCGCGGCCGCAACAGATGGTTACGCCACACGGCGTCGGCGGAAGAGAGCAGGAGTCGAACCTACCCGGGACTGCTTTGCTGCCCCAACCGGGTTTGAAGTCCGGCCGGCCCACCGGGACCGCTTCTCTTCCGACGCGACTATGACTGTTTCATGCCGCAACGGGAAGCTGTGCCGCGAAAGCGGCCTCATCCGCCGGTTCCAGGCAGCGGCAGTCCAGCCAAACACGGTCCTGCGCGATCCGCCCGATCACCGGCCAGGGCAAACCCCGCAGCGCCGAAGCCAGGGATTCCAGCCCTCCGCCGCCGATCGTGACCGCGGCCGAGGGCAATAGATCCACCGGCAATGCCCCTGACCCGATCTGACTCCGACAGGCTTCCACCGCGACCCGTCGAGCGGGCCATGCCCGTTGAATCAGAGCAGCCATGCGTTCGGCGGTTGCCCAGATGTCTGCCTCGGCCCGCGTCAGCAGCCGCAGCGCCGGCAGTTTCTCGGCCAACCGGTCGGGGTCGAGGTACAGCCGCAGCACCACCTCCAGCGCCGCCAACCGCCCCTTGTCCAGGCGCAACGCCCGTTTCAACGGATTCGCGTTGATGCGCGCGATCAGCGCTTTTTTACCGACGATGAGGCCGGCCTGGGGTCCCCCGAGCAGCTTGTCGCCGGAAAAGGTCACGACGTCCGCACCGGCAGCCAACGCCTCGGCCGGCGTCGGTTCATGCGGCAGACCCCATCGCGCCAGGTCGACCAGACTGCCGCTGCCCAGATCCTCGATCAGCGGCAGGTTCGCCTCATGCGCGATGCGGGCCAGTTCGTCGGTCGGCACCGACGCGGTGAATCCGGTGATGGCATAATTCGCCTGGTGCACCCGCATCAGCGCCGCCGTTTCCGGCCCGATCGCCTGTACGTAATCGCGCGGATGCGTCCGGTTGGTCGTCCCAACCTCCTTCAGCACCGCCCCCGCGCGGCTCATGATATCCGGCACCCGGAAGGCGCCGCCGATCTCAATCAGCTCCCCGCGTGAGACCGGCACCTGCCTGCCGAGGGCGAGCGTGTTCAGCACCAGCATGACGGCAGCGGCGTTGTTGTTGACCACCGTCGCGGCCTCGGCCCCGGTCAGGCGGCAGAGCAACGGCGCGATGTGGGAGTCACGCTCGCCGCGTTTGCCGCTATCGAGGTCGTATTCCAGGCTGGTCGCGGATCGCATCGCCTCGGCCGCGGCATCGGCGGCCTCCGGCGGCATCGGCGACCGACCGAGGTTGGTGTGCAGCACCGTCCCCGTCAGGTTGAACACCGGCTTTTGCGACCGAGCGAACGAGGCCGCGAGCACATCGGCCGCCCGATCCAAAATCTCCTCCGCCGGCGCATGAAAAGTCCGCGCCTCCCGCCGCTCGGCCAAAATCCACCGCAGCACATCGGTCGTGGCGGCCCGCCCGAAACGGGCCAGCAGCACGGCGGCCGAGGGGGCGCGGAGCAAGGAGTCGAGGGAGGGTAGCGGACTGGCTTCGCGTGTCATGATTGGGGCATCCTACGCAGAGTCCGCTTGGTTAACCACCGCTGGAGCGTGCCTCGCGCGCCATACAAGTCCGCGCGTGACGGGGGAGCAGCCGGCGCTCTGGCGGCCCGGAACGCCGGCGATTGCCCCAGGCGACAGCCCATGCTCTGAATGACCGATGCCCAAGATCACGATTATTGGACCCGGCGCCATCGGCGGAATCGTCGCGGCCTGGCTGGCCCAAAACCCCGCCAACGCGGTATCCGTGTGTGCCCGAACACCCCTCGACTTGTTGCAAATCGACACGCCGCGCGGCCCGATTACCGCGCGCCCTATCGTGCTGCTGAAGCCGGAGCAAGGCACAGTCGCCGACTGGGTAATGATCGCCACCAAGGCCTACGACGTCGCGGGCGCCGCCGCCTGGCTGCCGAACCTGATGGGACCCGCGACCCGCATTGCCGTGCTGCAAAACGGCGTCGAGCATATCGAACGCTTCGCCCCCTACGCCGACCCGGCAGGGCTCTTGCCGGTCGTGGTGGACATCCCGGCCGAACGCCGGGGCCCCGGTCAGGTCTGGCAGCGGCGGGAGGGCACGATGATCGTCGCTGACAGCCCGAACGGCCAAGTTTTCGTAGCGTTGTTCGCCGGGGCCGGCATCGCGGTCTCGACGGACCCGGATTTGCGCAGCCGAGCGTGGCGGAAGCTCGCGATCAACTGCGCGGGGGCGGTATCGGCGGTGACGTTGAAGCCGGCCGGCGTGTCCTACCGCGAACCCATCGCCGAAATCATGCGGGACATGGTGCGGGAGTGCATGGCGGTGGGCCGGGCCGAGGGCGCGATACTGGACGATGCCCTGCCGGACGAGGTCGTAGCCGGCTACCGAAGCAGTCCGCCGGACTCGATGAATTCCCTACATGCGGACCGCGCGGCCGGCCGCCGCATGGAGATCGACGCCCGCAACGGGGTCATCGTCCGCATCGGCGCGCGGCACGGCATCGCCGCTCCGGTCAACCAAATGATCGTCGCGCTGCTGGAGGCCGCGGCCTCGGAACCATAGCGCCTTTCGGGGTTACCTCCCCAAAAAATGCCCGCTATCATTGACCGCCCGGCCAACCCGAGAAAGCGACACGATGAACTCCCTCGCGACCCAGCTTTGCCCCTGCGGCAGCGGCCTGCGCACCGTGCGGTGCTGCGGCCTGAACCCCGCCGCGCTGCCGCCGTCCGACTCCACCCGTCATTTGGTCCCGCTGGTCGAACGCGCGGTGCAGGCCCACCGGCAGGGCGCGATCGAGGCCGCCGAACGCCTGTGCCTGGACGTGCTGGAAATGGCCCCGGACCGTCCGGGGGCGCTCAGCGTGCTGTACCAAATCCGCCGGGCGCAGGGAAACATGTCGGCGGCGGAGGCCTTGCTGCGCCGGGTGGTCAACTTCGACCCCAATAATTTCGTCGCCACTAACGAACTGGCACTGATGCTGATGGGCAAGGGCAATCTGGGCGAGGCCGAAGTGCATGCCCGCAACGCCATCCGCATCGCGCCACAGAACCCGCAAGCCCACAATCTGATGGGCATGATCATGACGGAGGCGCAGCGGCCCCGCATCGGCGAATACCATTACCGCCAGGTGCTGGAGCTCAGCGGCCAGCGCGATCCAATCCTGCTCGCCAATCTGGCGTGGAACCTGAAGAACCAGGGACGCATGGAGGAGGCCCGCACACTGTACGAAGAATCCATCGCCGCCGCCCCCGAAATAAAACAAACCCTGCTGGGTTGGGCGCGTTTGGAGGAGGCCGATCGGGAATTCGCCGCCGCGGGCGAAAAGCTGAACAAGATGGATGTGCTTTGGCCGAACGATGCCGGCGTGATGATGTCGCGCGCCGTGCTGCTCAGCCGGGAAAAGCGCAACGACGAAGCGCTGGCGGTACTGGACGCGGTCGCGGCGCAAAACCCCGACGGCAAGCTGGGGCCGAACGAGTTGCTTGAAAAAGGCCGCCTGCTGGACCAGATGGGCCGCTACGATGAGGCCTTCGCCGATTTCACCGAGGGCAAGCGCCTGGCCCGCGAACTCAGCGGCCACCAATATCTCGACGAGCACGCTGCCAACCTGATCGATCGGCTGCGCGGCTTCTTCGTCTCCGGCCGCCTTGGTACTCTGCCCCGCGCCGGCGTGCGCACGGACGTGCCGCAGCCGGTGTTCGTGCTGGGCTTCCCCCGCTCCGGCACCACGCTGGTGGAGCAGACCCTGACCGCCCATCCTTCCATCGCCGCGGGGGATGAGTTGCCGCTGATCAACGACATCACCGGCATCATGCCACGCATGTTGAACAGCCCGCTGGGCTACCCCGAGGCCCTGGCCGAGTTGTGGATGGGTGATCAGCGCGCCGGGCTGGACAATCTGCGCGACTGGTACCTGCAAAAAGTCGAGCAGATGGGCATCCTGAGTAAGGGTCAAGTCTGGTTCACGGACAAGATGCCGCTGAACGAAACCCATCTTGGCCTGATCGCGCTGCTGTTCCCGGAATCACCCATGATCCATGTAATCCGGCACCCGCTGGACATCATGGTTTCGGCCATTTCCAACCATTTCACCCACGGCTTCTTCTGCGCCAACGCGCTGGAAACCGCGGCTCGCCATTACGTGCGGGTGATGGAGCTGGTGCAGCATTACCGCGCCGAAATGGCGCTGCGTTACATACCGATCCGCTACGAAGAAATGGTGGACGATCAGGAAGCCACCGTGCGGTCGATGCTGGATTTCATCGGCGAACCGTTCGACGAACGCTGCCTCGCTTTCCACGAAAACCGCCGCTACGCCCGCACCGCCAGCTACGCGCAGGTGACCGAGAAACTGTATGACCGCTCCCGCTTCCGCTATCGCCATTACCGCGAGCATTTGGAACCGGCCATCGCCATTCTGCGGCCGGTGATCGAGCGCCTTGGCTACTCGGTCGACTGATGGAGCCGATCCCCGCCCCCACTGCCGCGACCGCCGGCCTGATCCCCGTTCCGCTCGGCGAGCTCTTCACCCTCGCCGCCGAGTGCGAGCGTTCGGGTAAGCTGCAACAGGCGGACAGCCTGTTAGGTCATATCATGGGCGCCATGCCCAACCAGCCGGATTCGTTGCATCTGGCGGGCATTGTGGCGTTCCGGCTGGGTCGGATCGAGCAGTCGCTGGAGCTGATGCAGAAGGCGATCGAGTTCGGGGTCGATACCCCGCTGTATCTGCGCAATATATGCGAAGTCTACCGCACCCTCGGCCGCCTGGATGAGGCGCTGGCAACGGCAACCCGAGCGGTGGAACTTTCGCCGAGCGATCCGTTATGTTTGCACAATTTGGCGATCATTCATTACGAACGCCTGGAGATCGACGAGAGCATCGCCTGCGCCGAACGCGCGCTGCTGATGAACGACCAATTGCCCGGCGCGCATTTCGAGTTGGCCGAAGCGCTGCTGTTGCAAGGCAAGTGGGAGAAAGGGTGGGAGGAGTACGAGTGGCGCTTCCAGATCGCCTCCGCCGCGCCGCTGATGCCCCCCACCACCAAGCCGCAATGGCAGGGTGAGACGTTCGCCGACGATACGCTGTTGCTGGTCGCCGATCAGGGTTTTGGCGATGTCATCCAGTTCAGCCGCTATATTCCCTGGGCGGCGGAGCGTTGCCCCAAGATCGCGGTGGCCCGTGCCGCCGAAGTGGCGCCCCTGCTGGCGCAGATCCATCCGGGCCTGCATCTGTTTCAGAAATGGGAGGATGCGCCGCCCTACCGAGCGTTTGCCGCGCTGTCGGGGCTGCCGCGGCTGCATGGGACACGGATCGACAACGTGCCGGCGCCCATCCCCTATCTGCACGCCATTCCGGAGAAGGTCGCGGCCTGGAAGGATCGCCTGGACCGGCTGACCCCGCGCGGTTTCAAGCGCATCGGCATCGTTTGGGCCGGCCGCCCGACGCACAACAACGACCGCCGCCGTTCGGCGACCCTTGCCTTGTTCGCACCGCTGTTCTCGCTGCCGCGGGTGGCGCTGGTGTCGTTGCAGAAGGGGCCTTCCTCGGATCAGACCGGCCGGTATTTTGGGCGCGCACCGATGATCAACGTTGGGGCGGAGATCAAGGACTACGACGACACTATGGCAATCATGGATTGCTTAGACATGGTGGTGACGGTGGATACCTCCGTCGGGCATTTGGCCGCCGCGATGGGTCGCCCCACCTGGATTCTGCTGGCCACCGCACCGGATTGGCGCTGGTTGCTGGAACGGCTCGACACCCCATGGTACCCCACGGTGCGCCTGTTCCGCCAGACCGTCGCCCGCAAATGGGGCGACGTGATGCAACGCGTGGCAACGGCGTTGCGGGAGCATTTTGAGCCTCCGCCGCCGGCTATCGAACCCGCGGCCAAACCGCCGCCGGCGAAACAGCCTCGGCGGGCTAAAGTCGCGTCCTGAGTAGCGGCCAGCATGATCGCCCTCACCGGTTTGCTGGAACGCCTGACTTTCACGACCGATCTTAACGCCAGGGTTGCACTGCTACGGCGGTATCTTCAGACGCAGCCAGACCCGGAGCGCGGCTACGCCCTGGCCGTCCTGACCGGGGCGCTGCGCGTGCCGTCGTTACGATCGGGCTTCCTCCGCACACTGATGTCGGAACGATGCGACTCCACGCTGTTCCAATGGTCGCATGAATTCGTGGGCGACCTGACCGAAACGGTCGCGCTGATGTGGCCGCAAGCCCGTGGAAATGCCCCGCCGCCGTCTGTGTCGGAGATCGTGCACACGCCGCGCGCCGAACTGCCGGGGCTTGTGGCGGGTTGGCTGGATGCCTGCGGCCCCGGGGCGCGGCTGGCGTTGTTGAAGCTGTTGTCCGGCGGGTCGCGCTCGCTTGTTTCGAAACCGACGATCCGAGCGGCATTGGCGGCGTTTGGCGACGTGCCGGTCGGGGCGGTGGAGGAGGTTTGGCATGTCCTGACTCCGCCTTACATCGCGCTGTTCGCCTGGCTGGAAGGGCATGGCCCCCGCCCGGCGTTGGGCGGCTTCCAGCCCTTCATGCTCGCCGACGAGGGCGACGCCGGCGAGTGGCTGGCGGAACCGCTCTGGCAAGGTGACCGGATCCAGGTCGCCAACGGCCGCATCTTCTCCCGCCACGCCGAGGATGTTTCGGCGGTCTACCCGCAATGGTGCATCGGCGGGGTGGTGCTCGACGGCGTCGTAACCGCCGAACCGCCGTGCCTGCGCCTGTTCGACCTGCTGTTCGAAGGTACCGAGGACCTGCGCGGGTTGGCCTTCGCAGTTCGGCGGGCGCGGTTGGAAGCCTGGTTCCGTCGTGCCCAGCCGCCTGGGATGGCGTTGTCCGAACTGGTGCCGGTTGCCGACGCAGGGGTGATGCTGAAACATCCCGACAGCCCCTATGTCGCGGGGCGGACGCACCGTTTCTGGGTGAAGCGGCCCCACCCGCCCCGCATGGTGGCAGCCGTTCTGCTGTACGCCGAGGCCGGCTTGTACACGGTCGGCCTGAGGCGGGATGGGGTGCTGGTGCCAGTGGGACAGGCAACGTCGTCATATGCCTCCGCGCTTGACGAGTGGGTGCGGGACCACACCGTCGCCCGCTTCGGCCCGGTGCGGGAGGTCGAAAAAACCCTGGTGGTATCGGTGACGTTCGACACGGTTCGCCCGGCCCCCCGGCGCAAGGCCGGGGTCGTGCTGGAGGGCGCGCACATCGTCGACGTGCTCGCCCGCACCGAGGCCGACGATCTGGACGCCCTGACGCCTCGGGCCTAGCGTGCCTGGGAACAATAAGTCTGGAGGGACGCGATGGAACCGATCGTCGGCAGCGGACGCCATACCTACCATGTGAATGAGAACTGGGCGTCGGTCCCGGACGGCATCGATTTCAAGCCAGCCGCCGTGGCGGTGGACTCGAAAGACCGGGTGTTCGCCTTCAACCGCTCGGCCGAGCACCCCATCGTGATCTTCGACCGGAATGGCCAGTACGAAGGATCATGGGGGGCAGGGTTGTTCAAATTCCCGCACGCCATCCGTTTCGATAAAGACGACAACGTGTGGCTGACGGACGAGTATCTGTGCCAGTTCATGCTGTTCAGCAACGACGGCAAGTTGCTCCGCACGATCGGGGAGGCCGGCTACCGTTCCGATACCGGCGTCGCGCCCGATCAGTGGGGCTCCATCGCCTGGCGGTCGGTGACGCATGCTGGCGGGCCGTTCAATCTGCCGACCGATATTGCCACGGCCCCCGATGGGTCCATGTTCATGACCGATGGTTACGGCAACGCTCGGGTACACAAGTTCTCGGCCGAGGGGCAGCATTTGTTTTCCTGGGGCGAACCGGGGAATGGGCCGGGCCAGTTCCATCTGCCGCACGGCGTGTGGATCGACCGGCGCGGGCGGCTGCTGGTGGCGGACCGGGAGAACGACCGGGTGCAGGTGTTCGATCAGATGGGTGGATTGTTGGAGATTTGGCCCACCGAGCTGATCGGCCCGGCGTTCTTCTATGTGGATGACGAGGATGTCGTTTACATCCCCGAACACAATTCCGGCATGGTCAGCATCGTAACGCTGGACGGGGAGCGGCTGGCCCGTTGGGGCGCGCCGCTCCATAAATCGGTGCACGGGATTTGGTGCGACTCGCGGAAGGATTTGTACGTGGTGCAGCCTGGGGAGTGGGGGCGGAACCGGCGGGTGGTTAAGTACACGCGGAAATAGGATACGGCGACACCTCGTCCGAGCGATTGGCTGACCGCACCTGGGCGCATGGTGGAAATTCGGGTGCGGCCGTACGATCGGGCGGCTGAGGGGCAGGTTGTTGTCGCGGGGTGATGCGGGAACGACCCTTCGGGTCGCGGCGGCGTATCCCCTACCCCTCCCCACCCCTGGGCGGCTCCAGCAACAAATCCTCCGGCGGAGGCAGATCCCGCAAATCCTTCAACCCAAACTGCGTCAAAAATGCCTGTGTCGTCCCCCACGTCACCGGCCGCCCCGGCGTTTCCCGCCGCCCCTTCGGCTCGATCAGCCCCGCCTCCAGCAACGCCTCCAGCGTCTGCTGCGACAGCGCCGTGCCGCGGATATGCTCTATCTCCGACCGGGACAGCGGTTGGTGGTAGGCGACGATCGCCAGCGTCTCCATCGCCACCCGGGGCAGACGCCGCGAAAGCTGGATCACCCGCCGCAATCGGGGCGCCATGTCGGGCGCGGTGCGGAATTGCAGGCCGCCGCCGGCCTCGACCAGCTCCACGCCCCGACCGGCGTAACGCTCCCGTAACGCCGCTACGACCGCATCGGTGTCCGCCTCATCCGGCAGCAACTGCCCCAGGGCCCGCCGCGACACCGGCGCGGCCGAGGCGAAGATCATAGCCTCCGCCAGCCGCACCCAATCGTCTTCGACCTCACTCATCGTCCGTCTCCAACGTCCCGAGGCCGCGCCGCAGCTCGATCGGCCCGAAGGCCTCCGACTGTCGCATGCGCGCCAACCCATCCCGGGTCATTTCCAGCCCCGCCATGAAGGTGCTGGCCATCGCCGCCCGGCGTTCGGCGGGATCGGTCAGATGATCCGGCAGGAACTGCTCCAGCGTCGCCCAATCCGGCACGCTGCCGAGCATCTCCCCCAGCCGGCGGATGGCATCCTGCACCGTCCATAGCGTCAAAGCCCTGGGGCGGTAGAGCCGGTCCACCGCCCCCCGCTTCGCCGCCCGCAAATAGGACGCGACCAGGGAGGCCAGATCCAGCGTCAGGCGAGTCCGGTCGATTTCGGTGTGATCCTCGGGCATCCCGCGTGCGAACACGTCCTGGCCCAGGGTGGGGCGGGTGCCGAGCCAGACGGCGAGCAACCGCACCTCCGCCAGCATGCGCAGGCGGTTGGCCAAGGCTTCGGCGGCAATCGCGCCGTCCTCCATTTCCTGCTGATCGGCCGGCAGCAGCAGGCGGGACTTCAACCATGTCAGCCACGCCGCCATCACCAGCCAGTCGGCGGCCAGTTCCAGCCGCACCCGCTTGGCGCCCTCGATCACCGCGAGGAATTGTTCCACCAGCGACAGAATGGAGATTTTCGCCAGATCGACCTTTTGCGCGCGCGCGAGGTCCAGTAGCAGGTCCAACGGCCCCTCGAAGCCGTCCAGCCTCAGAAGGAGGCTATCGCGCGGCGGGGTGGGGTCAGAATCGGGCGCCATGCAGATCGTGGCCCGCCAGCATGAAGATGGTCTGGAACGCCCAGGGCAGCACCGTTCCCAGCACATCCCCCACCGGATCGTAGCCGGTGATGCGCGGCAACAGGAACACCAGCCCCAGCACGATCAGGATTCCATAACGCTCCAGCCCCGCCCAAACGCGGGCGAGTTCCAGCGGCAACAGCCCCACCACCACCCGGCCGCCATCCAGCGGTGGGATGGGCAGCAGGTTGAACAGCCCCAGCACCAAATTGGTCAGGATAAAGTAGAACAGGAACTGCCCAGCGATATCGTTGCTCACCGCCGAAAAGGCCAACGCAGCCAGCCAGGCCAGGAAGAAGTTCATCGCCGGCCCGGCAAC
Organism: uncultured Acetobacteraceae bacterium; assembly: GCA_903924985.1. Classification (GTDB taxonomy): domain Bacteria; phylum Pseudomonadota; class Alphaproteobacteria; order Acetobacterales; family Acetobacteraceae; genus Rhodopila. Next base: position 22,264 of record CAIYDT010000111.1, read on the forward strand.
CGCGACGATCGCCATGCCGCGCCTGGGGTTGCGGAACCGCCAGGCGCCGATCGGCACCGGTTTTGCCCAACCGAACATGAACGACACCCTGTGCGGCGGCAGCAGCAGCTGCGTCACCAGCAGGATGCCGGGAATGATCAGGGTGCCCATACGGTCTACGTGCCGGATGGGGTTCAAGGACAGCCGCCCAGCGTCCTTCGCGGTGGTGTCCCCCAGCGCCAACGCGGCGTAACCGTGCGCCGCCTCGTGCAGGGTGATCGCCAGCACGACGGGCACGATCGCCAGCGCCAGTTCCAGAAACATGTTCATGCCAGCAGCCGATCGCGTTCCGCTGCCAGCACCGCGGGGTCGAACGACCGATGCTGGCGTGCGACCCAGGCTCGGGCGGTCTGGAGCCGGCGGGACGTTGTTGCGGACAGGCCTGGACAGGTCCGCAACAGCGCCTCATTGGGAGAAAACTCCCCGCTGCAATACAGCGCGATATCGCAGCCGGCCGCGAGCGCCCGCACCGCCAGATCGGCCGGTTCCCCGGACAGAGCCTTCATCGCCAAATCGTCGGTCACCAGAACCCCTTTGAAGCCGATCCGCCCACGGACGATCCCACCGATCACGGCCGGCGACAGTGTAGCCGGCAATATGGGGTCGAATGTGGGATAAACGATATGGGCGGTCATCATCCAGGGCAGATCGGCGTTGCGCGCGAAGGGCAGGATGTCGGCGCCCAGGTCGTTGGCCTCCACCCGGGGCAGCGTCAGGTGGCTGTCCACCCTGGCGCGCCCGTGGCCGGGGGCATGCTTGCCTACGGCCTGCACCCCAGCCGCACCGATCCCGGCCGCCAAAGCCCTTCCCAATCGAGCGATCGCGGTCGGGTCCTCCGCCAAAGCGCGATCTCCGATCACGTCGTGCGCACCGGGAATGGACAGGTCCAGCACCGGGGCGGCCGTGGCGGTGAACCCGGCCGCGAGGCAATCGGCCCCGATCAGCGCCCCGGTCAACCAGGCGGCACGCAGCGCAGCCCCGACTTCGCGGTCGAACAAATGCCCCAACACACGGGCTGACGGATGCGCGCGCCAATGCGGCGGGCGAAGGCGGGCGACACGCCCTCCCTCCTGATCCACCATGAACACCGCGTCAGCAGGCAGCGCCCGCCGCAGATCGGCCATTAAGCGCGACAGCTGCGAGGGATCGACGACATTGCGCCCGAACAGGATCACCCCGGCGGGAGGAAAGGCGCGAAACAGCGCCGCTTCTTCCGGCTGCAGCGAGGGGCCGCCAATGCCGACGACCGCAGCTTTCACGGCTCCGCTCAGAACTCCGCGACTGAGCAGCCGCCGCCCTTGGCACGCACCTTGTCGCAGGCGGACTTGGCGTGCGCGACGTCGGTGAAGCCGGCGGTGCGCAGCCGCCAGTATGTCTTGCCGTCCCGTTCCGTCTTGCTGATGGACGGCTGATGGCCAGCAAGCACATCGGGATAGCGTTTTTGCAGCGTCTGCCACTCGGCGCGCGCCGCGGCCTCGGACCCGAGGGCCGCGAGCTGTATCCCCGCCTTGCCGTTTGTGGCCGGGTGCGCGGGGGCCGCGGCAGGCAGAGCCGGCTTGGCCACCGGCTGGACCGGGGCGACCACTGCGACAGGCGCCGGCGCGGCAGCGGGGGGCGCCACGAAAGCGGGTGCGACGGTGGCCGGCGTGGGCTGCGGCGGCGCGACCGGCGCCTGCGTGCGCAAAGCCTGCGGATTGGGGGTCTCGGGTGCCGGGGCCAGCTTGCTGCCGTTGGTGTCACTGCCGCCGGAGAAGATGTCGTTCCCGGCGCCCGCGATCTGCAATCCGCCGGGGTTGTCCGGCTTCACCCGGATCGGTCGGTCGTCCGCCTGGATGATTGGCACCTCCCCGCTCCGGTGATGGAACAGCGAGAGGCCGACATACGCCAAGCCAACCCCCGCCACGATGCCGCCGGCGATCACTGCCAGCCGGATGGTGCCAGGGTCCATGCCGCCGGATTGGCGGCGTTGGGTGTAATAGCCGGGGGGTGGGATGCTGATATCGTCTGACACAGGTCTGTTCTTTCCCCAGGGACCGAAGCCCCGGGCCGGAACCGGAGCGTCAGCGCATTTCTTCCACGGGCGTTACGCCCATTACAGCGAGGCCGGAGCGAATCGTGACGGCGGTGGCCGCCACCAGGGCCAAACGAGCCAACGTCTCCTCCGGTCGGTCCTTTTGCAGGAATCGGAGGGTGGCGTCGTCCTTACCACGGTTCCATAGCATATGAAAGTCGGACGCCAAGTCATAGAGAAAAAACGCTATTCGGTGTGGTTCTCTTGCCAAAGCGGCTCCTTCGGCAGTGCGCGGCCAGGCAGCCAGGCGGCGCATGAGCGCCAGTTCGGCCTCGGCCTCCAAGCTATCGAGGTTGGCGTTGGCCAGCGCGGCGTCGGTCACGGCCTCCGGCGATAGGGATTCCGCTGCGGAGCGCAGGACCGAACGGATGCGGGCATGCGCGTATTGGACGTAGAAGACGGGGTTGTCGCGGGTCTGCGCCAGCGCCTTGTCCAGGTCGAACTCCATCTGCGCGTCGGCATTGCGGGTCAGCATGGTGAAGCGCACCGCGTCCTTGCCGACCTCATCCAGCAGGTCGCTGAGGGTCACGTAACTGCCGGCGCGCTTGGACATGCGCACCGGCACACCGCCGCGCACGATGTGCACGATTTGGCAGAGCACGGCTTCGAATTTCTTCGTGCCCCCGGACAGCGCTTTGACGGCCGCGCGCATGCGGGCGACGTAGCCGCCGTGGTCGGCACCGAGCACGTCGATCAGGATGTCGAAGCCGCGATCCAGCTTGTCAGCATGGTAGGCGATATCGTTGGCGAAATAGGTGTTGCTGCCGTCGGACTTGCGCAGCGGGCGATCCACGTCGTCGCCGAACTCCGTCGACCGAAATAACGTCTGCGGCCGAGGCTCCCAGTCGTCGGGCGTCTTGCCCTTGGGCGGCTCCAGCACGCCCTCATAGATCAACCCGTCGGCCGCCAGCCGGTCGATCGTCGCATCCGCCGCGCCCGAGGCCACCAGCGCCCGTTCAGAGCTGAACACCTCCTGCTGGACGCCCAACTGCGCCAGATCGATGTGGGTTTCCCGCATCATCGCATCGATGGTGTAGTCGCGCACCAGGTCGATCCATGCGTCCGGCGCCGCGATGCCGAGGTCCGCCGTCGCGAGCGCGTTGCCATGCTCTGCCTTCAACGCCAACCCGACCGGTATCAGGTATTCGCCGCGATATTGCAGCCCACCAGGGACCTCGTTGGAGAATTCCTCCTCCGACAGCGGCGTGCCGATAGCCTGCAAGTACCGCCAGTACGCGGCCCAGGCGAGCGCCGTGACCTGAGCCCCAGCGTCGTTGATGTAGTATTCCTTGGTGACATCGAACCCGGCCTTGGCCAGAAGATTGGCCAGTGCATCGCCCACCACCGCGCCACGGCAATGCCCAATGTGCATTGGCCCCGTCGGATTGGCGGAGACATACTCGACATTCACCTTGATCCCGGTACCGGTCTTGGAGTCCCCGTAGGCTTCTCCGCTCCGGAGAATAATGGGCAGCAGCCCGCGATAGGCCGAGGGATCCAGGCGGATATTGACAAAACCCGGGCCGGCGGCGGAGGCCTCGGCGACGTCCGGCGCCTCCCCCAGATATGTCACCAGACCGGCTGCGATCTTCGCCGGCGCCTGGCGCGCGGCCTTGGCCGACACCATCGCCGCGTTGGTCGCCATGTCGCCATGCGCGGGGTCGCGGTTCGGCGTCACCTCCACCCGAGCGGCGATGTCGTCGGGGAGGTCGGGAACGATGGCGCGCAGGGCGATCAGCACCTGCTCCCGCATACGGGCGTAGAGGTCGTTGGTCATGGTATCTTGATCTAATCCATTCGGCATCGCCCGACCATGACGGTATGAGCGGCACCGTTGTCTCACGGTCGTGGCCAGGGTGCTACCCCGTGACCGACAGATCGGTCAGCCGCCGATGTTCGTCCATGGCATACCGGTCCGTCATCCCGGCCACGTAATCCCCCACGATCGTCGCCGCCCTGAGTGACCCCGGCTCCCCCGCTCGGGCGCGCCAGTCGTCCGGTAGCAACGACGGGTCGGCGTGGAGCAGGCGGAAGACTTCTTCGGTCAGGCGGCGGGCTTTGGCGGTCATGCGATTGACCCGCCAATGGCGGTACATCCGGGCGAACAGGAAGTCCTTGATCGCCTGGTTGGCCTCCCCGATCGGGATGCTGAACGCCACCACTCGCAGCTTCGATCGCCGGATCGCGTCGGCATCCGCCGGGTCCAGCTTCGCCAGCCGCTTGCCGGTCTCCTCGATCAGGTCGGAGATCAGGGTATTGATCACCCGCCTGATCGTCTCATGCCGAAGCCGTGGCGGAGGCATGTCCAGGCTGGCCATGCGGGCCTGCGCCAGCGCCGGCCCCACGATGGGCAGATGCCGCAGATCCTCCGGCGCGAACAGCGCGGCGCGCAGACCGTCGTCCAGATCGTGGCTGTGGTAGGCGATGTCGTCCGCCGCCGCCGCCACCTGCGCCTCGGCGCCGGCATGCGTGTGCAGGTCGAGCTTATGGCGCTGGTTATAATCGGCGATATAGGCAGGCGGGTCGCGCAACGGGCCGTTGTGCTTGACCAACCCCTCCAGCGTTTCCCATGTCAGGTTCAGCCCGTCCCAGCTGGCGTAGCGGCTTTCCAGCATCGTCACGACGCGCAGGCTTTGCGCATTGTGATCGAATCCGCCGAACGGCTTCATCGCCAGGTTCAACGCCTCTTCCCCCGCATGCCCGAACGGCGGGTGGCCGAGGTCATGCGCCAGCGCCAGCGCCTCCGTCAGGTCTTCATCCAGGCCGAGCGAGCGCGCGATTGAGCGGGCGACCTGTGCGACCTCGATGCTGTGGGTCAGGCGGGTGCGGAAGAAGTCGCCTTCGTGGTTCACAAAGACTTGTGTCTTGTATTGCAGCTTGCGGAACGCCGAGCTGTGCACGATGCGGTCGCGGTCGCGCTGCCAGGGGGAACGTCCCTCAGATTCGGGCTCATGATGCAGCCGGCCGCGTGCGGTGGTGGGCTGCACGGCATAGCGCGCCAGTGGGATTCGACCGCTCATGCGGCGGACTTACACGCGTCCATGATCTGCATCAATTGGACGTTTGAATTCCGGCGGTTCCGTCCTATCTTATGGTGATGGAACAGTTCGCAGTGACCGACAGGGCCGCGGCCCGCATCGCCGAAATCGTCGCTTCGGAAGGCAAACCGGCTGCCTTGCGCGTGGCCGTGCTGGCCGGCGGGTGCAGCGGCTTCCAGTATAAGTTCGAGCTGGATGAGACGCCGCAGGACGACGACCTGATCATCCACCAAGGCGCCGCCAAGGTGCTGGTCGACCCGGCCAGCCTCGATCTGCTGGCGGGGTCGGAGCTGGATTACACCGAGGCTTTGATGGGTGCCCATTTCGCGGTGCGCAACCCGAATGCCAAATCGGCCTGCGGCTGCGGCACGAGCTTCTCGCTGGATTAACCGCCTCGCGGTCTAAAACTTGCACGGTCCTCCCGATCCACAGGAGGACCAGCCGCATGACCAACCCACCCTCGACCTGCTGGATTCAGCCCGGACTCGGGCTTGGCTGCGTGATGACGATCTCCAGCCCGCAATACGTCTGGACGCTGTTCACCAAACCCATCGGCGGCGCATTGGGCACCACGCCGGCCGTGTTGCAGGTGACGTTCTCGCTGCCAGAGCATATGATTACGTAACCCGACGTCTGGAAATTTGCGGTATTATGTAGCAACCGCCACCACAAGATAGCGGCGCGGCGCCGGGGGATTGTCTACCATATCCTGCATGGCACAGTCACCCATCATTCACGCCCTCATCGAAAAGCGTTCTGAGCTTTCAGGCGCGATCCTGGAGCTTGAACAGCGGTCCAAGCAGGCGCGCGCCGATCTGCTGCACATCGACGCCACATTGCGGTTGTTCGATCCAGATATCCGGCCCCAGGCGATCCGGACCAAGCACCCAACACCCCAGCGATTGAGCTACTTCGAGGCTGGGGAAATGAGCCGGACATGCCGCGAGGTCATCAGGGACGCCGAGGGCGAGCCGGTATCCACTGAGCAAATCGTGAGCCATGTCATGGGCGCGAAGGGTCTGGACCTGGGGGACGCCAAGCTACACCGGGAACTGATGCGCCGTAAGCGTCGCCCCGCCCCCACATAGCGTTTCGCCCCCGGTCTGTGGTCCCCTACGTCCATGATGATCGACAGCGAATACACCCTGGCGGTTGCGGAGCCTTTGCCTGATCGGAGCGCTCATACG
>CAIYDT010000112.1 GCA_903924985.1 uncultured Acetobacteraceae bacterium
CCAACCGGTTGCTATGGGTGCGCGCCGCCGCCGGTGACAAACCGCCGGGGCATGTGGAAGACGCGGGCGATGGCTTGTTGCAAGGTTACATCGCCCGACTCGCTCCTTACAATCGAGCCGAGGATGCGGATTATGGGTCGTGGCTGGCGGTTTGCATGAACGCGGTGATCGTGACCCAGGCCCATAAACGATAACGGCCGGCCCCGAAGGGACCGGCCATCGTCGCTGATACGGATCGAACGGTTAGCGCGAGTAGAACTCGACCACCAGATTCGGTTCCATCTGCACGGGATACGGCACATCGGACAGCTTCGGGGCGCGCGTGAAACGGCCCTTCATGGCGCGATGATCGACCTCGATATACTCCGGCACGTCGCGTTCGGTATTCTGGGTGGAATCGAGCACGACCGCGAGTTGCTTGGATTTTTCCTTCACCTCGACGATGTCGTTATCGCGTACCTGGTAAGACGGGATGTTTACCCGCTTGCCGTTCACCGTCAGATGACCGTGGTTCACGAATTGGCGGGCGGCAAAGGGGGTCACCGCGAATTTCATGCGGTAGCAGACCGCGTCCAACCGGCGCTCCAGCAGTTCGATCAGGTTCTCCGAGGTGTCGCCCTTACGGCGGACCGCTTCCTCGTAATACTTGTAGAACTGCTTCTCACCGATATTGCCGTAGTAGCCCTTGAGCTTCTGCTTCGCCATCAACTGGGTGCCGAAATCGGTCGGCTTCTTGCGGCGCTGGCCATGCTGGCCGGGGCCGTAATCGCGCTTGTTGACAGGCGACTTCGGCCGGCCCCAGAGGTTGGCCCCCAGGCGGCGGTTGATCTTGTACTTACTCTCGGCGCGCTTGGTCATGGTGCGCGGTGCCCTTCTTCATATGGCCAGTATGGCCTTGTTGCACCGGTAGGCCTTGCGCAGACGACGCAAGACGGGCCCAGATCGTGCCAAGTTTCCTTGGGACCTGTCCACGTTCCCGGCAGTGGGCGGGGCATATAGGGGTGGCCCCCCGGCTTGTCAAACCAATCTCATCCCCCTAGGCACGGGCCATGGTGAACAGAAGCGACATTATCTGGCTGGGCGTCTCCGCGGGCGTCACCGGCTGTCTGGTGGGCGGGATGATGCTGGGGATCGGCATGGACCTGATCGTCAACGGCGCCAACGTGGGGTGGCTGCTGCTGTTGCCAGCCGGGCCGGTCGGGGCGCTGCCCGGCTGGCTGCTGGCGCGGAAGCTGGCGCGCCAGCTTTAGCCGTGCCCATCCAATAGGGCCAGCTTCAGCGCCGGGGAGCCCGGCTTCGGCCCCAGGAACGCCGCCAACATCGCATCCGCCAATGGAGCCCGATCGACGCGTCCCAGCAGGTGCCCATTGGCGGCAATTTCCGCCATATGGCCGGCGAAACGCAGCTCGAAACTATCGCCCTCGTGCATCGCCGGGACCTCGGCCAGGAACCGCTCGACATCGTTGGGGTCGAGCTGGCAGGGCGCCGGGCAGTTGTTCGTCAGGCCCTTGCGCCAAGCATCGCGGGCCTGACCGGCAGCGACGTCATGCTCAAACCGGAAGGTCAAAACCTTGGCCTCGGGGGAGCGGATAATCGCGTCGGGGTCCCGGGTCGGGTGTTCCACGTAGAGGCCGGCGATGTAGATGTGGACGTTCAGGAACGACCAGGTGCGCAAGCCTAAACCGTTCAGCACAAGCGTCTTGCCGTCTACCTGCTTCGTGTCGGGAAACGCCACACCGTCGACTTCGGCCGCATTGGCCGCGGCGGCGAGCAGCAGAAATAGGCACAATAACCAGCCGGGACGGATGACTCGCATGCCATAATTGTGAACCGCTACGCGCAAAGGTCAAGTTCCGCCGCTTGGTCGGGCCGCATCGACCGCTTATGCTGGCGGCGGGGACAAAGGGGGACACGATGCGCTTCGGCTTGATGATACGCGGCCAGTACCCGCAAGGCGACGACATGCGCGTCCGCCTGAAGGAGGACCTGGACGCCGCGGTGCGCGCCGAACAGCTGGGGTTCGACGTTCTCGGGAAGGGGTCGCATTACAGCTCGCACCCGTTCCAGTACATCCAGCAAATCCCGTTCCTGTGCCAGGTGGCGCTGCTGGCGCCCAAGCTGAGGCTGCTGCCCGGGGTGGTGCTGCTGCCGCTGCACAGCCCGCTGCATGTGGCCGAGGAACTCGCGTCCCTCGACGTCATGTGCGACGGCAAGCTGATCTTCGGCGCCGGCATCGGCTACCGGGAGGTCGAGTTCAACGCCTTCAACACCACCCAGAAGCAATCCGGCCCCCGGTTCGAGGAATGCCTGGAAGCCGTGAAGCGCCTGTGGACCGAAGACTTCGTGACCATGGAGGGCAGCTACTTCAAGCTGGATAACGCCAACTGCACCACCATGCCGGTGCAGCAACCCATGCCGCCGGTCTGGATCGGCGCCAACGCCAATGTCGGCATCCGCCGCGCCGCCCGCGTGGCCGATACCTGGTTCATCAACCCGCATAACAAGATCGACACCATCGCCCAGCAGATGGAGGTCTACAAACGCGCCTTGGACGACGCCGGCAAACCCTTCCCCGACGAACTGCCGATGATGCGGGAGGTTTTCGTTGCCCGCTCCCGCGAAGAAGCCATCCGGCTGGCGCGGCCGTCGCTGGAGGCCAAATACAAGGCCTACAAGGACTGGGGGCAGGACAAGGTGATGCCCTCCGGTGACGCCTTCAGCCTGGATTTCGCGGATCTGATGCAGGACCGGTTCCTGTTCGGCTCGCCCGCCGAGGTCACGGAACAGATTTTGGTGTTGAAGCGGATGTTCGGCGTGAACACCATGATGCTGGGGATTCATTGGGTTGGCATGCCCGCCACCCTTGCAATGGAGCAGATGCAGCTTATTTCGGAAGAGGTTTTCCCCGCCGTTCGTTCGGCTGGCTGACAGGGCGGAGGGTACGGCCATGGGATTCTTCACGGCGTTTCCTCCGAAGATCTATCCGGTGGGAGATCGCCTCTTGCCCGATGGGCCGGGTTTTTCTTTGCAAACCGCCGGTACTTTAGCCTGGGCCGCGCAAGCCGCTTATGAAACGTCGGATCGGGATAAACTCCAGACCATTCTCACAGGGTGGAACTGGACGCTGGTCGATGTCTTCGACCAGCCGGCACCTGGTGGCTGGCCGCTCGCCGGCGCGAAAGGATTCGTGGCGACATCCGGTGACGCCACGATCGTCGCCGTTGCTGGTACCGAACCGGAGAACTTCGAGGACTGGTTCCAGAATTTCGACGCGATCCCGGCGGAAAACGGGGCGCATTCGGGCTTCCAGGCCGGCGCCGAAGCCGTTCAGGCAGAGCTCGATCGGCTGCGCGCCGCGGGGCGCGGAATTTATCTGACCGGGCATAGCCTGGGCGGTGCGATTGCCGCGTTGACCGCGTCGATGCTTGAAACCGCACAGGCCGGCCGGGTCGCTTGTGTCCATACGATCGGCATGCCGCGACCCGGCAACGCGAAATACGCCACCGCATACAACGCGGCACTGGGCAACAAAACATTCCGTCTGGTTCACGGCGCCGACCTTGTTACGAAAGTCGGTCCGGCGAGGATGGGCTATCGGCACGTTGGCTCGGTACTGTCCTGCCCCCATCTGGGCACGTTCGACGTGGCCCAGCTCGTTCCGCCACCGGAGATCGTCGACCCCGGGGAGATATGGGCCATCGCCGCAGCGGCAGCCGCGGCCATCGGCATCGGGCCGCGCAATGATGCCCCCCGGTACCCGGCTATCGAGCCAGGTGCGCAAGATGCCGCTGCGCTGCTACCCAACCAAATCCGGGACCATCTGCCGGACTGCTACTTACGGGCCCTCAATGCCCTGCCCGACGTCCCACCGGCCCGACCTTGACGCCACCCCAAGGCGCGAGCGCACAATCGGGCGACAACCAGGATCGAGTATCATGCATATCGGCGCCGTCATGTTCTTCACGTCCTATTCCATGCAGCCCGCCGAACTGGGGCGGGAGCTGGAGCAGCGGGGTTTCGAGTCGCTCTGGGTCCCCGAACACACCCATATCCCGTCGTCGCGCATGACGCCGTATCGCGTGGGTGGCCCGCTGATCCGGCCGTACTACGACATCTACGACCCGTTCCTGGCGCTCAACACCGCCGCCGCCGTGACCACCAAGCTGAAGATCGGTACCGGCATCGCGCTGCTGACCCAGCGGGACCCGATCGTGACCGCCAAGGTGGTGTCGACCATCGACCAATTGTCCAACGGCCGCTTCCTGTTCGGCGTCGGCAACGGCTGGAACCAGGACGAGATCGAGAACCACGGCACGGTCTTCAAATCCCGCCACAAGCTGGCGCGCGAGCGGGTCGAGGCGATGAAGGCCATCTGGACCAACAATGAGGCGGAATATCACGGCGAATTCGTGAACTTCGACAAGATGGAGCAATGCCCCAAGCCGGTGCAGAAACCCTGGCCCCCCATCATCGTCGGCGGCGCTTTCCCCTATGCGGCTCGCCGAGCCATCGCGTACGGCGACGGCTGGATCCCCCGCGCCGACCGGTTGGCGCAGGACGGCGTGGGCGTGCTGATCGACCAGTTCCGGCAGATGGCTCGCGAGGCCGGGCGCGATCCCGCATCGCTGCCCATCACCATCTTCCGCACCGCCGACGATGTGGAGCAGCTCCGCTTCTGCCGCGATATCGGCGTCGACCGTATCGTGTTCAGCCTGCCGGCGGCCAAGGAAGACGAGGTCATGCCGATCCTGGACCGTTGGTCGGCGTTGAAGAAGGAGTTGGAGGGGTGATCGATTACGTCATGGCGGGCCTGCGCCCCATGGGCGTCAACTTTGGGTGTCCCAAGGAGCCCCGGGGATGATGTTGGGGGAAAGAGTGCGGGACGACCGCAAATGACTAAAGTGAACGCATATGGGGCCTTTGCCCGCCATGACGAGGGGGAGTGACCGATGAAACTCGGCTACCTCCTCCCCACCCGTGAGCAGATCATGGAGGGGCGGCCCGAAACCGGCCCCATGCTGGAGCTGGCCACCCGCGCCGAGGCGATGGGTTTCGACTCCATCTGGGTCGGGGACTCCCTTCTGGCCCGTCCACGCCACGAGCCGCTGACTCTGCTTGCCGGGGTCGCTGGTCGGGTGCCCCGGGTGCAGATCGGCACCGCCGTACTGCTGCCGGCGCTGCGCAACCCCGTGCTGCTGGCGCATCAGGTCGCGACGCTGGATCAGGTGAGCGAGGGCCGCCTGATCCTGGGCGTCGGCATCGCGGCCGACCGGCCGAATATCCGAACGGAATTCACCGCCGCGGGCGTGCCGTTCGACAAGCGGGTCGGGCGGATGATGGAGGGGCTGCGGCTCTGTCGCGCGCTTTGGTCGGGTCAGCCCGTCGACTGGGACGGACGCTGGCAGGTCGAGCAAGGCGTCCTGGCGCCGACGCCATACCGGCCGGAAGGCCCGCCTCTGTGGGTCGGCGGCAACCTGAAAGCCAGCCTGGATCGCGCGGGGCGTTCGTTCGACGGATGGTTCCCGATCGCGCCGGCACCGGACCTGTTCGCCACGCAATGGGCTGATATCAAACAAGTAGCGCGGGATGCCGGGCGCGACCCGGAGCGCTTGACCGGAGCGATGTATCTGACCGTCGCCATAGACGAGAACGCGCAACGGGCGGACGACCGCATGAATTCCTTCCTGGAGAGCTATTACGGCGTTCCGGCGGCCGCGACACGCAAGCGGCAGGCGTCCTACACGGGGCCGGAGGGCGGTCTGGCGCAATGGCTGGACAGCTACGCGCGGGCTGGCGCCAGCCATCTGATGATCCGTTTCGCGGGTGGCGATCACCCGACGCAATTGGCGGCTATGGCGCGGGTGCGCGCATCGCTCAATTGGTAATATGGGGGAAACGACATGACCGTGACAATGGGCGAAGGCGACTACAAATATCAACCGGCAGACGGCTGGATGAAACTGCCGCCGGGCTGGGTGACGCTGGACGTGGCCGCTGTTGGCGTCGACCGCCACGACAACGTCTACGCCTTCAATCGGGGCGAGCACCCGATGATCGTGTTCGACCGCGACGGCAATTTCCTGCGTTCGTGGGGGGAGGGCCTGTTCAACCGCGCCCACGGCGTCAGCATGGGGCCGGACGATACGATCTATTGCACCGACGACGGCGACCACACGATGCGGCAATGCACTTTGGACGGCAAGGTGCTGCTGACAATCGGCATTCCCGGGAAAGCCGCCGCGTATATGAGCGGCGAGCCGTTCAATCGTTGCACCCATACCGCTCTGTCGCCGCAAGGCGACATCTACATCTCCGATGGGTACGGCAACGCCCGTGTGCATAAATACGACCCGTCCGGGCGGCGCCTGCTGTCCTGGGGCGGGCCGGGAACGCGGCCGGGCCAGTTCAACATCGCGCATAATATCTGTTGCGATGCCGATGGATGGGTCTACGTCGCCGATCGCGAGAACCACCGCGTCCAGGTGTTCGACGGTCAGGGAAAATTCGAAACGCAGTGGAACAATCTGCACCGTCCCAGCGGTCTGTACATGTCCTCCGGCGCCTGCCCGATCTGCTACATCGCCGAGCTGGGGCCGCATCTGCCGGTGAACATCGATCACCCGAACATCGGCCCTCGGATCAGCGTGATGGACCTGAAGGGCAATTTGCTGGCGACGGTCGAGGCTACGCCGGCCCGAGGCCCTGGGCCCGGCCAGTTTATCTCCCCGCACGGCATGTCGGTGGACTCGCACGGCGATCTGTACGTGGGGGAGGTCGCGCATACCTCCTGGCCGCGGTCGTTCCCCAACGTCCCACGACCGAACCCGGTGCGGTGCCTGCAGAAACTGGTGCGGCTGAAAACGGCGTAACGGCGGTCTCCCTGGGGAGTCGAAGCTGCGACACCATCCCCAGGGAGACCCCACCATGGACCGCATCCTGCGCCTGCTGACCTGGCCCGCCGCGTTGTTCATCGCCGGCACGCTGCTTTGGTACGAGCAATACAAGCTCACCGGCAACGAAGGATCGGTCTATCTGTTCACCATCCTGTCGGATTGGTTATTTATCCATGGCTACGAGAAACCGTTCCGCCTGTTCGTCGGCGGAATGGAAATCGTTGCCTCGATCCTTGTGGTGATCCCGGCAACCCGGGTGTTCGGCGCAGCCTTCGCGCTGGGCATCATGTCCGGGGCGATCTTCTTCCACCTCGTCAGCCCGCTCGGCATCGACCCCTACCACGACGGTGGCGCGCTGTTCAAAGAAGCCTGCGAGGTGTGGCTGAGCGCCGCGTTCATCCTGCTGGTACGGCGCTATTTTTTCACCCGTCATGGCCGGGCTTGACCCGATCCCTATCAGTCAGGAAATGCGCGTCGCCTCCCGCACCCGAGGCAGAACCTCCTTCGCCAGCATACGGATGCCCTTTTCGGCCTCCTTGTGCGTCAGGTACCCCGATCGCCCGATAAAGATCAGGTGCCCGAAGCCGCCAAGCGTTTCGTAGGCCGCCATAATCTGTTTGAAGACCGTATCGGGGTTGCCCGCGAACATGATCTGTCGCTGGATCGCCTGCTCCGCTGTCATGCCGATCAACCCGTCGGCGGGGCGGGCGACGCGGGTTTCCCCCGGCCGCGGCTTCGTCCGATAGACCTGCGGCGCCATTTCCGCCGGCATGCGCCCTGGCAGGAATTTCGAGAATTGCGGCGCCTGTTTCAGGCTGGTGTTCAGGAACCACAGCAGCTTGGAGCCGACTTCGATGCCTTCTTCGTTGGTGTCGCCCACATAGACGAACGCAGCGTACGCAAAACGGTCCAGCGCCGGTTCCGGCAAACCCGCTTCGGCGCGGGCGGCGCGATAGGCGCCCCAGGCGCGCTTCGTTCCATCGATCCCGCGCAGGACGACGGAGTTGACCATGCCGCGCAACCCAAGCTCCCGCGACGTTTCGGGGTCGCCGGTCGCCGCCCACATCGGGGGGATGCGGTTGCTGGTAGGGTCGCGGCCACAGGTTGATGTGCCGGTGCGCGTAGTGCTTGCCCTCCCACCGCATCGGCCCGTCCTGGTTTTTCAGCGCGGCGGTGATCAGGTCGATCGCCTCCCAAAACCGTTCCAGGTTGCCGACGGGATTGGCGTTGTTCGACGCCATCTCGCTATCGCCGGATTTCACGAATCCGATGTCCAGCCGGCCGCGTAGCATCACGTCGGCGGTGGCGTATTCCTCCGCCACCCGCACCGGGTCGTGCCGCAACGAGATCAGGGTGCCCTGGGACAGAATCCGTACATTCCGGGTCTGCCGGGCCAGTGCGCCCAGGATGATCGGGCTGGCACCGTACAGGCTGTTAATCCCGCTGTGATGCTCGATGGACACGATGTTGATCCCGACATCGTCGCACAGCAGGGATTCGTCCATGCACTCATGGAACAGATCGGCGGCGATCCTGGGATCCAGTAGGTGCCCCGGCAGGCTGGCGCGCACGGAATCGGCGGCATCCAGGACTTCCTTCGGGACGAACGGATAGGTGTTTTCGTTATGAAACCAGAGTTGCATCCGTCAGGCCCCCAGGAAAGAACCGATGAGTTGAGCCAAAGCCTCAGGCTGCTCCTCATCCGGATGATGCCCCGCATCCGGCAAAACCGAGAACCGAGCACCGGGGATCATGCCGGCGAAAGCCTGTCCGTAGGTCGGGGTCACGATCCCGTCGCTTTCTCCCCAGACCACCAGCGTCGGCACGGCGATCCGGCCGAGCCAGCGGGTGAGTTGCGGGTTGTACAAATAGGGGTGCCAGCCGTACAGGCACAAAGCGTCCCGATCCCGAGCGTAACGAACGATTTCGTCGTCTTCCATCGCGTCGAAATCCGGGGCGTAGCGGTCGGGGGCGTGGTACTCGGCGGCGCGGACATCAGCGGGGGAGCGGTTGAAGATGTCCAGGATATCGGCGGTTTGGCGGTCGGAGACTTTGATCCCCACGGGGTCCACCAGCACCAACCGAGCCAATCTTGGATGGCCGGCCGCCGCGACTTCGGCCGCCAGCCAGCCGCCGAACGACAGGCCAACCAAGGTCACGGCCTCACCGGGTACCGCATCGAGTATCGCCCGCTGCAAGTGCACGAGATCGTAGATCGTGTCGAAATCCTTCGGCCGAGGCGTGCCCCCGAATCCCGGGCACGACGGCGCCAGCACGGAACCGTGCGCCGCCAGCAGCGACAGTAACCGGGACGAAGCGGAAAGGCTCCGCATCCCATGCAGCAGCACGATGGGGTTTCCGTCCCCACCGCGCAGAACCTCCAGATCGATGTCGTGGACGGTCAGGCGTTCTGTCCGCATCAGATCAGCACCGGCCGGTCGCCCTCGGCGATGATCCGCCACAACACCCTGGCCTGGCTCCGGTCGTAATCCCCGTGCGCTCGGTGCATGGTTGCGCGGTCGTCGATCACCAGTACGTCCCCTTTGCGCCATTGGTGGTGGTAAACGATGTCGGGCCTGATCATCCGTTCCAGCAGGTCGTTCATGTAGGCTTTGCTGTCTTCGGGGGTCATGCCTTCGATATATTTTGTTTTGGTGATATGGAAATACACCGCTTTCGACCCGTGCAGAGCATGGGTGCGCACCATCGGATGGACGATGGGTTTGTCGTAGGCTTCCAGATCCTCGGGGCGGGTGTCGCTCTTGTTGTCCAGCCCGTTGACGGTCTTCAGCGTATGCAGCCGCACCTGTTCTTCAGCGGGCAGAGCACCCAAGGCGGCGCGCATGTTGGCGACGCTGGTGCCGCCGCCGGCCGATGGGATTTCCACCCCATACAGCATCGTCGCGGCGGGCGGGCGGATGCGGTTCGTGTGATCCGTGTGCCACATCTCCGCCGGCGCCTGCCCGTTGCGGTGCCACACCAGACCGATATCCGGATATTCCGGCATGTTGTGCTGCGAGTAGTGCTGCCGCATTGGCGGCCCGAAGATGCTTGCCGCCTCCAGGTATTGGTCGGGCGTGAAGGACTGGTCGTGGAACACCAGCGCCAGATGGTCTCCCAATGCCGTAGCGATGGCCGAGCGCGTTTCGGCATCCAACGGACGGCTCAGATCGACGCCGGAAATCTCGGCGCCGATCGATGGACTCAGCGGCGTAATCGTCAAACCCGCCATGGCGACAACCTCCCGTTTGTTAAACCGGAGGTTACTGCCTTTCGCCTAGCGCGAGAACCCCGAGATCTCCTCCTTCGCCCAGGCGATGACCTGCGGGATGGTCTGGCCGGAGACCATCCGCCCGACCATGCCGGGGATCACGCTGCGGTTCCACATCTGCACGGCGATCTCCGGCGGACCGGACGAACCGGTGATGAAGTATTCCGCATCGTGCCAGGGCCGGACGGGATAGTTGTAGATGGTGCCCGTGGGCGGGCCGACCTCTTTCCATATCTTGAAGTCGGTCATCGATTGGAACGGCGGGATGTCATAGCCCTGCACCGCGACGCCCATCGGCTCCACCTGCTCGCGCTGCGCCAGATGCGTCAGCAGCTCCTTGGCCGCCGTCTGGTTCTGGGCGAATTCCCAGATGCCCCAGAAATACGGGCGCATCGGCACCATGCGGCCTTTTGGCCCGCGCGGGTTGGGGAAGGTCCAGCAATCCTCGGCCACCTGTGGCGCATCGCGCGATGCTACCGCCCACGCCGACGGGGGGTTCCAGATCAGCGCCGACTTGCCGGAAATCAGCGCTCGATTGTTGGACGCATCGTCGTAGCTGACGGTGTCGGCCGGCAGGAACGGAATGATGCGCTTGCAATATTCCAGCACGTTGTGCACGGCTTCCGTATCGACCGTCACATTGCCCTTGGCGTCGATCAGATCGGCCCCGAACGCCCCGAACGTCGCCCCCCAGGTCTGGCGGGAGTCAGTGGTGGCGCCGCAGCCCAGGGCGAAGGTGAACCCCGCCTTGTGGCAGGCCTCCGCCGCGCGAAGCTGGGTCTCATAGGTCCAGTCCTTGGCGGCGTCGGGAGTCGATTCGTGCGCGGGATACCAGGATTGTACGTCGATCCCAGCATATTTCTTCATCATGCTGATGCGCGCGCAGGTGGCAAGCGGCGCCGACCCCCAACCCACCGGCATGGCGCGCCAATGCCCATCGGCGATGCCCAGATACTCGTATGCCTTGCTGATCTTACCGTACTGTCCAATCAGTGTCTTCATGATGTCGTCGACCGGCACCAGCTTGTCGGCGAATTCGTGCACCGTCCACATATCGAAGGCGTAAATATCATGGCCGGTGCGGGCCTGCGCCTCGGCGGCCATGGTGATGTTGATCTTCTCTCCGATGGCCGTGAGGAAATCGAGCTGCACTTCCACCTTGTTCTTTTCGGCCCAGGCGTCGACCAGCTTCTTTAGCGCGGCGTTGCCCGTCGGGACCCAGTGATCCCAGAGCGCCAGTTTGAGTTTTCCGGCCGCCCCGGCTGTGCGAATATGCACCAGCGGCAGTGCGGCGGAGGCAGCACCGAGCTTCAAGGCCCGGCGGCGTGTAACGCGTCCTGACATAATTAAAACTCCCTGTGTGGCCGGCGTTGCTCCCCGGCCCGACGGGAGTATTGGGCCGCACCCACCGGTGTGGCAACCCCGGCGGCACTTTCCTTTCCGGACGCCTTGCGCCAGCTTGCTTCCGCCATGAACGACCAAAGCGGACCGTCTACCCTCGGCAAACCTCCGCCGGCAGCGCGTAACGTGCGTGCCAGGATGTTTCTCCTCATGATCGCGCTGCTCGCCGCGGGATCGGCCGGTGCGTACTGGTATCTGACCAGAGACCACGCCAGCACCGACGACGCCTATACTGACGGAAGAGCGGTGATGATCGCGCCGCGGGTGGCGGGGATGGTGGTGACGCTGGCGGTGACGGACAACCAGCGGGTCCATGCCGGCGATGTCTTGCTCCGTATCGACCCCGCTCCGTTCCAGGCCGCGTGCGACCAGGCGACCGCCAGCCTGGCGGTCGCGCAGGCGCAACTCGCCAACGCGCAGGCCACCTTGCAGACGGTGCGGGTCACCATCCCCGCCCGCCTGGACATGGCGCGTGCCCGGCTCACTGCCGCCAAAGCCGAACAGGTGAAGGCGCAAGCCGACGCCGGCCGGCAGAAGGCACTGCCGAAGGAGGCGACGACGCGTCAGGAAATCGACAGCGCCAATGCCGCGTTGCGCACCGCCGACGCCCTGGTCGCGCAAGCCGACGCCGCCGTCCGCGAAGCCGACGTCCTGGCAGACTCCCTTGCCCAGGCCGAGGCTCGGGTGCACGAACTGGAGGGCCAGGTGGCGCTGGCGAAGGCGCAGCTCGATCTGGCGGTGCTCAATTTGGATTGGACCAAGGTGACCGCACCCCAGGATGGCTGGGTGACGAAGCGGGGGGTGGAGGCCGGCAACTACGTCTCCGCCGGGCAGGCGCTGATGTCGCTGGTCACGCCCGAGGTCTGGGTGACCGCCAACTTCAAGGAAGACCAGCTCGATCGCATGACGCCCGGCCAAAAGGTCGAGATGACGGTGGACGCCTATCCCAGCCTGAAGCTAACCGGCCATCTGGACAGCGTGCAGTTCGGCTCCGGCCAGCGCTTCAGCGTCTTCCCGGCCGAGAACGCCACCGGCAATTTTGTGAAAATCGTCCAGCGCGTGCCGGTGAAAATCGTCATCGACAGCGGCATGGACCCCAACCGCCCACTGCCGCTTGGCCTGTCGGTGGTGCCAACCGTTTACCTCAAGTGAGCGAGGCGCCCCGAGAAGCTGCTTCCCATGATGCCGCGCATCGGGCCTTCCACCCGCGCGGTCCGGCCTGGCTGATCACCGTCGTGGTGACCATGGCGCCGTTCATGGAGATTCTGGACACAACCATCGTCAATGTCGGCCTGCCGCACATCGCCGGGAATTTGTCGGTCAGCTACGACGACGCGACCTGGAGCATCACATCGTATCTGGTGGCCAACGGCATCATCGTCCCGGTCTCCGGCTGGCTGGGCCGGCTGTTCGGGCGCAAGCGCTACTTCCTGATGTGCATCGCCGCATTTACGGTCATGTCGTTCCTGTGCGGCGTCGCCACCAGCCTGGACCAGCTTGTGATCTTCCGCCTGCTGCAAGGCCTGTTCGGCGGCGGGCTGCAACCCAGCCAGCAATCGATCATCCTGGATACGTATGAGCCGGCCCAGCGCGGCCGCGGCTTTTCCTTCGTCGCGGCGGCGGTGATCTTCGCCCCCATCGTAGGCCCGGTACTGGGCGGTTGGATCACCGATGCCTATTCCTGGCGCTGGATGTTCCTGATCAACGTGCCGATCGGCATCTTCGCCTTCTGCACCGTGCTGCAACTGCTGGAGGACCCGCCCTGGATCGTCGCCGACCGGGTGCAAGCGCGTGACATCGACTATGTGGGGTTGGCCCTGATCGCGGTGGGCCTGGGCGCGATGCAGCTGATGCTGGACCGGGGCCAGGACCTCGACTGGTTTGAGTCGACGCAAATTCAGGTGCTGGCCTTGGTTGCGGGTGCGACGATCCTGGGCGCGACCATGTGGCTGGCGATGGCGGACCGGCCGATCGTCAGCCTGCGCGCGCTGGGGGACCGCAACTTCGCGGTGGGTTCCCTGTGCACCTTCGCCATCGGGGCGCTGCTGTATTCGTCCAATGCGCTGATCCCGCTGCTGGCGCAGGGCTGGTTCGGCTATACCGCGCTGACCGCGGGCTGGCTGATGTCGCCGGGGGCGCTACTGATGCTGGTGTTGATTCCGGCCTCGGCGAAGTGGATTCTGCCGAATTTGCCGACCCGCCTGGTCCTGGGGTTCGGGTTCTTCTCCATGGGGGCGGCGGCGGCCTTCGCGGCAAACCTGGTGCCCAACATCGATTTCTGGACGCTGGCAACATTCCGAGCGGTGCAGACCATCGGGTTCGCGTTCCTGTTCGTGCCGAACAGCACCCTGTCCTATGCCACCATGCCACGGGAACTTCAGCGGGACGCGACGGCGCTGTATTCCATGTTCCGCAACATCGGCGGCTCGATCGGCATCGCCGTGTCCACGGCGGTTGTGAGCAACCGCATCCAGGCGCATCGCGGGCATTTGGTAACGCATCTAACGCCGCTGGAGGGGCCGTATCCCGCGCTGGTGGCGCAATACGAGCATACCATGCTGGGCCTGGGCATCGCCGCCGACCGGGTGCACGGGATGACGATGGGGTTGCTGGACCGGACACTCAATTTGCAGGCCGCCGTGCTTGCATACTCAGACATTTATACGCTGTCGGCGGTGCTGGCGTTCCTGGTCGTGCCGCTGACGCTGCTGTTCCGGCCGGGGGTGGCGGGGCGGCGGGAGTGAAGTTCCGGTTGACGAACGAAGGGGCGTTGAGTTGGTCCTGGTGACTGACATTCGGACCCCATGACATGAGCGACCGCCCTTCGGCTTCGATACCCTTGCTATCCCCGCCGTTCTGGTCCCCGCCGGCATCGAGGTCCTGCGTCGCCTATCGGAACCTTGGGCTGGATGGCCTCCGGGACATACAGACATGGAAACGGCTCTCGGCCGAACACGGGCCAACGCTCGCCAGTTGCTCGGCGGGATAACGCCGGCAATCGCCAGTTTGAAAAAGCAATGGGTTTCATTGCCGGGTGGCTCCCAGCCAGCCCGCGGGCTGACACCCGCGGAAGCAAGGTGCCGGTTTGACACTTTTTTAAGGAGGAGCTACGGCCATGAGAAACCGCCCGTTACCCCTGCTTCTTGCCTTGATGATATTCATATCGGAATGGGTGCAAGCGTCCGCCAATGACAATGTCTTAAAGCATATCGACTGGTTGCGGTGCGCCACCATGACGGCGATGCTGCAAACAGTTTGTCGGGAGCAGGAGGAAGCCGGCTGGGAATGTATCGGTCAATCTCTGGCAATCCTCGACGGGTATTTCGACGACATGGGCTTGTCGCACATCTCGGCCCGGTCAACCCTATCTGCTCCTATTATATAATTGCCGATTTTTTGGCGACGGATGCGGGCCACTGCCCTCGAGCAGAGAGTGGAGCCAGATCGTAGACTCCAGGGGTCATGCCGTCTTCGGTGGACGTAACGGCCACGATCCAAGTGTTTTGCGGCGATTTGGCCTCGAAGAACTGATCCCGGAGGGAACAAGACTTATCGGCGTCGGCCCCGCCAAACAAAGGCTCCCCTGATCGGAAAAATCGCGCCCGACGCAGGTATGGAGAACCCCGCCGACCTCGGCTAACCTCCCGCCCGACACGCAACGGGGGAAACAATGGTCACTAACATCAAGCGCCTGGTCTACTTCGAGGAATTCATGGACCCCACGGCGGCCCGCATCCTCGAAGCACGCCCGGAAATCGAGCTCGTACGCCTCGAATACGCCTCCCCCGTCGAGGACAACTGGGCGGAGATGAGCCGCACTCTCGGTTACCAGACCCAGTCGCGGGTCGAGTTGCGGGAGCCCTGGTTCGCCAACGCGAACATGATCGCGCACTGCCCCAATCTGCTGGCGGTCAGCTCCACCGGCGCCGGCTACGACATGGTGGACGTGGACGACTGCACCAAGGCGGGCGTGATCGTCGTCAACCAGTCCGGCACCAACAAGGAAGGCGTGGCCGAGCACGCGCTGGGTCTGATGCTGGCGCTGTCGAAGAAGATCGCCACGTCGGATCGCGCCATGCGAGTCGTGCCGGACCTGGAGCGGCGCAAATACCAAGGCAACGACATCAAGGGCAAGACCCTGGGCATCGTCGGCATCGGCAATATCGGCACCCGGCTGTCGGATATCTGCCGCGCCGCGTTCGGCATGACGATCCTGGCCTACGACCCGTATCTGACGGCCGAGCAGGTGGCCGCGCGCGGCGCTACCCAGGTCGGGCTGCAAGAGCTGATGCACCGGTCCGACTACGTGTCCGTCCACTGCCCCCGCACCAAGGAAAGCTTCGGCATGCTCGGCGCGGCGCAATTCTCGGCGATGCAGCCGCACGCCTACTTCATCAACACCGCCCGCGGCGGCATCCACGATGAAGCGGCGCTGGCAGAGGCCCTCCGCAAAGGGCAACTGGCGGGCGCCGGGTTGGACGTGTTCCTGCAGGAGCCCCCGCCGCTGGATCACCCGCTGTTGGCGATGGATAACGTCATTGTCTCTCCGCACAACGCCGGCATGACCGACGAATCCATCCTCGAAATGGTCACCGCCACCGCGCACCAGTGGATCGGCATTTTCGAGGGCCGCCTGCCGCCCCGTCTGGTCAATCCAGCGGCCTGGCCGTTGTATTCCCAGCGCTTTGCCGAAATCGTCGGCCACGCCCCGGACGCGCTGTCATGAGCGCGCTCGGCCTGTTGCTGGCAACAATGGAACCGCCTCCGGCGATTGAGGAGGAGTTCCAGGACTGGTACGACACCGAACATTTCCCCGAGCGGCAGGATTGCGAGGGGTTCCTGACGGCGGGGCGTTACATTTGCCTGGACGGGTGGCCGAAATATCTGGCGCTGTATGACCTCGCGGACACCAACGTGCTGCAAGGCCCGGCCTACGCCGCCATCGCGGTGCACCGGTATTCGCCGTGGACGCACCGCATCATGGCAAAGGTCTGGGGCCAATATCGTGCGGATGCCCGGCAGGTTTATCCAGGTCAGGCATCGATGGGCGGCAACGGACCGGCGGCACGGGTGGTGCTGTGGCGGTTCCGAGCGGCGCCGGAGTCTGCGCAAGGGGCGATCGTCGCGGGGTTGACGGAGCTTTACGGGGGTAAGCCAGAAACCGCGCAGTTCCGGTTGTTCTTCGCCCAGCAACCCGACGGCACCAGCGACTTCATCGCGCTGGTGGAGCTGCGGACTCCGCGCATCGGTGAAGCAGGGTCCGTGGCCACGTTCGGGGAGGCCGCGCGTTACGTGGATCTGGTGAACGTCTACGTGCCGTACACGAGGCGCGCGGAAGGGGCGTTTCCGGCGCGGAAGTAGCCCCCGTTTCGCGCCGCCCGTGGGCTAGCGCTTATCCAGGCTGAACCGGCCGGCGCCCAGCACGTAAAGTTGCAGGAAGCCGCCGGCCATGCAGACGTTCTTCATGAAGTGGAGCATCTGGCCTTTGTCGCCGGGGTGGTAGTGCGCAACCATGGCCGTCGCGATGCACCACACCGCCAGCGTCAGCGCCGCCCAGCGGGTCTTCCAACCCAACAGCACGGCGAGGCCGGCCCCAATCTCCACCGCCAGCATCACCGCGTAGGCGAGGCCTGGATTTGGCAGCGACGGATACTTCGCGAGGCCTGCGATGGTGGCTTCCGAGCTTATGGCCTTGTTGATGCCACCTTGGATGAAGATGGCGCTCATAAGCACACGTCCGAGCAGTGCGCCGATGTTGTTCAACACGACGGTGTCCCCTGTGGGTTGGGCTACCCGACGATTTCAGTGCCCGCGAAGAAATAGGCGATCTCGATCGCGGCGTTCTCCGGGCTGTCGGAGCCGTGCACGGAATTGGCCTCGATGCTTTCCGCGAACTTCTTGCGAATGGTGCCATCGGCGGCGTTCGCGGGATTGGTGGCGCCCATGACTTCGCGGTTGCGGGCGACCGCGTTGTCGCCTTCCAGGACCTGCACCACGACGGGGCCGGAGGTCATGAAGGTCACCAGATCGCGGAAGAACGGGCGGGCGGCATGCACGCCGTAGAAGGCCTCGGCCTGGGCAGTGGTCATGTGGATGCGCTTCTGGGCGACGATTCGAAGGCCGGCGGCTTCGAGGCAGGCATTGACCTGGCCGGTCAGGTTCCGGCGGGTCGCGTCGGGCTTGATGATGGAGAAAGTGCGTTCGGTCGCCATGGCGGCCTCCTGGAGAAAAGTTGGGGGTGTGGGTTCGGCCGGGGCTTTAGACGGTCGGGTCGGGTGCGGCAACCCCGTCAGTCGTGGCGCCGGCAAGAGGCGACAACGATGCGCTGGTCGGATTTCCCCGGCCACCTCACGCGTTGTATAAGCAGCCCTGAAGTCACCGAGAAGGAAACGCTGCCATGGCCGGCCTCTACTACGAAGAATTCTCCGTCGGGCTGGAAATCGTCCACCCCTGGACCCGCACCGTCACCGAGACGGACAACGTGCTGTTCACGTCCATGACCATGAACGTGCAGCCGCTGCACTTGGACGCCGCGTTCGCCGCCAAGACCGAATTCGGCAAGCCGCTGGTGAACTCCATTTTTACCCTCGGTCTGATGGTCGGCATCAGCGTCAACGACACCACCATCGGTACCACCGTGGGCAACCTGGGGTTCAGCGACGTCAAATTCCCCAAGCCCGTCTTCGCCGGCGACACCCTGCGGGTGCGCACCAAGGTGCTGGCGATGCGCGAAAGCCGCTCCCGCCCCGATGTCGGGATCGTGGATTTCGAGCACACCTGCTGGAACCAGCGGGACGAGATGGTTGCCATTTGCCGGCGGCAGGCCATGATGCGGAAGAAACCCTGAGGAGACGAACATGCGCTGGGCACGCTTCGAAAAGAACGGCCAACCCTGCTACGCCGTGATCGAGGGAGATACCGTCATCCCCGTCCGCGGCTCCCCCTTCGAGGCGTGGGAACGCACGCCCGAGCGGCTGAAACTGGCCGACGTGAAGCTGCTGGTGCCGGTGGTGCCCCCCACCTTCTATGCCGCCGGGATGAACTACGCCGAACATGTCCGTGAGGTCGCGGTGAAACTCGGGCGCGAACCCGACCTGCCCCCCAACGCCGACGCCGGCTACCGCACGGTCAACGCCCTGATCGCGGATGGGGAAAACATCGTCATCCCCGCGGACGCCACCGACCTGGTGCAGTACGAGGGCGAGCTGGTCGTGGTCATCGGCCGCAAGTGTAAGCACCTCACCCGCGAAAACGCCCTGTCGGCGGTACTCGGCTACACCATCGGCAACGACGTGAGCGAGCGCACCTGGCAGAAATCCGACCGCACCCTGTGGCGCGCCAAGAACACAGATACGTTCAAGCCGATGGGCCCGTGGATCGAAACCGACGTGAAGCTGGAAGACCTCCGCACCACCGTCCGGCTGAATGGCGAGGAGAAGATCACGTTCGAGACCAACAAGATGATCCACGGCGTGGTGGATTTCCTGGTGGCGATGACGACGTGTTTGACGCTCTACCCCGGCGATGTGCTGTGGATGGGCACCGAGGGCGCCACCGCGAATATGAAGCACGGCGACGTGTGTGAGATCGAGATATCGGGGATCGGCACGCTGCGGAATCCGGTGGTGCGGGAGGGGATGTAGCTCGACGATTTCAGGGAGGCGGTAACAACCGCTTCTCCTGAAACACTCGGAACCATTTGCGGAACATTGCTTCGGTATCCATCACCTCGTTAAACCCGGCCTGCGCGATCTTGATCGTCGAAACGATCGACGCCGGACCGGGTTCTGTTTGCCCGAACCGCATCTGATAGTCGGCGTATTCCATCGACAGGCCGACGAAGTCCCGCAACCGCGGTGACACCAGGCTGTACCGGGCGCGCACGGCATTCCAGGCCACATCCGATACAGACCGTAACGAGAACGGCACCGTTTTCCCCGGCGTCATACCGACCGCCTCGGCGATGGCCGGCCACACATTCTCCCACACGAACACATCGCCGTTCGTGACGTTGAACGTTTCGTTGCGCGCGGCCTCGGCTTCACCCGCCCAGGCGATGGCGCGGGCCAGCAGGTCGCCGTCCACTGCCTGACCGACGCGTGCCGCACCGCCGGGGTAGGGCAGCACGGTCCCCTGTTCCCGCATCAACGCCGCGTAGACCCCCAGCGCCGGGATCAGGTTCATGGCGCCGCCGATCGCCTCCCCCACGATCAGCACGGGGCGCAGGATGGTCCATGGGACGGACTTCGAACGCAGGTAATCCTCCTGAGCCCAGTAGAAATTCGGCTGCTCGCGCATTTCCGAGCGGCCCTCGCGCGCGGGCACCTTCATGGGACGGACGTGAACCCCGTAGGCTTTGGTGCCTTGCAGCAACGTCACATGCCGCAGGCCCGGCGCCGCGGCGATCAGGGGTTCCAATAGATTTCGCAGCATCGCGTCGTTGACGCGGATTTGCGCCTCGTCGCGCCAGCCATCCACCAAACCGGGGAGTTCGTACAGCGCCGCGTAAACCAGATGCGTCACATCCCGCCAGGACGCAGCGGCCGCCCGGCACGCGGCGGCGTCCGTCAAATCCACCGCCATGTGCCGCGCCCCATGCAAATCCGGGGGCACGCGCCGCGACAGCGCAATCGCTCGTGAACCGAAATGCTTCAGCGCGGCTGTGCCAACCAGCCCCGTCGCGCCGGCAATCAGAACGGTCACTTCCACCAGCCGCGTTCGGGCATCCCCAGCCCGAGGTTGTCCCGCAGCGTCGCGCCCTTGTATTCCTTCTGGTAGATGCCGCGCCGTTGCAGTTCGGGGACGACGAAGCGCACGAAATCCTCGAACGTTCCCGGCGTATGGGTGCCGGCGATCACGAACCCGTCGCAGGCGCGTTCCACGAACCATTGCTCCAGCCGGTCGGCGATGTCCTTGGCGCTGCCGACGATGGCGTTGTGGGTGCGGCCGCGGCGGGTCACGGTGAGGAAGTCGCGCACCGTCGGGTTGCGGCCGATCACCTGCATCACCCGGTTGCGCATGGCATGCATGCCGGACATGCCTTCGAGTTCCTCCTCGGAGAAAGCCTCATCCATGCCCTTGGTTTTGAAGTCGAAGTTCAGCGCTTCGGATAATAGCGACAACCCATCGACTTCGCGGTACAGCGACTCGATCAGCGCCATTTTATCCTCGGCCTCCATGCGGGTTTCCCCAACGACCGGGTAGGCAATGGTGTTGACCGTCACCTTGTCCGGGTCGCGGCCGTGGCCGGCGATGGCGTCCTTGAATTCCTTGTATTGCTGCTTGCCATCCTCGATGTCGTGGTATGCGACGAACACGGTTTCAGCCCAGCGCGCCGAAAAAATCTTCCCCCGAGGCGACGACCCCGCCTGGATCACCACCGGGTGCCCCTGCGGCGACCGCGGCACGGTGAACGTGCCGTGTGTCTTCAGATATTTCCCGTCATATTCCTGCCGGTGCACCTTTTCGGGATGCGCGAACAGCCCCGATTTTTTGTCCACCACCAGGGCGTCGTCCTCCCAACTGTCCCAGCAATTGAGCACGATTTCCATGAACTCATCGGCGCGATCGTAACGGGCGTCGTGCTCCATATGCACGTCGCGGCCCATGTTGTGCGCTTCGCCGTCGTTGACCGAGGTCACCACGTTCCAGGCGGCCCGCCCGCCGATCATCAGATCCACCGTCTGCAGGCGGCGGGCAACGTCGAACGGCTCATAGTAGGTGGTCGATGCCGTCGAACCGATGCCCAGGCATTTCGTCCCGAAGCCCATCGCCATCAGACAGGCGACCGGGTCCATCTTCACCACGCGCACGCCGTTGGCCACGACCTCGGCCGGGTTGCCGCCGTAGATGTCGGGCATTGCCAGGCGGTCGTCGAAGAAGCCCATATGGAACTTGCCGGCTTCCAGCACCTGCCCGATGTGCTGGTAGTAGGCGGCGGTGGTGAAGTCGGTGCGTGCCTCGGGGTGGCGCCAGGCGCTGGCCAGGGTTGTACAGTTCTGGGCCTGAAGGAAGCCCACCATCGTCATCTGGCGCATGCGTTCGCTCTCCGTTTCTTGCTGCTGGCGAGTATACCGTTCGTCGCCGCCGCGGCAACGCGAAGGGCTACTTCGTCGGCCGCAAGCTCATCGCAAACGACAACTCGTCCCCCCGAGCCTCGTAGGTCAGGCCCTTTTTGGTGGCCCAGGTGTTGACCGTGAAATACACCGGCACCACGCCCATATCCTCTACCGCGATCTCCGCCGCTCGGGCGTACAGCGCGTTGCGTTTGGTGTCGTCCAGGGTGCGCAAAGCCTCCCCCAACGCCGCATCGAAGGCCGCGTTCGACCAGCGGCCGCGGTTGGAGGGGCCCATGCCGGTCTTGGGATCGTAGGTCGCCATCAGGGCCGTCAGCGGGGATGATGCCTCCCCGGACCCAACCCAACCCGACAGCATCATGCTGAACTCCAGCTTGCTGCCGCGGCTGAACAGCATGGCGGCGGGCATGGTCTGCACCTCGGTCTTGATGCCGATGCGCGCCAGCATCTGCCCCACCGCCTGCGTCACCTGCGCGTCACTGGGGTAACGGTCGTTGGAGCCGGCCAGCACCACGCTGAACCCGTTTTCCCAACCGGCTTCCTTCATCAGGCGCTTCGCCAGGTCGGGGTCGTAGGGAATGGGCGGTAGATTGGGACTGGCACCGGGCGTGCTGGGCGGGATGTATTGCCCGGCGGGATGGGCCTGCCCGCTGAGTAGCTTCTCCGCCAGCCCCTGCCGGTTGATGGCATAACTCACCGCCCGCCGCACCCGTGCATCGCGCAACGGGTTTCTGTCCAATTTCGCACCGTTCGCGTCGCTGATCCCCGGCGAAACATCCCGCGCGGAGTCCATATGCAAATAAATGATGCGGAACGCGTCGCACTCGAACAGGGACAGATTGGGCTGCGCGGCGATGCGGGCGCGATCGACGGCTGGCACGCCTTCGATAATGTCCACATCCCCCGCCAGCAGCGCGGCAACCCGAGCGGCGTCGCCGGGAATGGCTCGGCGAGTGACGCGGTCCCAGGGTTCGGCGCCGCCCCAGTAGGTGGGGTTTTTCGCCAACGTCAGATGATCCGCCGACACCCACTCGATGAAACGATAGGGACCCGTTCCAATGGCGGCGAGGCCGCTGTTGAAATCGGAGGTCGTTTTGCCCTCGGCCGCGTGCCTGGAAACGACCGCGACCTGGCCGAGGTCGACCGGCAGCGTCGGGGCCGGCCCCTTGGTGTGGAAACGGATCGTGAGCGGATCGACGATCTCGGTTCTGTCGATCAGCTTGGTATATTGCGAATACGAGGACGGGCTATTGGGCACGTTCGGGGCTCGGGCGATCGAGAATGCAACGTCTTCCGCCGTGAACGCGCCGCCGTCGTGGAAGGTGACGTTCGGGCGGAGCTTGAATTCCCAGATGTCGTCGGCAACCGTCTTCCAGGACGTCGCCAGGCCCGGCACCGCTTCGCCGCGCGAGCCGGTCAGTACCAGCGTATCGAAAATGTGGTGGAAGACGGCGGAGTTTGGCGTGTAGACGTGGTAGTGTGGGTCAATGGAGCTGGCGTCGGTCCGCACCGCCATTTTGACTTCGGCGGCCTGGGCGGTCAGCGGCAGCAGCGCGGCGCAGGCCATTAATAAGCGGCGCATGATCAACGACCTTTCCACACAGGCTTACGCTTCTCGATGAACGCCTGCCGCGCCTCCTGCGCGTCTTCGGTCCGCGACAGCATCACCGTCACCCCCTGTTCCCACCGGTAGCCGTCGCGCGGCGGCATGTGCATGGTCGTGTTCATCGACTGTTTGGCGTAGTGCATTCCAACCGGGGTTTTGGAGGCGATTTCAGTCGCGATCTTCATTGCCTCCGGCATCAATTGCTCCAGCGGCACGCAGCATTCCGCCACGCCGGTGCGATACAGCTCATCCGCCGGCACCCGCCACCCGGTGAAGAACATCCGCCGCGCCCGGGATTTGCCGAACAGGGTTTGCAGCATGGCGGCCCCGCCGGCGAGGCCCACGTCGATTTCCGGCATGCCCAGCACGGCGTTTTCCGAGCACAGGATGATGTCGCAATGCGCGACCAGCCCGAGTCCCGCGCCCAACGCCGGCCCATTCACCGCGGCGATCACCGGCTTGGAGCATTCCTGGATCGCGTTGAAACTCTCCCGCGCCAAGCGGTTGAAATGCCAGTATTCCCCCTTGTTGTCGGGGTTTGGACGCTCCCGCATGTCGGCCCCGGCGGAGAACATCTTGCCGGTGCCGGTCAGGATGACGACCCGCACATCCTCCCGGTCGGTCATGGAGTCGAAGGTGGCGATCAACTCCTGCCGGAATTCGGAGTTCTGGGCGTTGACCGGCGGGCGGTCCATGACGACGGTAGCGATGTAGTCTTTGACGGTGACTTTGACGGATCCGGTCATGGTGGCGTTTCCCTCGGTTGGCGTTAGGACCGGCTGTGCCATACGTTCGGCATTGGGTCCAGCACGAGGGAATTGGGCGATGTCCATCTACGAACAGCATCTCGACCGCACGCCAGCCAATTACGTGCCGCTGTCGCCGGTGTCCTTCCTCACCCGTACCGTCGGCATCTACCCCAACCGGGTCGCGGTCATTCATGGGGAGCGCCGTTATACCTACGCCCAGTTCGCCGAACGCTGCCGCCGTCTGGCATCGTCGCTGGCCAAGGCCGGCATCGGCAAGGGCGACACGATCGCCATCATGGCCCCCAACACCCCCGAAATGCTGGAGGCCCACTACGCCGTCCCCATGCTCGGCGCCGTGCTGTGCTGCATTAACACCCGCCTGGATGCCGGCGCCGTGGGGTTTATCCTGCAACACAGCGAGGCCAAGGTCGTCATGACCGACCGCGAATACGCCGCGGTCATGGACTCAGCGTTGAAACAGGCTGGCACCAACCCCCTGGTCGTCGATATCGACGATCCCGTTGCCCCGCCCGGCGCGATGGTCGGCTCAGTCGAGTACGAAGCGTTCCTCAGGGACGGCGACCCCAACCATGCGGAGAAATTACCCGACGACGAGTGGCAGGCCATCGCCCTCGGCTACACCTCCGGCACCACCGGCAACCCCAAAGGCGTGGTGGCGCACCACCGAGGGGCGTACCTGAACGCCTGCGCCAACGCGCTGACCTTTGGGCTGTCGCCGAAAAGCGTCTACCTGTGGACGCTGCCAATGTTTCACTGCAACGGCTGGACCTACACCTGGGCGGTGACCCTGGCCGGCGGCACGCATGTCTGCCTGCGGCGGGTGGAACCGGCCCCCATCTTCGCCGCCATCGCCGAACACGGCGTCACCCACATGTGCGGCGCCCCGGTGGTGCTGTCGATGCTGATCCACGCCCCAGCCGAGGCACGCCGGCCCTTGCCGCACAGCGTCCAGATCGCGACGGGCGGCGCCGCGCCGCCCTCGACCGTTATCGCTGGGATGGAGGAAATGGGCTTCGCCGTCACGCACCTGTATGGCCTGACCGAAACCTACGGCCCCTCCACCGTTTGCCTGTGGCAGCCGGGCCTCGACGAACTGCCGATCGACGAAAAATCCGCCTTCATGGCGCGCCAGGGTGTCGCGACCCCGATGCTGCAGGAGGCCGCGGTGATGGACCCCGCCACCATGACCAGACTGCCGGCCGACGGCACGTCGATGGGTGAGCTGATGCTGCGCGGCAACACGGTCATGAAGGGCTACCTGAAAAACGTCGCCGCGACGGATGAGGCCTTCGCCGGCGGCTGGTTCCACTCCGGCGACCTCGCGGTGATGCATCCCGACGGCTACGTGGAGATCAAGGACCGCGCGAAGGACATTATTATATCCGGTGGGGAGAATATTTCGTCCCTCGAAGTCGAGGAGGTCCTCTACAAGCACCCCGCCGTGATGGAGGCCGCCGTGGTCGCCCGCCCCGACGACAAATGGGGCGAGACCCCGCAGGCCTTCGTCACCCTGAAACCCGGTGCCACCGCGACACAGGCCGACATCGTCGCCTGGTGCCGCCAGCACATGGCGCACTTCAAAGCCCCCCGCCACGTCACCTTCGGGCCGCTGCCGAAGACATCAACGGGCAAAATCCAGAAATTCGAGCTGCGGGAGCGGGCGCGCGCAATCGCCCCTTGAGCCGAGCCGAAGGTCCCGCTATACGCCCCCCCTTCGCGCTTCCGGTCGGGATCGGCGGCGCCATACGCATAGGACCACCACCATGAAGCCGGGCATCCACCCCATCTACCACGAGATCAACGTCATCATGACGGACGGGACGCAGTTCAAGACCCGCTCCTGCATGGGCAAACCCGGCGATACGCTGCGGCTGGACATCGACCCGAAATCGCACCCGGCGTGGACCGGCGTGCAGCGCATCATGGACACCGGCGGCCAGGTCGCCAAGTTCAACAAGCGCTTCGCGGGCCTCGGCATCAAGGGCTGATTTTTTCGCCGCGACCCTCTTGCGGGGTCTGCTGGGTTTCCTATCTCAACAGTGTCCGGAATGCCCATCAGGGGTTCCGGAGACTGAACCGGGGTCGGCCCGAGTCCGGGCGGCCTGAGATATCAACCTTGCTCTCGCAGGAGGTTTTCCATGACGACGTTCGATTTCTCCCCGTTGTTCCGTACCGCCATCGGTTTCGACCGTTTGGCACGCTTGGCCGACACCGCCGCTTCGGCGACCGAGGCCAGCTACCCCCCCTACAATATCGCGAAGATCGGCGATGACTCCTACCGCCTGACCATGGCGGTTGCTGGGTTCAGCGCGGCCGACCTCGATCTCGTGGCCAAGGACAATACCCTTGTGATCACTGGCCGGATCGCCGGAGACGCGCCCAAGGCCGAACTGCTGTATCGCGGCATCGCCGGCCGCCCGTTCGAGCGCCGCTTCGTGCTGGCGGATCATGTCGTGGTGGAGGGCGCCGACCTCCAGAATGGCCTGCTGCACGTGTCCCTGAGGCGCGTGGTGCCGGAGGCGCTGAAGCCCCGCCGCATCGCGATCGGTGGCACGACCCCGGCCGCGATCGCCAACGACCCGGCGCCGTCCGTCCGGGCGGCGTAACCGAAAAAGGGGGAGCCATCGCGGCTCCCCCTTTCCTTTTCACGGCCGTTTAAAGAACGCGTCCGCCGCGTTGCGGTGGCTGTGCTTGCGGCCGATATCCGCCTCGACCCGCGCGATTTCGTCCCGCAACTCCCCAATGTAGTCGCGCAGCTCGTCGATCCCGAGTGTGTCGAGCACCAGCTTCTCCAACCGGGTCTGCTTGCGCGGCGGGGCGTCTTCCTCTTCGGCCATGGTCCAACCTCC
Source organism: uncultured Acetobacteraceae bacterium (assembly GCA_903924985.1). Lineage (GTDB taxonomy): Bacteria > Pseudomonadota > Alphaproteobacteria > Acetobacterales > Acetobacteraceae > Rhodopila. The sequence continues at coordinate 26,867 of CAIYDT010000112.1, forward strand.
TGTTACGCACATGGCAGGGATGATATCCGGCTCCCGCCGGAAGCAAATGGCCAAAATGAGTTGCGGAACTGCTTGACCCCAGGCGGGGGGCTTGTCATACCCCGCCCCTTGCCGCGCCGCCGGCCGCTTAAAGCGCGCCCCAGAAAGTAAGATACCATGTCCTTGCCGCTGATGCCCAAGGCCACCGCCGTGTGGCTGATTGAAAAGACCGCCCTGACCTTCACGCAGATCGCCGACTTCTGCGGCATGCACCCGCTTGAGATACAGGCGATCGCGGATGGCGAAGTGGCGCAGGGCATCGTGGGCTACGACCCGGTCGCCAACAGCCAGGTCACCGCCGACAACATCAAGCAGTGCGAGGCCGATCCCAACGCGCGCCTGAAGCTGCTGGCGACCACGCTGCCGGCGCCGAAGCGCCTGCGCGGCGCGCGCTACACCCCCGTGGCCAAGCGGAACGACCGCCCGGACGGCATCGCCTACCTGCTGCGGAACTACCCTCAGTTGACCGAGGCGCAGGTGGGTAAGCTGATGGGCACCACCAAGGAAACCATTCAGAAGGTGCGCGACCGCACCCACTGGAACAGCGCCAACATCAAGCCGCGGGACCCGGTGATCCTGGGCCTGTGCAGCCAGGGCGATCTGAATGCCGCCGTCGCGCTGGCGAACGAACGCCTGGAGCGTGAGGGGCGGACGGTGCCGGTGCCCCCGCCGCCGGAGGCGGACGAAGCCGCCTGACAGCGGGGTGTCGCGGTATTAGTCGACCAGGGTGCTGATCTTCTCCATTTCCTCTTTTAAGTGCAGCTTCTCCAGCTTCAATCGCATGAGCGCGTCGCTGTCCGGTCGGGGTCGTTGATCTTCGTCCTGTATCCGCGATTCCAGCGAAGCATGACGCTGCTTCAGGGCATCGAGACGGGCCGAATAGCTCATGAGCGTAGTACCTCCGATAAGTTCCGGTTGGTTGCCCAAGGTCACCGCAGTGACCGCGGCAACGCACCGTAACGCCATTGCCACGCATCGAACCAGCCCAATCCGCCCGTTCGGGGGCATGTGCGGCAGAAAAATTTGTGGTATGGAGCGTCCATGCTGACCGACCGGGATTCGCTGCTGCGGAAGCTGCACGAGCTGCGTAGCGAGCACCGTGACCTCGACACGGTGATTGCCCGTTTGGCCGATCAGGGACCGTCCGACCAGCTCCACTTGCAACGGCTGAAGAAGCGCAAACTCATGCTCAAGGACGAGGTCAGTTGGCTGGAAAGCCGCTTGATTCCCGACAATATCGCCTGAGATGGACGCGTCAGCGCCCAAGGTTGGGATCATCATGGGGAGCCAGTCGGACTGGCCCACCATGCGCAACGCCGCCGCTATGCTGGACCGGCTGGGAATTGCCTACGAAGCCCGCATCGTGTCCGCCCATCGCACCCCCGACCGGTTGCGGGAGTATGCCACCACGGCCCGAGCGCGCGGCCTGCACGTGATCGTCGCCGGGGCAGGAGGCGCCGCCCACCTTCCCGGCATGTGCGCCGCCTGGACGCCCCTGCCTGTGCTGGGCGTTCCCGTCGAGTCGCACGCCCTGAAAGGCCAGGACAGTCTTTTGTCCATCGTGCAGATGCCGGCCGGCATCCCGGTGGGTACGCTGGCGATTGGCCGGGCAGGGGCGGTGAACGCCGCGCTGCTGGCGGCCTCCATTCTGGCGCTGCACGATCCTGCCCTGGCGGAACGCCTGGACGCGGTGCGCGCCGAACAAACCGCCGCTGTGGCCATCGAACCGGTCGACGACCCCGCATGATCGGGGCTCTCCCCCCTAACGCCACCATCGGTCTGGTCGGCGGCGGGCAACTCGGCCGGATGTCCGCGTTGGCGGCCGCGCGCCTGGGCTACCGCTGCCACATTCTGACGCGGGAGGAAGACAGCCCCGCTGCCCAGGTCTCCCACGCCGTCACCATCAGCGACTATGCGGATCCGGCGTCCCTGCGCGCCTTCGCCGCCGCCGTGGACGTCATCAGCTTCGAATTCGAGAACGTCAGCGCCGAGGGCCTGGATCTCCTGGCGTCCCTGAAGCCCGTCCGCCCCGCGCCATCGGTGCTACGCATCAGCCAGGACCGCATCGCCGAGAAATCTTTTCTCAACAACACCGGCGTTGCCACGGCCCCCTGGCGCGTGGTGGAAACGCTGGCGGAACTGGAAGCGGCGGTCGCCGAACTGGGGCTGCCCTCGGTGTTGAAGACGACCCGGCTGGGCTACGATGGTAAGGGCCAGGCGATGCTGCGCTCGCCGGGGAATCTGGCCCCGGCGTTTGAGCGCCTGTCTCCCAAGCCCTTGATCCTCGAGGGCTTTGTCGATTTCGCGCGTGAGATCAGCGTGGTGATCGCGCGCGGCGCCGACGGGTCGGTGTCCGCCTTCGACACGGTGGAAAATCAGCACCGCGACCATATCCTGGACATCACATTGGCTCCGGCCCGCATCACCGCCGAGGTGGATCAAGCCGCCCAGCGCATCGCCCGCGATGTGGTCGCAGCCCTGGATCTGGTCGGCCTGCTGGCGGTCGAGATGTTCGTCGACCGCGACGGCCGGGTGCTGGCGAACGAGATCGCCCCCCGCCCGCACAACTCCGGCCATTGGACCATCGACGCCTGCCCCATGAGCCAGTTCGAGGCGCATATTCGCGCCATCGCCGGTTTGCCGCTGCCGCCGGCTGTGCGGCATTCCGACGCGGTGATGAAGAACCTGGTGGGGCCGCATGAGGCCGCCCTATGGCCAGCAATCGTCGCCAGCCCCGGCCTGATCCCCCACCACTACGGCAAAGCCGAGGCGCATCCCGGGCGCAAGATCGGCCACGTGACGCGCCTGTTCCCCCGGGGAGCGCTGCCGGGGGCGTTCGGAATCAAGGCCGCCTTGGGGGTTCTCGGATAGGAGGCGGGGCGGGGCACAAAAGCGTAAGAGCCGTCCCGGCCGCGGTTATCGTGCCGCATCCCAACGGGACAAGGCGTTCAGGTCGATCTTACCGCTGGGCAAGGCCGGTAGCCGATCCAGCACCGTCAGATCGGCTGGGCGCAATGCCATTGGCAGCGCCGCCGAAAGACGCTGCCGTAGTGCTCGGATGAGTTCGAGCCGGTCCTCGACCGTCGCGGCGACGAAACCGTGCAGAGTCACGCTTCCCGAAACCGTGCGCGCCACCACGACGGCATCGGTTACCGCGGGCTCAGCGCGGAGCACGGCCTCGATCTCGGCTGGTTCGACCCGGACGCCGTTGATCTTCACCTGCCGGTCGGCCCGTCCGAGCACGCGCAACATCCCATCCGGTTGTACCAGCATAAGGTCCCCGGTGCGGAAGAAGCGCCAGCCCGAACGGCCAGGGACGGGGCGCATGGCACCGGGCACCAGCCGGCCCTCCCGCCACTCGCCAAGGGCAAGATAGCGGCTGCGCAGCACCAGTTCCCCCGGCTCGCCAGGCGGTGCCGGTCTCCCGTCTTCGCCGACCAATGCGTACTCATGGAGGGCCTGCCGCAAGCCCGCGGCCACCGTTGTCTCTGGCCCACGATCGTCGGCCGGCAGCGTCCATTGCGCGATGATGAGTGCTTCGGTCGAAGCGTAGGTATGTAAAATCTCACAGCCCGGCGGTAGCAGGAGGCGCCAGGCAGCAATGTCCGCTCGCGTCAGAGCGGACGCACCGCTGCGTAAGGCTCGCAAGGCGCGGAAAGACGTTCTGGCCCGTTCCAACGACGATAGCAGGCGCAGGGCAGGAGGCTGGATCATCGCGCAGGTCACCGCCTCCCACTCCAGCAATCTCAGCACGGCGCCGGCACCTTCCGTCGCGAGATCGGCCAGCACAACGCGGGCGCCGCGGCTCAATGCACCCAACAGACAGGCCAGGCCGGAACCGGCGAAAGGCATGGAGGGACAGAATACCCGGTCCGCCGACGTCAGTCCCCAGGCTGTATTGGTGTCCAGCGCGCGATAGAGGACCGACCGCGACGAGAGCACGATCCCTTTGGGGCGGCCGCTGCTGCCAGAGGTGAAGTGGACGGCGAGCGGTGAATCCGGATTCCAGTCCGGGCCCATCCGCCAGTCCGCATCCGAACTGGCCAGCACGGTGTCGAGCATCAGCACCGGCGCGGCGGGCGGGTGTTTCAGGGGGGCGGCGGCGAGGATGACGGCGGGCACGGCGTCCGCCAACAATGCGGCCAGACGCTCCGGCGGCATGGCCGGGTCGAGTACCAGGCAGAGGCGGCCGGAGATCAGGCAGCCGAGCAAGCCGGTGATTCCCTCTGGCGTGCATGGCAGCAGGCAGGCCACCGGCCGGCCGGGCGGCGCCAGGTTGGCCACGGCATGCGCCGTATTCTGGGCCAACCGCAGCATGTCGCCATACTGGATGCTGTTGCTTTGCCCGACCAGCGCCGTGGCTTTCGGGTCCGCCGCCGCGGCCGCGCGCAGATGCGTCAGCAGGGGGCTCGTACTGAATGCCTCGGCCCCTGGAATGGGTGGCGCGACCCTTGCGCCCGGCAAGCACCAAGCGTCGCCGTCGTCCGTTTCGTCGATCAATGCCGGCCTTTGCACGGGGACCGTAGCGGCTCCTTTACGGTATCTGGCCCGTGAAGCAGCCAGCGCCAATCGCGTTTGCCCTCAGACCTTCTCGACCTGGCTGTATTCCAGTTCCACCGGGGTGGAGCGGCCGAAGATCGACACGCTGACCTTGAGGCGGCCTTTCTCCTCGTCGACTTCCTCGACGGTGCCGTTGAAGCTGGCGAAGGGGCCGTCGGACACGCGGACTTGTTCGCCGATGTCGAACAGCACCGCGGGGCGGGGGCGTTCGACGCCTTCCTGGCTCTGTTTCAGGATGCGGTCGGCCTCGGCCTCCGAGATGGGGCTGGGCTTGGTTTTGCTGCCCAGGAAGCCGGTGACCTTGGGGGTGTTTTTGACCAAATGCCATGCGTCGTCGGTCAGGTCCATCTTCACCAGCACATAGCCGGGGAAGAATTTGTGCTCGCTGCTGACCTTCTGGCCGCGGCGGACTTCGACCACGTTCTCGGAGGGGACCAGCACTTCCTCGAACTGCTCGCCGAGGCCGTTCTGAATCGCCTGATCCTTGATCTGCTGCGCGATCTTCTTCTCGAAGCCGGAGTAGACGTGAACAACATACCAACGCTTGGCCATGATCGTAGGTTACCTTCTCAGACGCTCATGCCGAACAGCGCGCGCACCCCGAGGCCGATCACCTGATCGACGACGAAGAAAAAGATCGCGGTGACGGCCGCCATGGCGAACACCAAGCCGGTGGTGACCAGCGTTTCTTTACGCGAGGGCCAGGTGACCTTCATCACCTCGCTCCGCACTTCGCGGAAGAATTTCACCGGTTCGAACGCCACGCCGCCATAACTCCTTGAAATCGCGATTAGTGTACCCGCCGAGCGCGCTTGTGGAAAGCGTGCTGGCAGGGGTGGAGGGTCTCGAACCCCCAGCCTCCGGTTTTGGAGACCGGCGCTCTAGCCAATTGAGCTACACCCCTACACGGCAGGCGGCGTAAAAAGGCCGGGACGGGTCGGATGTCAAGGGCGGGGTTTGGGTTGGGTGCGGTTTTGGGTGACGGCGCGGCTGTCGGCGGTCGGTGGGCCATCGCCGTTGGCAGGTGCGCGCGTCGTCGTCCATTGTGAAGCGGCGCTATGCCACCGCCAGCATCGTCAGCGCCGATCGATTGTTTTCAACATCAAAAGCAACGACTACCGGCTGGTTGTGTCCGTGGCCTTCGATAAGGCCATCGTCTGGATCAAATGGATCGGAACCCATAGAGATTACGACCGCATCGACGTGAAGGAGATCGATCATGGTAGCTGACGTAAAGCCCATCCGTTCGGAAGCGGACTATGAGGCGGCGATGGCAGAGGTGGAAACGCTTTGGGGTGCCGCGAATGGGACGCCAGAGGGCGATCGTTTGGACGTGCTGGCGACGCTGATCGATGCCTATGAAGCCAAGCATTACCCGATGGATCCGCCCGATCCGGTGGAAGCAATCAAGTGCCGGATGGAGCAGATGGGGATGACACGGAAGGACCTGGAGGGTGTCATCGGCACGCGCACGCGAATCGCGGAGGCGCTGAACCGAAAGCGCGGGCTGTCGATTGGGATGATCCGGCGGTTACACGAACGGCTGGGAATTTCGGCCGAGGTGCTGATACGGCCTTCGTTCGACGAGGCGGCGTAACGGCCATGCCACCAAAAGAGGGCGAATAGATGGGTTGCTCGGCAGGGATCAGGAAGGCATCAAGAACAGCACCCGACCCGAGAGATGCCAGTTGGGCCGTTGGAGCCGCCCAAGCGCGTTACAGTGACGACGGCAAACAAATCAGCATTCCGAAGCCCGGTATTTCGACGCTTCCTGGTTATGTGCTTGTTGCCTGCGAGATTTGCGGGTTCTCTTTCAGCCGCGCTTATAGCGGCGCACCCGTCGGGTATGGCTGGTCCTGCTTTCCCACCCCTACCCAACCGCCCCGCCCAAGCGCACAACCCCCCGCATGCCCGACCCCACCCGCGAAACCGCCTTCGACCTTCTGACCGCCGTCCTCGAGCGCGGTCGCCCGCTGGAGGAAGCGCTCACCGCCCTCCCCACGCTGGATCAGCGCGACCGCTCCGCCGCGCACCGTCTGACCGCCGCCGTCCTGCGCCGCGCCGGCACGCTGGACGCATTGATAGAACCGTTCCTGCGCAAGGAGCCGCCGGCCCCCGTCCGCAACGTCCTCCGCATCGGCGCCGCTGGCCTGCTGCTGCTGAATACGCCTGTCCATGCCGCCGTCGGCACCGCCGTGGCGCTGGCGAAGACCCGGGGCCTCACGCCCTTCGCGGGCCTCACCAACGCCGTCCTGCGCAAGGTCGCCGCCGCCGGCCCGGCCGCACTCGAAACCCTCGACAGCCCCCGCCTCGACACACCGCCATGGCTCTGGGCCTCCTGGGGCGCCAATGCCCGAGCGATTGCGATCGCGCATCAGCAGGAGGCGCCGCTGGATTTGACGCTGAAGCCTGGCACCGCGCCGCCGGAAAACGCCGAGTTGTTGCCCACCGGGTCCGTTAGGTTCCCCCCCGGCACGCGGGTCGCCGACATCCCCGGCTTCGACCAGGGCGCGCTTTGGGTGCAGGACGCCGCCGCCGCCCTCCCGGCGAAGCTCCTGAACGCCCAATCCGGCGAACGGATCGCCGACCTCTGCGCCGCCCCCGGGGGCAAGACCGGCCAGCTCGCCGCCGCCGGCGCCACGGTTACGGCATTGGAGCGCGATCCTGCCCGCCTCGACCGGCTCGCCGGCAATCTCGTCCACTGGGGCTTGCACGCCGCATTGATCCAGGCCGACGCCACGGCCTGGACACCGCCCGAACTGTTCGACGCCATCCTGCTGGACGCGCCGTGCAGCGCCACCGGCACCATCCGCCGCCACCCCGACGTGCCGCACCTCAAGCGCCCGAACGACATCAAGACCCTGATCCAGGCCCAGGACCGCCTGATCGCTGCCGCCGCCGCGATGCTGAAGCCTGGCGGACGCCTGATCTACGCCGTTTGCTCCCTGCAACCGGAGGAAGCCGAACCCCGCATCCTCAACGCCCCCCACCTCCGCCCCGACCCGTTCACCCCGGAAGAGCTGGCCATGCTCCCCGAAGCCCGCACCGCGGGCGGAAACTTGCGCACCCACCCGGCTCTTTGGTCCGAACGCGGCGGGATGGACGGTTTCTTCGCGGCGAGGCTCATTCGGGTCGCTTGAACGGTGTCGGCCTCTTTTTTTCGTCACCCTCGGGCTCGACCCGAGAACCGCCACCAGCACTGGCCTCGCCTAAAATTGTCATATTACAAGGGTTTGTGCGGCGGGCGACCTTCGGGTCGAGCCCGAGGATGACGAAGGAGCGAGGCCAACCCGTCGTCGAACCAGCCTTGTATGGCGCCGGAGTCGCTGTCTAGAACATCGCGCATGGCACCTCCGCACGAACGGCATATCACCATCGCGCCCAGCCTGCTCGCCGCCGATTTCGGCCGGCTGAGGGAGGAGGTCGCTGCCATCGAAGCCGCCGGCGCCGATTGGTTGCATCTGGACGTGATGGACGGGCATTTCGCACCCAATATCAGCTTCGGTCCGGTCGTTCTGGCGGCGCTGCGCAAGTATACGGAACTGCCGTTCGACGTGCATCTGATGATCGAGCCTGTCGATCCCTACATCCAGGCCTTCGCCGATGCGGGTGCCGATCACATCTCGTTCCATCCCGAGGCCTGTGCGCATCCGCACCGTTCCCTGCAACTGATTCGCTCGTTGGGCAAGAAGGCGGGCTTGGTGCTGAATCCGGGGACTCCGCCGGAATCCATTGCATGGATGCTCGATTTGACCGACATCGTGCTGGTGATGTCGGTTAACCCAGGATTTGGCGGGCAGCAGTTCCTGCCGTCGCAATTGCCCAAGATCGCCGCCTTGCGCGGCATGATCGACGCGAGCGGCCGCGCCATCGCTTTGGCGGTGGATGGGGGGATTACCCCCGCCACCGCCCCGGCCGTGCTGCAAGCCGGCGCCGACACGCTGATCGCCGGAACCGCCGTGTTCGGCGCGCCCGACTACGCCGGGGCCATAGCGGCCCTCCGCCCCGCATGATCGCCATCGATCCCCGCCAGTGGGTGCGCAACGGTCGACGGATGATGGCGCGCTTGCCCAGCCTGCGCATGGGCCGCGTGCCCGACGCCCCCGCACTGCCCGTGCGCGATCCCTGGCCCGGCGATCCCGACCACGGCGCCCGCCTGCTGAAAGGCGAGTTGGAACTCGGCGGCGCCGTCCGCCCGCTGCATCCCGGCGGCTGGCACGAGGTCACCGGTTCCACCTTACTCCGGGCCAGCGCCCACGGTTTCGCCTGGTTGCGGGACCTTCGCGCCCTCGGCACCGACGCGGCCCGGCTGCGCGCCCGTCTGCTGGTCGCGGAGTGGATCGCCGCCCCGCCGCCCGACGCCATCGCCTACCGGCCGGACGTGGTCGGCGCCCGCATCACCGCCTGGCTCGGCCACTACGACTTCTTCGCCGCCACCGCCGACGATTCCTTCCGCCAGCGGCTCATGGCTCGGCTGGTCGCCGATGCCCGCGGCCTGTCCGCCGCCCTCCCGGCCGAGGAAATCGACGCCCGCGCCCTGACCGCCCTGAAAGGGCTGATCGCCGCCGCCGTGGCGTTGCCGGAACACGCTGGCTTCATGACCCGAGCGCTGCGGTTCCTGCCTCAGGAGATCCTGAGGCAGGTGCTGCCGGACGGATGCCACGCCGAACGCAGCCCGGCGGCGCAACTGGCGGCGTTGCAGGACCTGACGGAAATCCGCGCGCTGCTGCAAGCTGGGCAAACCCAGCCCCCCGCGGCGTTGACCAACGCGATCGAGCGCATGGCCCCGGCCCTGCGTGTCCTGCGGCACGGTGACGGCGGTCTCGCGCTGTTCAACGGCAGCCGGGAGGAAAAGGCCGCCCTGATCGACCTGGTCCTGACCCAGGCGGGGCGCGGCGGGCGCGGCCCCTCGGCTTTGGCGGATGGCGGGTTCCAACGCCTGCAAGCCGGCCGCAGCGTGCTGATTGTCGATTGCGGCGCCCCGCCGCCGCATGGCGTGGATCGCTACGCCCATGCCGGCACCCTGGCAATGGAGCTGTCGATCGGCCGAGACCGCATGATCGTGAACTGCGGCGCCTTCCCCGCCGGCCCCCCGGAATGGCGGGATGCCGCCCGCGCTACCGCCGCGCACTCCACTTTGATCATCGCCGACCATAACAGCAGCGAGCTACGCCCCGACGGCCTCGGTCGCCGCCCCACGGATGTGAAGGCGCAACGGCAGGAGGCCAACGGCGCGCATTGGCTGGAAGTGCATCACGACGGCTGGATGAAGCCCTTCGGCGCGGTGCACCGCCGGCGCCTGTACGTGTCGGAAAGCGGTGAGGACATCCGCGGGGAAGACGTGATCGAGGCCGCCCAACCCCAGCCTTTCGCCCTGCGCTTCCATCTGCACCCCGACGTGCAAGCCAGCCTGCAACAGGACGGTGAAGCGGTGCTGCTAAGACTGCGCTCCGGCGGCGGCTGGCGCCTGCGGGCCGATCACGCGCGCCTGGCGCTGGAGGAAAGCATCTACCTCGGCGGCACTGAACCCCGCCGGACGGAGCAGGTCGTTCTCCATGGCCTGGCGGATGGCCCGCAGCACGTGAAATGGGCGATCAGCAAGGTCGGATGATTCCCCCATTCGTCATCCTCGGGCTTGACCCGAGGATGGCGTAGGAGGGACTCCCCCATGAAAATCGTCGAAATCACCAACGTAGACTTTTCCCTCCGCCAGTTCCTGCTGCCGTTGATGCGGGCCGCTCGGGATCGCGGCCACGAGGTGATCGGGGCCTGCGCCGACGGCAAGCTGCTGGAAATCCCTCGCGCCGAGGGCTTCCGCGTCATTGCGCTGCCGCTGGAGCGTCGCGTCTCCCCGCTGTCCCACTGGCGGGCCTTCCGCGCAGTGGTGGCGCTGTTCCGGGCCGAAAAGCCCGACCTCGTGCACGCCCATATGCCGATCAGCGGCTTCCTGGCGCGCATGGCGGCGTGGTGGGCCGGCGTGCCACGCATCGCCTACACCTGCCACGGATTTTGGTTCAATTACGCTGGCAACCCGCCCCGCCAACTCATCGGCTTCCTGATGGAGTGGCTCGCTGGCCGCATCACCAACGTCTTCCTGACCGTCTCCGACGAGGAAGCCGGCGACGCGCGCCGCCTGTGGATCAACCGCCGTGCGGTCTCGGTCCGCAACGGCCGCGATCCCTCGGTGTTCCATCCCGATCCCGAAGCCCGCGCGCGCATCCGCGCGGCGTTGGGTGTGCCGGAGGACCGGGTGGTGGTCGTCGCCGTTTCCCGGCTCGTGCGGCACAAGGGCTATCCCGAACTCGCCGCCGCCATGCGCGACGTGCCGGATGCCGAGCTGTGGGTGGTGGGCAACCGGCTGGAGTCGGACCGTGGCGACGACATGGAAGCCCTGCTGCGTGAAGCCGGCCTCGGCGACCGCCTGCGCCTACTGGGGTACCGCACCGACGTTGCCGCGATCCTGGCCGCCGCCGACATTTTTGTCCTCCCCTCCCATTTCGAGGGCCTGCCGATGTCGGTGATCGAGGCCATGCTGACCGGCCTCCCCGTCGTCGCGACCGACATTCGCGGCCCGCGCGAACAAGTCGTGCCGGGCGTTACCGGCCTGATCGTGCCCCCACGCGAGGCCCCGCCCTTGGCGGGGGCATTGCGGCGCCTGACCGCTGATCCTGCCCTCCGCGCTGCGATGGGCGAGGCCGGCCGAACGCGGGCGCTCGATCTCTACGTAGAGGAAAAAGTGGTGATACGGACCCTGGACCTTTTGGGCCTCTAGGGTCTATCCCGCGCCCATGACCGACATAGCCCCCATCCGCCGCGCTTTGATCTCCGTTTCCGACAAGGAGGGGCTGGTGCCCTTTGCCCAGGCGCTCGTCGCGGCCGGGGTGGAAATCCTGTCCACCGGCGGCTCCGCCAAGGCGCTGCGCGACGCCGGGGTGCCGGTGAAGGAAGTGTCCGAACACACCGGCTTCCCGGAAATCCTGGACGGGCGCGTCAAGACCCTGGTGCCGCAAATCCACGGCGGCATCCTCGGCCGGCGCGACCTGCCGGAGCACGTGGCGCAGATGAACGCCCACAACATCGCGCCGATCGATCTGGTGGCGGTGAACCTGTATCCCTTCGAGGCCACGGTCGCCAAAGGTGCTCCCGATGACGACTGCATCGAGAATATCGACATCGGCGGTCCGGCGCTTATCAGAGCAGCGGCGAAGAACCACGACCATGTCACGATCCTGACCGAACCCGGCCAATACGCCGCGGTGCTGGACGAGCTGGCCCGCCTGGGCGGCACCACGCGGACGACCCGCCGGAAGCTGGCCGGGGAGGCCTACGCCCGCACCGCCGCCTACGACGCCGCCATCGGTGCCTGGTTCGCCGAGAAGCGCGAGGAAACCTTCCCGCGGCGGCTGACGATCTCCGGTACGCTGCGCCAGACCCTGCGCTACGGCGAGAACCCGCACCAGGCGGCGGGGTTCTACGCCATCGGCGCCCGCTTCGGGGTAGCCTCGGCGACCCAAATCCTGGGCAAGGAACTGTCCTACAACAACCTCAACGACACCGACGCGGCCTTCGAGTGCGCCGCCGAGTTCGACGCCCCCACCGTGGTGATCGTCAAACACGCCAATCCCTGCGGCGTGGCGACGGCCGGATCGCTGGCGGAGGCCTGGGACGGGGCGCTGCGTTGCGACCCTGTTTCTCCATACGGCGGCATTGTCGCAGTCAACCGGGTGCTGGACGCGGCGGCGGCGGAGAAAATCTCCGCCATCTTCACCGAGGTCATCATCGCCCCCGACGCCGATGCGGCGGCGCGCGAAATCCTCGGCCGCAAGAAAAATCTGCGGGTGCTGCTGACCGGCGGGATGCCAGACCCGGCCGCCCCCGGCCTGACGTTTCGCAGTGTGGCCGGCGGTTTCCTGGCGCAAACCCGCGACGCCGGGCGGGTGCTGGCCTCGGGGCTGAAAGTGGTCACCAAACGCGCGCCCACCGACGCCGAACTGGCCGATCTGATTTTCGCCTTCCGCGTCTGCAAGCACGTGAAGTCCAACGCCATCGTCTATGCCCGGGGGGGCGCCACGGTCGGGGTCGGTGCGGGGCAAATGAGCCGGGTGGACTCCGCCCGCATCGCAGCCTGGAAAAGCGAGGAAGCCGCCAAGGCCATCGGCCTTCCCGGCCGCTTGACCGAGGGCAGCGTCGTCGCCTCCGACGCGTTCTTCCCCTTCGCCGATGGGTTGGAAGCCGCCATCGCGGCCGGCGCGACCGCGGTTATTCAGCCAGGCGGCTCGATCCGCGACGCCGACGTCATCGCCGCGGCCGACGCGGCCGGGGTTGCGATGGTGCTAACCGGCATGCGGCACTTCCGGCACTGACGTCACTCTCCCCGAGCCGGGCAGGTGCTGAAGCCAAACAACCGGTAGAGCGGGCATACCCCCACCACCGCCGTCGAGAACGGCACGATACCCACCAAGCCCCAAATGGTATGCGGCCAGGTGAACATCATCGTCAGCAGAACCAGCCCGACTACCGCGCGGACGCCGCGATCCACACTTCCCAGGTTCTTTTCCATCGCCAGCTCTCCGTCATATATGATATTAGGTGTGAACCGAGCCGAAATGGAAGCCAGCGCCACCGGCTGATGATCCTGTGCGATCTGGTGCAGGGGGAGCGCTCGGTCGGCGACATGCTGACCCGGCTTGGCCTGACGCAGTCCAACCTGTCCCGCCACCTCGCGACTTTGCGGGAGGAAGGGTTGGTCGCGACCCGCCGGGCGGGAACCACCATCCATTACCGCATCGCCTCCGACCGGGTCCGGCCGATCCTGGGACAACTCTACAAACTGTTCTGCACCCCATGAGCCATTTCACCCCCGTCGCCGCCCTGATCGGCGGCATCCTGATCGGCTTATCCGCGACGTTGCTGTGGGCCGGCCTGGGTCGGATCGCGGGCATCAGCGGTATCGTCGCCGGCATCCGAACGCCGGACCGAGCCTGGCGTATCGTGTTTTTGGCGGGCCTGATCGCCGCACCGCTGCTGTATCGTCTGGTGGGCGGAACGACCGTCGCGCCGGTTATCGCTGCGTCCCCATGGGTCGTCATTGCCGGCGGGCTGCTGGTCGGTTTCGGCACATGGCTCGGCGGGGGATGTACCAGCGGGCACGGCGTCTGCGGCATGGCCCGATTGTCGCTCCGGTCGATCGCGGCGACGGCGGTGTTCATGGCTGCCGCGATGGTAACTGTTTATTTAACGCATCATATTGGAATCGGATAGGCCATGCGCGCCCTTTTTATCGCCGCAGTCTGCGGCCTGCTGTTCGGCCTCGGTCTGACCGTCTCCAGTATGATCGATCCCCGCAAGGTGCTGGGATTTCTCGACATCGCCGGGGATTGGGACCCCAGCCTGATGCTCGTCATGGCTGGAGCCATTCCGGTCGCGGCGCTCGGCTACGTATTCAGCCGTCGCCACCCCCCAATACGAACCGGCATCGACCGCCCGCTACTGCTGGGCGCCGCCCTGTTCGGAATCGGCTGGGGGCTGGTCGGCTACTGTCCCGGCCCGGCCTTGGCGTCGCTAACGTTCGGCAACCCCAAAACGCTCTTGTTCGTGGCAGCGATGGTGCTGGGCATGTTAGGGCGTGGGCTCACAACGAAAGCACCCCGCAAGGTGCCGGTAGTAGCAGAACCGCCGATGTCGGATTTCGGGGGCATTGGTCGTTGACACGATCGGTAGCCAGCCATATTACCGCGCGGTAATTGGTTGTTAAGCCAGCCTCGGGAAGGAAGATTTCGATCTCATGACTAAAGTAAAAATTGCGATTCTTGCTGGATTCATGGGTGCTGCCCTCTCCGGAAATGTCGCCTGTGCTCGCGCTCGTGCGGTTGCTGTCGCGCAGGCAAGCGTGGACGAGACCCGGTTTATGGTCGGGCTGCATTGGAACTTCGGCGATGTGCGGCCCGAACTGGTGCTGGGCGTACGCCGGACCGAAACCCTTTCCGACGACCAGGTGTTCGGCGGCAAGCTGGATGTTGCCATTCCGCTGACAACCGATATCGCCACACTGAAACCCGTCGTCCGGCTATTGGGAGTGGTCGGTAACCGCGACGTCCAGGGCGAAGCCGGCGGCGGTATCCGGTTGCTGGATTGGCAGCCCTTGATCGCGGCCGGTATTCAGGCCCCTTACAGCACGGCCGGTGCCAACTACTTCTTCACCGATGGGCTGAAGCCGTATCTCGGTATCAATTCTTTGGTGCAGCCCAAGGCGCCTAATCGTCCGCTTGCTCCCGCGCCCTTTTAGTCCGAACTTCCCTCTTCAAAAATACATAAACCACTGACAGGCAACAAGAATTCTCAGACCATACCTTGCGTTCCTGGCTACACTGCGAGGTCCAGCAACTCGAACGCCCGCCGCTGCACCGAGGTTGGGCGGGTCAGG
>CAIYDT010000113.1 GCA_903924985.1 uncultured Acetobacteraceae bacterium
CATGAAACCCTCCGTTCTTCAATGATGAACGAAAGGCAGCGAATCAGGGTTCGCGACCGATTCCTAGCCCCCGTGAGTCAGGGGAAACGGCGGTTGGTATAAGTCGCACCGTGTCGCCGGTCGCCGCCGGTCCTGCGTCGGTCTTGCGCAGCCGCACCCGAACGGTCCGGCGCAGCGGCGCACCGGCATCGTCCAGCCGAACCGCCTCCAGGGTGATACGGCGGCCTTCCGGCAGCGCTTCGACCATACGGATGGTGCCGGTGACGATCGCGGCGTGGATTGGCAGGCCGGTTTCCACCGGTGGGGCTCGGGCGGTTGCGAACTGCGCCGATGCGAAGCCCAGCGCGCAGGCCAGGATGGGCGCGCAGAGGGTTCTGGCGTGGATGGCGCCGCCCCATACGATGCCGCACAACGCGGCCAGGGCAGCGGCGGCTCCGGTCCACAGCGGCGGTTCGACGCGCAGGGTGTAGTACAGCAGCACGCCGGTGCCCATGAAGACCGGCAACCAAAGTGCGAACCGCTCCGCCTCAGCATCCAGCAGGGCGGCGAGCGTTTTCAAGCGCGTCGGCGGATTGCAACCAGAATGCCGATGGAGAACGCGAACAATGCGAGCCCAACATGCCCCGGCGCTGCCGCCCCGATACCGGGCACCAGTGCGAGGATAACGGCAGCGGCAAAAAGAAAAACTCGCATGACAGGCGTCGGCCTATCATGCGAGCGGTTAATAAATCGTTAACGCGGCAGGCTTTTTTGAGGCCTTAAACGACCTTGCCGCTGTCCTTATCCATAAGGTGCATCTGGTTCATGTCGGCGGTGAGGCCGAGCATCTTGTCGGGTTCGGCGTTGGTCGCGGGGTCGAGGCGGGCGCAGACCGGGGCGCCATCGACGAAGAAGTGGACCATGGTCTCCATGCCCATCGGCTCGACGACGTCGACCAGCATATCGACCGGTTCGAAACCGGGGCGGCCTTCTTCCTTGCGCTGGGTCAGATGTTCCGGCCGGATGCCGAACACCATTTCCTTGCCCTTGAACGGCATGTAGCGGGCGGTGCGGTCGGCCGGAATGTTGATCTTAATGGCGTCGTTGACCCGCACCGATAGGCCGCCGCCGGCTTCGTCGATATGGCATGGCAGAAAATTCATGGCGGGGGAGCCGATGAAACCCGCGACGAAGCGGCTGGTCGGATGGTGGTATACCTCCGCCGGGGTGCCGACCTGCTCGATGATGCCGTGGTTCATCACCACCACGCGGTCGGCGAGGGTCATGGCCTCGATCTGGTCGTGGGTCACATAGACGGTGGTGGTCTTCACCGTCTGGTGCACCTTCTTGATCTCGGTGCGCATCTGCACGCGCAGCTTGGCGTCCAGGTTGGACAGCGGTTCATCGAACAGGAACACCTTGGGGTTGCGCACGATGGCGCGGCCCATGGCGACGCGCTGGCGCTGGCCGCCGGAGAGCTGGCGCGGGTAACGGTCGAGCAAGGCGTGCAATCCCAAAATACCGGCGGCGATGTCCACGCGCTCTGCAATTTTGGTGGCGGGCTGTTTGGCCAGCAGGAGCGAAAACGCCATGTTGTCGCGCACCGTCATGTGCGGGTA
>CAIYDT010000114.1 GCA_903924985.1 uncultured Acetobacteraceae bacterium
CATCTTCGGCGGCATGCGCCGGGCGGCGGAGGTTCCAGCGCTACTGATGGCCGACCCCGGCGTGTCGGTGGCGTTGGGCCTGATGCACTCCATGAACCCGTGGCAGGGCGATCCTATCCGCAACGCGTTGGCCAAGGGGCGGGAGACATCCGGGAAGCCGCTGCTGATCGTTTCCCCCGGCGGCATGCCGGCGTCGGAGCGGGAGTCCTATACGTCCCGCGGCATGGATGTGTTCACCGAGACCGATATCCTGCTGGAGGGCATCGGCGCGATGCTGACGCCTTCGCCTTTGGCGATCCCCGACGATGCGCCGGGCGCCGCCCCAGCCATGCCTGACCGGCAGCTGACCGAACCCGAGAGCCTCAACCTGCTGCTGGGTTTCGGGGTCCGCGCCGTACCGACCGTGGAGTGCCCGTCGCTGGCCCACGCTTTGTCGGCGGCACGCGCTGTGGGGTACCCCGTGGTGCTGAAAGGGGTGATCGAGGGGGTGGCGCACAAAAGCGACCAGGGGCTGGTGCACGTCAATCTGACCGATGCGCAGGCGTTGGAGGCGGCCCACGCGTCCATCGGCTCTCCCAACGTCATCGTGCAGAAGATGATCAAGGGCGATCTGGAAGCCATCGCCGGGGTAACCCGAGCGGATGGTGTGGGCTTGGTGCTGCTGGCGGGGCTGGGTGGGATTTACGCCGAGGCTCTGGGCGACGCGACCATGTGGCCGATCCCCGTCAGCCGGGAGGCAATCGAGGAAAAGCTGGCCGCCAGCCACCTCGGGCGGGTGCTGGCCAGCCACCGTTGGCGGCATGAGGGCGCGACTGGCGCGCTTGTCGACCTGCTGCTGGCGTTGCAGCGGGCGGCTCTGGCGATCGGCGACCGGCTGCAGGCGATCGACATCAACCCCGTGATCCTGGGTTCCGCGGGCGCCGTGGCCGTGGACGCGCTGGTGATCCCGCGCCAATGAGCGGCCGGTTCTCCGTCACCTATCTTGTGCGGAGCGACGCGGCGGGCATTGAGGCCCGCGCCCGCGGCATCGCGGTGGAACAGAGCGTCGAGATGCCGGTGGAAGCAATCGATGACGCCGCGGTGCTGTCCGACATCGTCGGGGTGGTGGAGGCGATCGAACCAGCTGGCGAGGGCGTGTTCGCGGTGCGCATCGGACTGGCCCTGGATACAGTCGGGACGGATGCTGGCCAGCTGACGAACATGCTGTTCGGAAACACGTCGTTGCAGGACGATGTGGTGCTTCACGATGTGGATTTGCCACCGCTGTTCGGTGGCCCCAGCAAGGGGCTGGCGGCCCTGCGATCGCGACTGGGGGTGACCGGCCGTGCGTTCACCGGCTCGGCTCTAAAGCCGCAGGGTCTGCCGTTGGAGCGGCTGGCGTTGCTGGCGGAAAGGTTCGCGCTGGGCGGGCTGGACTTCATCAAGGACGACCACGGGCTGGCCGACCAGCACTATAGCCGGGCGGCCAAACGCATTCCCGCCGTCGCCGAGGCCGTGGCTCGGGCAATTCGGGTTACCGGCCACCCAACCCGTTATATCCCGAGCTTGTCGGGCGATCTGGACGCCATGCGGGCGCAGTTGCTGCTGGCGCGGGACTGCGGACTGGACTGCGCCATGCTCGCGCCAATGATCGCGGGATTCTCGACGTTACAGACGCTGGCGGGAGAGTTCCCCGACTTCGTGTTGTTCGCCCATCCGGCGTTGGGAGGGGCCGCGCGCATTTCACCGGATTTGTTGATCGGCAAGCTGTTCCCGGCGTTCGGGGCCGGCGGGGCGATCTTCCCCAATTACGGTGGACGGTTCGGGTATTCCACCGACACCTGCCACCGCCTGGCGGAAAACGCCCGCGCCGCCGATAGCCTGCCCGTACCCGCGGGCGGCATGACTCTCGCCCGAACGACGGAAATCCTTGACTTCTACGGGCCGGACACGATGTTGCTGATCGGCGGTAATTTGCTGATGGCCCGCGAGCGCATCACCGAGGAAGCCGCACAGTTCGCGCAAGCGGTGGCGGATCACCCTTACGGACAGCGGGGTTGAAGGAAAGTATTTTTTAACGCAGACATCGGCAGATGTCCGCTGATACACGCACATGTCTCCGTGCCATCGCCCAGGCCGTGCCCCATCTTCGGAAGATCGGCGTGCCTTTGCGTCCATCTGTTTTTCATCTGCGTTAAAAATATTTTCCCTCCACCGCACCAGGGCTAGCCACGATGGACTCCGAACAACCACCCGCTTTATTTCGCCCCACCCATGGCGGCTACCGGTGGGAGGGCGTGGCGTATCAACCCTACAAGCAGGACGGCAGCGCGCCGTTCAAGGACATCTCCCGCCAGACGCTGTTCCACGATCCCTCGTTAGGCTGCGAGCTGCGGTATTTTGAGATGGACGCCGCCGGCTACTCCACGCTGGAGCGGCATGAGCACACGCATGCGGTGATGATCTTCCGCGGCCAAGGCCGGTGCCTGCTGGGGACCGAGGTCCGGGAGGTGAAGGAACACGACCTGATCACCATCCCCGCCTGGACGTGGCACCAATTCCGAGCTTCGGGCGATGCACCGATGGGGTTCCTGTGCATGGTGAACACTCAGCGGGACCGGCCGGTACTGCCGACCGAGGCGGAACTGGCGGAGATGCGCGGGGTTCCGGCGGTGGCGCGGTTTTTGGCCGGATAACGACGGTCTGGCCCCGTTACGGCGGATCCGAAGCGGATATTGTCTGACAGCCCCTACCCCGCCGCGGCCACAGCCTTCCCGCCCGACAACCGGAAGATCCGGTCCAACTTCTCTACCCCCACCAGCCGGTGGGTGATCAGCACGACCGTCCGCCCCGCCGCCACGTCGTTCAGCGTCGTTAAAAACTCTCGCTCCGTCGCCGCGTCCAGGCCGGCGCACGGCTCGTCCAGGATCAGAATCGGGGCCTCCGACAGTAGCGCGCGGGCGAGCGCCAGGCGTCGGCCCTGGCCGCCGGAGAAGCGGGCGCCACCCTCCCCCACCCAGGTATCCAGCCCCTCCGGTAAAGCGCGCATCACATCCGCGATCCGCGCTGCCTCCAGCGCCGCCCACAGAGCGGCGTCGGTCGCCTCCGGCCGGGCCAGCAGCAGGTTCGCGCGGATGGTGTCGTCGAACAGGTGCGTCGCCTGCGACAACCAGCCGATCCGCATCCGCACGTCCGCGGCGGACAAGGAAGCGATATCGGCTTCTCCCAACAGCACCCGCCCGGCCTGGGGCGCCGCGACCTTCAACGCCAGCGCCGCCAGCGATGATTTTCCGGCACCCGAGGGACCCAGCAACGCCACCCGCGCCCCTTGGGGGATGTCCAAGGTTAGCCCGTCGAACACGGGGGGGCGATCCGGGAGCCACCGGAACCCCACGCCCTCAAACCGCAGCCGCGTGCCCTCGGGCATCGGACCGGACACAACCGGATCGGGCACTGGCACCGGCGCATCCGCCGCCTCCAGTACCCGCCGTGCGGCCGCGGCGGCGTGGCCGACCAGGGCGCCGGCGCGCGGCAGGCCGCCGATCGCCTCGAACCCCGCGACCACCAGGAACACCGCCACGAACCCGCCATGGGGCACGACCAGCACCGCCAGCAAAGCCGCCTGACCGCACAGGAATGCCAGGACCGAGGCCAAAGCCGTGCGCCCGGCCAGCGCGTGCTGGGCGCCCAGCAGTGCCGCTTCCTTCGCCTGCACCAGCGCCAGCATGCGGCCCTCGGCGGCGAAGGCCCGCACCTCCCGCAATCCCGTCAAAGCGTCCAGCGCCGCGATCCGCAGCTCACCTGCTGCCTTCGCCAGCGTGTCCCCGGCCTCCCGCGCCGCTCGGGCCGCAAGCCAGGGCAGGAAGAAGGCCGCCAGGACGAACATCCCCCCAGCCGCGACGCCGGCGCCGACGGTCACAATCGGCAGCAGCAGCATTGCGCCGGCCAAAGGCACCAGGATGCGGAGGTAAATCCCGTCCAGCGCCTCCACATCCCCGACCAGCCGAGCGAGCAAATCACCCGCGCGCCGGAACCCGAGGCCGCCGGCCGATCCCCGCGCCAGCCGCCGGAAGAACCACACCCGCACGTCCGACAGCGCTCGGAACATAGCCGTGTGGGTCACCATCCGTTCGGCGTAGCGCAGGAAAACCCGAGCGACGCCCAGGCACCGCAGCACCAGCGGCACGCCAACGAGGCCGGTCAAAGCCAACCCGCCGAACGCCATTAGCCCCACCGCCGAGGCCAAGGCCGCCAGCGACACCAGCATCCCGGCCGCCAGCCAAACGGCCCGGCCGCGCCAGAGGCCAAGGATGCGGAGAAGATCGCCGCTCACGCCGCCCGCCCCTCCCTGATATCCAGCCGCCTTCCGCCGAATGCGCGCGCGGCGGCGGCGTGGCTGGCCAGGATCACCGTCCGCCCGATGGCCAGGCGCTTAAGGCTGTCCAGCACATCGGCCTCGGTTGCCGGATCCAGATGTGCGGTGGGTTCGTCCAGCAGCAGCAGCGGCGCGTCTTTCAGGTAGGCGCGGGCAATGGCGACGCGCTGCGCCTGGCCACCGGACAGGCCGAAGCCGCCCTCACCCACCGGGGTGTCCAGGCCTTCCGGCAGATCTTGGGCGAAGGCCGTCACCTGGGCGGATGAGGCGGCGGCATCCACCTCGGCGTCGGTCGCCTCGGGGCGGGCAAAACGGATGTTGTCGCGGATGGTGCCGGCAAACAGCACCGGGCGCTGGCCGATCCAGGCGGTGAAGCGGGACAGCGCCTGCGGCACCACGTCGGAAATGTCCGCCCCGTTGATGGTGACCCGCCCGCTATCGGGACGGATGAAGCCCAGCAACATCTCGATGACGGTGGATTTGCCAGCGCCCGAGGGGCCCGCCAGCACCAAAGTCTCCCCCGCCGCGACCCGGAACGACAGCCCGTTCAGCGCGGTGGGGCGGGAGGCATCCCAGGTGAAGCGCACATCCTCGAACACCACGGTGATGCCCTGGGCGGCGACGGTGCGGATGTCGCGCGGCGGGGCGGGGGCGGACATGGGGGGGATATCGACGAGTGCCTCCGCCGCGCCGGTGGCATGCAACCGGTCCTGATAGGCGGCGGAGAACGCCCGCAGCGGCGCGAAGAACTCGGGCACCAGCAGCAGCACGAACAACGCCGTCTGGAGTTCTCCGGACCCGGCGAAGAAGTGGATGGCGACCGACACCAGCGCCAAGGCGGCGGCCAGGTCCAGCGCGGCCGAGGACAGGAACGCCACCCGAAGCACCCGCATGGTGCGGACTCGCAGCTCCTCGGCGGCGGTGGCGAGGCGCTGGGCCTCATCCTCCGCCCGGCCATACAGCACGATGGTGGCGATGCCGCGGATGCGGTCGACGAAGCGGGCTTGCAGGCGCTCCATGGCCAGGAATTGGCCCCGCGTCGCGGCAGCGGCCCCGATGCCCGCGGCGGCCATGGCGAAGGGGACCAGCAGGCCGCAACCGAGAAGCACCAGGGCCGACCAAGGATCGGAGGACAGCACCGCCGCCAGCACCACGATGGGGCCGCAGACGGCGAAGATGGCGGCAGGCACGTAGCGGGAGAATAGCCCGTCCAGCGCCTCCACCCGGTCCACCACGGTGGCGGTCAGTTCGGCGGAGTGCCGGGTCCGCAGCATCGCCGGCCCAGCGGCGAGCAGGCGGCTGAGCAGATCGGTGCGCAACCGGCGGCGCGCGGACGCCCCCGCGTCGAACGCTAACAGCTCGGTCGCATATGCCAGCCCGGCCCGGCCCAGCGCCAGGGCGGCGAACACCCCGGCGAAGGTTACCAAATCCCGCCCGACCAACAGCATGGAAACCGCGTAGACCTGCCCGATGGCGAGCATCGTCCCCAGCAGGTTCATCGCCAGAATCGGACGAACGGCCCGGAAGGCCAGCCGCTGTTCGGCACCTACCCAGGCCCGAGCGGCAGATTTGGTATGGTTGGCGGTCGACATGCGGCGCGGACTTAGCCCAGCGCGCGGACGTTGGACAGGTTCAATACATCACGTCCCCGCCGTTTGGCGACAGCGTGGCACCAACGTAGAAGCCCCCGTCCGGGCCGGCCAACAGCAACGCTGTGGCCGCGATCTCCTCCGGCCGGCCGAAGCGGCCGATGGGCAGGGCGTCGATGAAGGCCTGCCGGTCCTCCGGCGTCATGGTTGCGGTCAGGTCGGTGTCGACTGGACCAGGGGCGATGGCGTTCACCCGGATGCCCTTCGGCGTCGCCTCCCACGCCAGCGCCCGCGTGAAGCCCGCGATGCCGGCCTTGGCGGCGGAGTAGACGGCCGAATTCGGCGCCCCCTTGATGCCGCGCTGGGAGGCGACATTGATGATGCAGCCCCGGCCGCGCGCCACCATGGCGGGGTAGACGGCCTGCGCCATGAAGAACATGCCCTTCAGGTGCACCCCGACGACCGCGTCGAAATCGGCCTCCGTGTAGGCCTCGAAGGGCTTGCGGATGTTCATGCCGGCGTTGTTGAACAGGATGTCGACGGGGCCGAAATCTTTGGACACCGCGTCAGCGAAGGCCTTGCCCGCCGCGATGTCGGACACGTCAACCGACCGGTGCATGGTGCGGCGGCCGAGCGCGGTTATTTCCGCGGCTGTTTCGTCCGCCTTGGCGCCGTCGTTCAGGTGGCAGAAGGCGATGTCCGCGCCCTCCCGCGCGAAGGCCAGCGCTGTAGCCCGTCCGATTCCGCGCGAACCACCCGTCACCAGCGCGATTTGTCCCTGCAGCTTCATACGAATGCCTCCCGTGGCCTGGGCGCATGTTGCCCTGGAACGCCGACTGCACCAAGTTCCCGCGCATGCTGATCGCCCGCACCCTTCCCGACCTCCGCGCCGCTTGTGCGTCATTGCGCGCCGCCCATGGCGGGCTGGCGCTTGTGCCCACCATGGGGGCGCTGCACGACGGGCACCGCGCCCTGGTAAAGGCGGCGGTGGCGTCCGGCGCGCCGACGGTGGCGTCCATCTTCGTCAACCCGCTGCAATTCGGCGCCAATGAGGACCTGTCCCGCTACCCCCGCGACGAGCCCGGCGATCTCGCGGCGCTGGAGTCCTGCGGCTGCGCGTTAGCATGGCTCCCCGACGTCGAAATCATGTACCCCCCCGGCGAGGCCACCACCATCAGCCTGACCGGCCCCGCCGAACGGTGGGAGGGCGATGCGAGGCCCGGCCATTTCCGCGGCGTCGCCACCGTCTGCGCCAAACTGTTCGGCCAGGTCCGCCCCGATCGCGCTTATTTCGGGGAGAAAGACTGGCAACAACTACAGGTCATCAAGCGCATGGTCGCCGATCTGCTGCTGCCGCTGGAGATCGTCGGCATCGAAACCGTGCGGGAGGCCGATGGGTTGGCATTATCCTCCCGCAACCGCTTCCTCAGCCCCGCCGACCGCTCGGTTGCGCCGCTGTTGAACCGGGTGTTGCGGGAAACGGCACGAGCACTGGCGGGTGGCGCGACAGCCGAACCCGTTTTGCAAGCAGCTCGGCAAAAGCTGGCCGATGCCGGCTTCGGGGTGGATTATTTCGCACTGGTCGACGGCCCTTCCCTCGCGCCTATCGAAATCGCCATCGCCACCGCCCGCCTGATCGCCACCGCGCGGTTGGGTTCAGTCAGGCTGCTCGACAATGTTGCTGTTATTTAGGGCCACACTGATCGTCGTCCTCGCCGGCCCCGCCGTGGCGGCGCCGGTTCAATGCCCCGCCGACCTGGCGGTGGGGCAGCACGTCACCACCACGCCAACCGGGTGGCAGGCGTTCGAGACGGAGTCCCGCCACCCCTGGACCAACGTACAATTGTCGGACGGGCCGCCTAGCCAGCAAGCTTGGCTGGCGCCGGATTCCACGCGGAAGGATAAGACGTCGTTCACCAACGTATTCACGCTGTTCGCATCGCCGTCGGGAAACTGGTTGTCATGCGTCTACGGCGACACCAACATGATCCTGAGCGCGCGCCTGCCGGGCAAGGTGACCCATTGCGAGATCCGGTACCGGACTGAGGTCGACCCGGCAATGGCCACTGCGATCGATTGCCGCTGATCGGGGCTGGACGAATATGAGGGTAATTTCCTCATATTCCGCTTGTTATCTAGCGGTGAATATCCTATCTGATCGGTCACGCCTGATGGGACCGAAAAATTTGTGCCTCGTCTGTCATAAAAATACCGTCTGTTAACCTTGTGTAAACCATTCCTGGCGTAGGCCTGCCGAGCATGACGGCAAGCAGGAGACGCACATCATGGGGATGGAACAACGGCAACCACGCCGGGGGTCGAAGCCCTTCCAGCCTGCCATCGGCCGGGATTTCGGGTCCGTGGAAGATGTTGAAGCTCGGACGCGGGGCTTCCTGGCAAGGTTGCTGGCCTCTGCTGCCGCGGCAGCGCTGGCGGTTACCGGGGCAAAGAGTTTGACCGAAGGGAACTACACGGCGGTCATCGGGTGTTGGGCCATCGCCGGGCCCATCGTTGGAGCATTGATCACATACTACTTCGGGCACCGAAGGAAGGACACAGCATGAATACGCTCAGCATCGCTTCGGGGTTTCCGCATGGCGACACCGCCGATCAATCCCGGGATAGGGCAAAAACCGGCAAGAAGAACCGAGTGCAACTGGACTTCCAGCCTCGCTCCATGGAACGCCTGAACGCCCTGAAGGCCAAGACGGAAGCGGCCTCCTATGCGGAAGTCGTGAAGAATGCCTTGCGCCTCTACGAAGCCCTGATCGAAGAGACCGAAGCCGGCAAGCAGTTCCTGGTGAAGGACGAAACCGGTGCTGTCGCGCCGTTCCGGCTGTTCCTGTAACGGGCGCCCCCCAAAACCACTCGATCCAGGCGCCGTGCGGGTCGGTCCAGGCTGCCGGCTCACCATCGACCGCCATAAGAAAGGGCCAGCGCCTCATACAAAGGCGAGTGCCCGAGCGCCTCGGTCTCCGCGAAACGGCGGTACCTTGCCGCCAAGCGGTCAGTCATGCCACGTCATCCCCCTGACATTCCGTGTGGAGGATACCGCCCATGCCCGAAGATATCGACGCCCTGCTCGGCTTCGCGCCGGACTACGACTCCGCCATTCCCTATATGCGGCGCACGCGCGAGTATTACGCGGCGATCGGCTACACCACGCCCTACCGCTGGGCGCACTACATCGACGCGCCCTTCACGCCGTTGAAGAAGCCGCTGAGCCAGTCGCGGGTGGCGCTTATCACCACGGCAGCGCCCTACCAGCCGGACAAGGGCGATCAGGGGCCAGGCGCGGCCTATAACGGCAGCGCCAAGTTCTACGCCGTGTACTCGGGCGACACATCCAAAGACCACGACCTGCGAATCTCCCACATCGGCTACGACCGGATCCACACCACCGCCACCGACAGCGGCACCTGGTTCCCGCTGCCGGCCCTGCGCCGCTCCGCCGCCGCGGGACGCATCGGAGAAGTCGCCCCCCGCTTCCATGGCGCCCCCACCAACCGCAGCCATCGGGTCACCATTGAAACCGACGCGCCGGAGATGCTGGCCCGCGTCCGTGAAGACAAAGCCGACGTTGCCATCGTGGTGCCCAACTGCCCGGTCTGCCACCAAACCTCCACTTTGACGGCGCGGTATCTGGAGGCCAACGGCATTCCTACCGTCGTCATGGGCTGCGCCAAAGACATCGTGGAGCACGCCGCCGCGCCGCGCTTCCTGTTCAGCGATTTTCCCCTCGGCAACAGCGCCGGCAAGCCGCACGACGTGGCCTCGCAGGAGCAGACGCTCGAATACGCGCTGCGGGTGCTGGAAACCGCCCCCGGCCCGCAAACCACGATGCAGTCGCCGCTGCGCTGGTCGGCGTCGGGCAAATGGAAGCTGGACTACTCTAACATCGACCAACTCACGCCCGAGGACCTCGCCGCCCGTCGCGCCGAGTTCGACCGGCAGAAGGAATTAGCCCGCCCGAACCGCGTTGTGAGGGCGGCGTGAACGCCTCCGCCCGCCCCTTCGCCGGGGTTCGCATCCTGGACTTCACCCAGGTCCTCGCCGGCCCCTACGGCACCTACCAGCTCGCGCTGCTCGGCGCCGACGTCATCAAAGTGGAACGACGCGGCGGCGAAGATATGCGCCGCACCCCCCTATCCCGCGAGTGGGCGGATCGCGGCATGGCGCCGTCCTGGCTGGCGATCAACGGCAACAAGAAAAGCCTGACGCTGGACCTGCAACAACCCGAGGCAAAGGACATCGTCCGCAAGCTGGCCGAGAAGGCCGACGTGGTGATGGAGAATTTCCGGGGCGGCGTGATGGATCGCCTCGGCCTCGGCTACAAGGCGTTGTCGGAGATCAATCCGCAGCTCATTTATTGTGCCATTTCCGGGTTCGGGCAGACCGGGCCGTATTCGCATGAGGCCGGCTACGACGGAAAAATCCAGGCGCTGTCTGGCATCATGGCGATCACAGGGCATGCCGAAATGGGTCCGACCCGAGCGGGGTTCGCGGTCTGCGACGTGCTGTCGGGGGCGACGGCGGCATTCGCGGTGTCGTCGGCATTATTCCAGCGCACCCACACCGGCATTGGGCAATTCATCGATGTTTCGATGCTGGAAGCGAGCCTCGCATTCCTGTCCACCCAGGTCGCCGACTACACCGTCGCCGGCCATCATCAGCAGCAGGCCGGCAATCAGGCGATCAGCCGCAAAGTGACCGCGAACTTGTTCCGAGCGAAGGACAGTTGGCTGCTGCTGGCGGTAAACGATGAGAAGCAGTACCGCAACCTGATGACCGCCACCGGCTGCACCCAGGTGTTCGACGACCCCCGGTTCGGCGACTGGTTCCTGCGCAAGGACAACGAAGCCGCACTGCGGGCGATCATCGAAGCCGCGCTGGCGAAGGAGGATGCAAAAACCTGGGAACCCCGATTGAACGATGCTGGCGCGCCGTGCGCCAGTATTTGGAAAATCGAAGAGGTCATCGACCATCCTCAAATTGCCGCGCGCGACGCGATGCAGACGGTCGACAGCCCGTATGGACCGTTGCGGCTGATGGGATCTGGCTTCCAGATGGAGCACGGCGGCGGGAAACTGGACACCGTGGGGCCGCAACTGGGGGCGCATACCGACGCCATTCTGGCGGAAATCGGTTACGATACGGCGGCGATCGCGGGGTTAAGGGAGCGAGGAGTAGTTTAACCTCGGCTACAACGAAAAAGGCCGCTCCAAAGAGCGGCCTTTCCGTAAACCCGGGTTAAGAAACCTGGGTTATATCGACATCAGAGACCCAGGGCCGCCGTCGTCTTCGGGTCGGCCTTGCCAGTCGGCTTCAGGCCCTTGGACTTCTGATAAGCAGCCACCGCGGCGGCGGTCTTCTTGCCGTTGACGCCATCAACAGTCAGCTTCGCGCCGTTGCTGTTCAGCGCGGTCTGAAGCGCAGCGGTCTTTTCCTTGGCGGTCACCGGCTTCGCCGGGGCGGGTGCCGGGGCGGCAACCGGGGCCGGAGCGGGTGCCGGGGCGGCGGCCGGCGTGTCGTTGGCGCAGGCGGCCAGGCCAGCGGTCATTGCCAGGGCCACGATCATGCCAAAGCGGGTCTTCATCCCAGACGGGGAGGCAGTCATTCGATTCTTCCTTTCGGTACAAGCGGTGCGTTGCTGCGTGGGGGGAAATGCGGATTCTGTCAATGCCTGCCCCTTGCCGAAACCCGCTTTCTCACCCCATTCTCCCGGAAAATTTGGAAGGTTTGTCACATGCCAGACAATAACCGTTGGGTGGGTACCTGGACGGCCGCACCGGCCCCAGCCGAGGGCGTGGCGCTCGCCAACCAGACCCTGCGGATGAACCCGCGCATCAGCCTGGGCGGCAACACGTTCCGGGTGCGCCTGTCCAATGCTTACGGCACCGGCAAGCTGCGGATCGGCGCGGCGCATATCGGCCGGCGGGCCTCCGGCGCCACGCTGGTGCCCGGCTCCAACCAGCCACTGACATTCGGCGGCGCGACCGAGGCCACCATCGCGACCGGCGCCCTCCTGATCAGCGATCCCGTTCACATGGACCTGCCCGCGCTGACCGACGTCGCCGTCAGCATCTATTTGCCTGAAACCATTCCCGCGAGCTTCCAGATCACCGGCCGTTACGCCCGCCAGACCAACTACATCTCCCCCCTCGGGAATTTCTCGGCCGAGGAGGCGATGCCGGTTGGGAAGATCGTGGACGACTGGTACATCCTGAGCGGCCTGGATGTCGTAGCAGAGGAAACCACCGGCGGCATCGTGTGCCTGGGCGATTCGTTAACCGATGGTAACATATCCACCCATGACGCGTATTGCCGCTGGCCGGACCAGCTCGCCCGCCGGCTGATCGCGCGACCGAATGGCCGCAAGATGGCGGTCATGAACCAGGGGTTGGGCGGCAACCGCATCCTGCACGATCTGCGCGGCAGCAGCGGCCTACGCCGGTTCGACCGCGACGTGTTGGCGCAGCCGGGGGTCACGCACGCCATCATCTGCCTGGGCATCAACGACATCCGCAACCGGATGGCCCTGCCGGGCGAGAACGTCACGGCGGAGCAAATGATCGCCGGCCTGAAGCAACTCGCGCTTCGCGCCCAGGCTCGGGGCATCGAATTCTTCGGCGGCACGCTACCGCCGTTCGAGAATGAAACCTTCTTCCCCGGTGCCTGGACCCCGGAGGGCGAGGCCAAGCGTCAGGCAGTCAATAACTGGATCCGCACGGGCAATGCCTTCGACGCGGTCATCGACTTCGAGGCCGGGGTCCGCGATCCCGACCACCCCACCCGCATGCTGCCAATCTACGACTGCGGCGATCATTTGCATCAGAGCGACGTGGGCTACAACCGGATGGGGGATATTATCGACCTGTCGTTATTCGACTGAGTTCCCTCCCCACGCGCTCCAGTACGCTGTCCCAATCTCCTGGCGCCGGCTGCCTGAATAACCGGGCGCTGGGGTACCAGGGGCTGTCGTCACGATCATGCATCCAGCGCCAGTCGGGATTGTGAGGGAGCAGAATCCAGACCGGTTTTCCCATCGCCCCGGCCAGATGCGCGACCGAGGTATCGACAGTGATAACCACATCCATCAGCCTGATCAGCGCCGCGGTGTCGGCGAAATCGCGGTTGTCCAGCTCCGGCATCAGGATGTCCCTCAGCGCGGGCTCATCGGAATCGCGCACGTCCGTCTGCAACCCAATAAAATCGGCGTCGCCGTCCACCAGGCGTGCGAAACTCGCTAACGGGATCGAGCGGCGCCGGTCGTTCGGGTGATCGGGGTTGCCGGACCAGACCAGACCGATGCGTTTGCGGTCTCCTTTGGGCAGCCGGTCTGCCCATTGGGTCACGAGCCCTTGATCCGCCGTCAAATAGGGTACTTCCGCCGGGACGCCGTGCAATTCGGTTCCGAAAGCCAACGGCAGGCTCATCAACGGGCATGCATGGTCATGGTCGGGCAGCGGCTCATCGGTGGACGACACACAATCCACACCCGGCAGCGTCGCCATGAGCCGAGCCAGCGGGCGCGGCACGCGCAGCAGCACCGTCGCCCCCAACGCCTTCACCAGAGGGGCATAGCGGCAGAACATGATCGTGTCGCCCAGACCTTGTTCCGCTTGCAACAGGATGGTTTTACCCACAACGGAATCCGGCCAGGGCGGGTGCGGCGGTGGCCGACGAGCCTCGTAATCGCGCCAGCCGTTCTTGAAATCGCCCAG
Source organism: uncultured Acetobacteraceae bacterium (assembly GCA_903924985.1). GTDB lineage: Bacteria > Pseudomonadota > Alphaproteobacteria > Acetobacterales > Acetobacteraceae > Rhodopila. The sequence continues at coordinate 13,668 of CAIYDT010000114.1, forward strand.
CAGCAGACGGCACAGGCCCAAATGCACCCGCATCGCGGGGACAGTCGGCGCCATGCGCGCGGCTTGCGCGTGGCTGGCCAGAGCGTCGTCGAAACGGCCAAGCACTTGCAGCGCGTTGCCGCGGTGGTCGATGGTGTGGGCGTTCCCGGGATCGAGGCGCAGCGCCGCATCGTACGCCCCCAGCGCCTCGTTCGGGCGATCAAGCGCGAGCAGCGCATTGCCGCGATCGGCGATTGTCGCGGGATGGTTAGGCCGCAGCGTGAGGGCGCGGTCGTAGTCCGCCAGAGCTTCAGCCGGGCGCCGCAGGTCCATGAGCAGGTTGGCGCGGTTGATCAAGGTGGGGGCGTGGTCGGGACGCAGGCCGATGGCGCGGTTGTAGTCAGTCAGAGCCTCCGTTCGGCGTCCGAGCTGGACCAGCATGCTGCCTCGGTTGACCAGGGTGTTGGGGTCGTCGGGGCGCAGACGCGCCACATGGTCGATGCAGGACAGCGCCTCCCGATGGCGTCCCAGCTCCGCCAATGCGATCGCGCGATTGCCCAGCACCGCGGGATTGTCCGGCAGCACCCGCGCCGCCCGGTCGAAGCAAACCAGGGCTTCGGCGGGTCGGTGCAACTGGCGCAGCAGGTTGCCGCATTGGACCTGGAGGCGCGGGTCCTTCGGCGCCTTGGCTGCCGCGCGGCACAGTCCGGCGGCGGCGCCAGCTGGGTCGCCCTGCTCCGCCAACCGCACAGCTGCGTTAATCGCGGCGACTGCCTTATCCATCGCGCCCTCCGAACGGCTGGTATAGCAACGGCGGCGGTTGTCACGACAGGGCCGGTGGGCCACTTATGTCGCATGACCATTCGCACCCGCTTCGCCCCCAGCCCCACCGGCCTGCTGCATATCGGCGGCGCCCGGACGGCGCTGTTCAATTTTTTGTATGCCCGCCATCACGGCGGCGCGTTCCTCCTGAGGGTGGAGGACACCGACCGCGAACGCTCCACCGACGAAGCCACGCGGGTGATCCTGGAGGGATTGGACTGGCTGGGGTTGGACCGCGACGAGCAGACGGTGTTCCAGTCCACGCGTGCTACCCGCCACGCGGAAGTCGCGCGTGAACTGCTGGCGGCCGGCAAGGCCTACTACTGCTACTGCACCGCGGAGGAGCTGAAGCAGATGCGGGAACAGGCAGCGGCCGAAAAGCGTTCCCCCCGGTACGACGGCCGCTGGCGGGATCGCGATCCATCCGAGGCACCCACCGGCGTGAAACCCGCCATCCGCCTGAAAGCCCCACGGGAAGGGGAGACGGTGGTCGACGATCTCGTGCAAGGCTGCGTCCGCGTCGCCAACGCCGAGATGGACGACATGATCATCCTGCGCAGCGACGGCACGCCCACGTATCTCCATGCCGTGGTGGTGGACGACCATGACATGGGCATCACCGATGTGATTCGCGGCGACGACCACCTGACCAACACCTTCCGCCAGGTGCAGATCTTCCAGGCCATGGGTTGGGATTTGCCGCGATTCGCGCACATCCCGCTGATCCATGGCGCCGACGGGGCCAAGCTGTCCAAGCGCCACGGCGCGGTATCGGTGCTGGAATTCCGGGAAGATGGCTTCCTGCCGGAGGCAGTGTGCAACTACCTCCTGCGCCTCGGCTGGTCGCACGGCAATCTGGAGGTCGTGGACCGCGACGAAGCCATAAGCCTGTTCGACATCGGGGACGTCAATCGCGGCGCATCGCGGATGGACTATGCGAAGCTGACCAACCTGAACGGCATCTACATCCGCCAGGCGGACGATGACCGGCTGACCAAGCTGGTGCTGGAGCGGCTGGCGCATCGGCCGGAGCTGGCGCTCGGGGCCATCGCCGCGCACCGGATTCGCGCGTTGATGCCGCAGTTGAAAGAGCGCGCCAAAACCTTGATCGAGCTGGCCAACGCCGCCGCCTTCCTGGCGCACCCCCTGCCCTTGCCGATGCAGCCCAAGGCCGAGGCCCTGCTGACCGCCGAGGCCCGCCTGCTTCTGCGCGAGGTAGCGGCGGCTTTGGAGGCATCGGATTTTACGGTCGAAGGGATCGACGCCGCCCTGCGCACCTTCGCCGAGGCCTCCGGCCGCAAGCTGGGCCAGATTGCCCAGCCCCTTCGGGCGGCGCTGACCGGCAGCAACGTCAGCCCCGGAATCGATGCCACTCTGGCCGCCCTCGGCCGCGAGGAATCCCTCGCTCGCATCGCAATCGCATCCCGCTGAAAAAAACTTTCAAAAAAAACGAGCTGGTTGATTCAGATCAAGGGCAATCGGCGCCAGAGGGATCATGTTCCGTCTCGAGAAGCAGACCAAGCCTGTCTTGTTCCGCTCCTCTCTTGGACTCCTCCCCAAACTTGGCGGTGCCCTCAGGGGCACCGCCTTTTTCTTTGGCTCTTATCGCACATTCTATTGGTCCCCAGCCTGTCGCGCCGCCGCGATGCGCGCCGATCCCGTTGGTTCGGCGGCGGGTTCTCCACGCCGTGTCCTCAACGGCTTTATCTTTCCGGCGGCCTCTGCGCGAAACCTTGCGCGCGGTCCCGCGTCACGCCGATCGTTCGACGATATACACCGAACGAAAACGATCGCGGCCGGATGGGCGATGACAGGCCGGTGAAAGCCATTGGCGGGTTTGCCAACGCTGTTACCCCCGCACCTGGCACGCCTCGGTCAAGCCCGAGGTAGTTTCAACATTGAACGCGATTAGAGCCTTTTCTTTTGTGGAGAGGTTACCCCGCGAACCCAGCGGCCCCCAGCGCGGCCGCGCCGGCGAGAACCAGCAGTGGGTGGAACTTGGTGAAATAGATCAGCCCCGCCACCACCGCCGTGATCAGCCCGGCACGCCAGTCCAGGGTGGTGCTTTTGGTGATCAGCGCCGCGCTGGCCATCACCAGGCCGACGGTAACCGGCAACAATCCCGCCTGGATGGCCTTGCGCCAGGGACGGTCCTTCAGGCGGAACCACGCGCCGGCCGTCAAATAGGTCAGCACCGATGACGGGGTGGCGATGGCGATGGTGGAGACCAGGGCGCCGGACAGCCCCCCGACTCGCCAGCCGATCAAGCTGACGACCATCATATTCGGGCCCGGCGCGGCCTGCGCCAAGGCGAACAGGGCGGCGAATTCGTGCCCGCTCATCCACCCCTGCCCCACGACCTGGCGTTGCAGGTCCGGCAGGATGGAATTGGCACCGCCGAACGCCAGCAGCGACAACTGCCCGAACAGGAGGCCGAGGGCGACGACAACGTTCATCGCGCGAACCTCCAGAGCACCAGGGTGGACAAGGCCGCCATCGCCGGCATCACGATGACCAGCGGCAGCCGCAAGAGGGCGATGGCGCCGAAGGTAACCACTGTCATGGCAATGGCGATCCACCGCCCTTTCAGCGGCGCCGCGATCTTGACCGAGGTCGCGATCAACATCCCCGCCCCCGCCGCCGCCAACGCCGCGAAGGCGTGCTTTACCGAGGGGATATCCTTGTATTGGTCGTAGATCGCGCCGAGCAGAATGACGATGCCGACAGGGGCCGCCATCAGCCCGACGATGGCCGCGACCGCGCCCGGAGCGCCCCGAAACCGAGCCCCGAGGGCCACGGCGACGTTCATGATGTTGCCCCCCGGCATGAACTGACAGAAGCCCAGAAGCTCGGTGAACTCCTGCGGGGTGAGCCAGCGGCGCGTCTCCAGGATCGTGCGCCGCGCCCAGGGAAGGACCCCCCCGAAGCCGCAAACGCCGATGGTGAAGAAGCCGATGAAGATTTCGGTGACGGAGGGGATGGGGCGGGGGGATTGGTCGGACATGGGGGGGTGGATAACGGGTCCGGGGGGTGCGGGGAAGAGGCGACGCACGCACTTACCTGGGTTCGGTATCCGCGACCTTCGGCCTGTTCGATTTCCTGACCAAGCGACTACGCTCGGATCACGCCAGCACCGATCGGCCGCAGCTATTTCGCGTTATCCGAACAGGCTCATTTCTCCAATCGACTTGAGGTAAGTGATTCCCGAGCAGTAGCATGTGACGTTCGTCTGCATCGCGGACGCGTATCCGTATGAGAATCCATTCATGAAATCCTGATACTGGACTGTCCGCACGTCCACCTCAAGCATCCCCTCATTTCCCATTGAATCCCTAGGGCAACAATAGAATCAAAACCGCTCCTCCGGGATTCCGAAAAGAATCCCATAGGCCGTCCTGCGATTCGCAATCTTGCTTTCCGCCGGCGCCTGCTTGCGTTCCCCAGCGAGCGAGGATTCAAGCCATGTGCAACCC
>CAIYDT010000115.1 GCA_903924985.1 uncultured Acetobacteraceae bacterium
CTCAGCACGTCAGCGGCGTTTTTCTGCGCTCCCTGTCATGATTTCCCTGCCTTCCGCTGCGCCGTGGTACGGCGGAACCGATAGGAGTCCGTCCCCGTCGTGATGATGTGCGCCTGGTCGGTCAGCCGATCGATCAGCGCTTTGCACAGCCGCGGGTTGGGGATGACGTGCGACCACTCGGAGAACGGCAGGTTGGTGGTGACGATCACCGCTGCCTTCTCCGCCCGATCAGCGATCACCTGGAACATCAGTTCGCAGGCGGTTTCGGCCAGCGGCACGTAACCCAACTCGTCAATACAGACCAGGCCCACCTCAGTCCATCGCTCGTATTCTACGACCACAACCGCGATATCCACGGCGTCAGCTTCGGCATCACGTCGCCCGCCCCATTCGGAAATCCAACGTCCCGCAGTATCCGGTCCAGGAAACCCTGCATGTCGAGACCCGGGTACTCCGGTAGCGCCTCCCTAATCGCGCCGCCCGCCCGCAGCTTCGCCAACGCCGTTTCCGTGCCAGTCAGGTCGAGCAACCGCTCCTGCGGCGGCAAGGCCATCATGCCTGGCATGGTCAGTGTCACGCCAGCCGAAACGACCTTCGCCTTGGGCAGAGCCTCGGCGACAGCCCGCAGCGACGCCGCATCGGGGGCGCACGCGTAGTATGTGCCGCTCATGCCACAGCTCAGCTCCAAACGCTTGCCGCCATCGAAGCCGAGATTGACCGAAGGTTTCACCACGAACGCCCCCGCAACCGCCGCCGGCGCGGGCAACCCACGCACGGTTATGACCGGCACCATGGCATCGCTGCGCATCTGGATTTCCAGCGCCACGCCGGGCGAGCCGTTGCCGGGCGCCAGCACCCAGTCCTTGTGCCGCATCAGGCATGGCTCCTCCGGTGCGGGCGGGCAGGAGAGCATCCATGATCCGATCGCCTGATTCGCCGGACGAGCGGGCGCTTGCGCGAAGGCCTGTGCGGCACAAAATGCCGCCACCAACGGTGTAAGCGCCAGCGCCGGTCCATGGCGGCCACTTCCATGCGTCATCAGGTACCTTATCCCCCCCGGGTCCAGAGGCCGATTCTATGAACCCGGCCCTTTCGTGTCACGCGGTTATCTGCGACCGTGCGCCTCATGAACGATGCTCTTGCTCCGGACTCCGCGACGCTGCACCAGGCCCTGGTGACGCTGGATACCCATATTGACATCCCCTGGCCCCCTGGCCCGGACCCGTTCGCCGATGGGCCGCGCAAGGTGGACATACCCAAGATGGTACGCGGCGGCCTCAGCGCGGGCTGCTTCGTTGCTTACGTGCCGCAGGCCTCCCGCACCGTGGCGAATGAGGACGCGGCGTACGCTCGGGCCATCGCCATGCTCGACCACATCAATGCGATGGGCCGAACCGAGGCGGGTATTACCGCGCGAGTCACCCCGACCGCGAACGAGATCGAGGCGGCGAAGCGCGATGGCGTATGCGCCATCGTACCCTGCGTGGAGAACGGTTTCGCGGTGGGCGCCGATCTGTCCCGCATCGGGGAGTTCCGCGCCCGTGGCGCCCGTTACCTGACCCTGACCCACAACGGCCACAACGCGCTGGCGGATTCCTGCAACCCCCGCCGCGATCTGGGCGACCGGGAATCCGAGCACGGCGGTCTGTCCGCGCTGGGGCGCGCGGCGGTGGCGGAGCTGAACCGGGTCGGCATGATCGTCGACGTGGCCCACACCTCCCGCGACACGATGCAGCAGGCGGCCGAGGTTTCCCGGACTCCCATCGTGTCCACCCATTCCTGCGTCTCGGCGCTGTGCGACCACCCACGCAACATGCAGGACTGGCAGTTGGACATCATTCGTTCGGTGAAGGGCGTGATCCAGATCACCGCCGTGTCCGCCTTTCTCCGCCCCAACGCCAGGCCCGAGGACGTGACGGTCGCCGACTTTGCCAACCACGTGGACTACGCGGTCAAGCGCATTGGCATCGACCATGTCGGCATCTCCTCGGATTTCGACGGCGGCGGCTGGTTCAGCGACTGGCGCGATGCCGGCGACAGCGCCAACGTCACCGCCGAACTGGTCCGGCGCGGCTACGACCGGGGCGCGCTGGAGAAGCTATGGGGCGGCAATTTCCTCCGGGTGATGCGGGTGGTGGAGGAGGAAGCGGCGTGATGCGAACGGTCTTTCTCCCAGGCGGCGAGGCGGTTCCCTGCCTGGGGCAAGGGACTTGGTACATGGGTGACAAGCGCTCGGCGGCGAAGACCGAGGCGGACGCGCTGCGCCTCGGCATCGACCTGGGCATGACCCTGATCGACACCGCTGAGATGTATGCCGACGGTGGCGCCGAGGAAGTCGTGGCCATGGCCGCCGCCGGGCAACGGGAAAAACTGTTCGTCGTCAGCAAGGTTTACCCGCACAATGCCTCCCGCTCCGGCGTGCCGGCGGCGTGCGCCCGCAGTTTGAAGCGGCTGAATACCGACCGGATAGATTTGTACCTGCTGCACTGGCGCGGCGGATATCCGCTGACCGAAACGGTGGAAGCCTTCGAGAAGCTGAAGACCGAGGGCAAAATCCGCTATTGGGGTGTGTCGAACTTCGACACGTCCGACATGCAGGAACTCGGTGGCGCGGCCTGCGCCGCCAACCAGGTGCTGTACCACCCCGACAGCCGCGGCATCGAGTTCGATCTGCTGCCGTGGTGCGAGAAGCAGGGCATTCCGGTGATGGCCTATTCTCCGCTCAGCCACACCACCAGTCGCCTGTTGCGCTCCCCCGCGTTGAATGAGGTCGCTCGGAGGCACGGCGTGAGCCCGGCGCAGATCGCGCTGGCCTGGGGTCTGCGGCATCCGCATGTGATTTCCATCCCAAAGGCATCGAACCCCGCGCACGTGCGGGAGAACGCGGCCGCCGGTTCCATCGCGTTGACGGCGGTGGATCTTGCGACGATCGACGCGGGGCATAAGCCGCCGCTGCGGAAAATGTCGCTGGATTTGCTTTAGGCAGGAAAAAGAGCGTCCACGTTAACGATTGGTTAAGAGTTGTGGGCGATACTCCGGTGGTTGCCGCCAATCCGAAACCGCCCGCCTGACGTTGATCCACAACGAGCGGACCAGATTCACGGTCACCTGGCGGCAACCTTCCATGGCCTGGACTCGGCCCAGCCCGCCGCGCCGCTGCCCCCTCTCACACCCCCATCGCCTGCCGCATAAATAGCCGCTTCAACGGCGGCATCCGGTGCACCGCCGCGATGCCGACGTCGCGCGCCAGCCGCAGCAACCGGTTGTCGGAACTGAACAGCCGGTCCAACCCGTCCGTCATCCCCAGCATCATCATATTGTCCGGCCGTCGCGCCCGCTGGTAGCGGGTCAGCAGCACCGGATCGCCGGGGTCGCCACCGAACCGCACTGCTTCGATCATGAGATCGGCCAGCACGATCGCATCCCGAAACCCGAGGTTCAAACCCTGGCCGGAGATCGGGTGGATGCCGTGCGCGGCATCGCCCGCCAGCGCCAGCCGCGTATCGATGTAGCGGTGCGCCAGCATGGCCGATAACGGGTAGCTCCAGCGCCGCCCAACCAGCTGGATGCGGCCCAAATGATCTCCCAGCCGGCGCGCGACCTCCCGCTCGAAACGAGCGTCGTCCAGCGCCATCATGCGTTTCGCCACCGCCTGCTGCTCGGTCCAAACGATGGCGGACACGTTGGGCGCACCACCGGCCAAAGCGTCGGCGCTGGGTGCCATCGGCAGCAGGGCGAAGGGGCCGGCCGGCAGGAAATGCTCCAGCGCGATGCCGTGGTGCGGGTGTTCATGGCTGATGGCGAAGACCATGCCGGTCTGGCCGTAGGGCAGCCTTGTCACCGGAATCCCCGCCTCCTCCCGGAGCGGAGAATTGCGACCCTCGGCGGCAATGACCACGCGGCAGGCAATCTCCGGCCCGCCGGCAATGCGCACCGTCACGCCATCGTCCCGCCGTTCCACGGACGCCTCCGCCGGCGCCAACACCCGCAATGACGGCAAAGTCGGCATATGGCCGTTCAGCGCGATCCGCAGCCCGCGTGCCTCCACCATCCAGCCGAACGGGCCGGTGTCGGGGCCCAGCTCCAGGTGGTCGAAATGCAGGAACAGGCGGGAGGCAGGGCGTCCGACCTTGCCATCGCTGACCCGGATCTCCCGGATCTCCTGAGCCGGTTCGGGCAGCTTCGCCCATAGCCCAGATTCATCCAGCAGCCGCCGCGACCCGGCGGAAATCGCATAGGCCCGGCCGTCGAATGCCGGGTGTTCCATCGGCGGCAACGCGGCGCGGTCCACGACCACGGTGCTGACCCCTGCTTCAGCCAGCCGGCAGGCCAGGCTGCCGCCCACCGGGCCGGCGCCCATGATGCAAACGTCCGCCGTCAGCTTGGTTTCAGGATCGTTCATGGCAACCTCGTGCAGCACTGCCCAACAATTAGGCAGCAGTCTTTGGGGCGGTTTCGGCGTTCTTCAGGGCATATGCATATCCCCCAGGCGTTAGGCGCTGCCCAATGTGGCGGCACATTGGCCGCCTGGGCCGCGTCCCGCAACAAGCCGATTCTGGCACGATTGTTGGTCCTGTGAGAGCAAACATGAGGGAAGCTTTCGAATGCAACATATCGAGGCAGGCGACGTCGCGTGGGTGCTGGTCAGCACCATACTGGTGTGACTGATGACCATTCCCGGCCTGGCGTTGTACTACGCCGGGATGGTCC
>CAIYDT010000116.1 GCA_903924985.1 uncultured Acetobacteraceae bacterium
AACCTCGTATTCATGCAGTATGAGGAAGGGCCTCCCGGCACAAGGGTGTCGCTGCCCCGCCCATCCATCGACACCGGCATGGGGTTGGAGCGCTTCGCCGCCATCCTGCAAGGCAAGCACGACAACTACGACACCGACACGCTGCGTGCTTTGATCCTGGCCAGCGCCGAGGCCACCGGCCAGGACCCCGACGGCCCCCACCGCACCAGCCACCGGGTGGTGGCGGACCACCTCCGCAGCAGCGCCTTCCTGATGGCCGACGGCGTGCTTCCGTCGAATGAGGGCCGGGGCTACGTCCTCCGCCGCATCATGCGCCGCGCCATGCGCCACGCCACCCAGATGGGCGCGCGCGAGCCGATCATGTACCGTCTGGTCCCCTCCTTGGTCCGCCAGATGGGCGCCGCCTATCCCGAACTGGTGCGGGCCGAGGACCTGATCGTCGAGACGCTGAAGCTGGAGGAAAGCCGCTTCAAAACTCTGCTCGAACGCGGTCTGCATCTCCTGTCCGAGGAGACGTCGAAACTCGGCGACAAGCAGGCGCTGCCGGGACCGGTGGCTTTCCGGTTGTACGACACCTACGGCTTCCCGCTGGATCTGACGCAGGACGCCCTGCGCGAGCAAGGCCGTACCGTCGACCTGGAAGGCTTCGAAGCCGCCATGGCCGAGCAGCGCACCCGCGCCCGAGCCGCCTGGGCGGGATCGGGCGAGGCGGCGACCGAACGCGTGTGGTTCGAGATCAAGGAAACCACCGGCGCCACCGAGTTCCTGGGTTACTCCACCGAAAGCGCCGAGGCCTCCATCCTGGCGATCGTCGCCGGGGGCGCGTCCGTCGAGGCCGCCGCGGCAGGGACGGAGGTCGCGGTTGTCTTGAACCAGACGCCTTTCTACGGCGAAAGCGGCGGGCAGGTGGGCGACACCGGCGTGATTACCAATGCCGACGGGCTGCGGATTGTCATCACCGACACGCAGAAGAAGCTGGGCGATCTGTTCGTCCATCTCGGGCGCGTGGAAGCCGGCGTCGCCCGCACCGGCACGCCCGTCGTCGCGGCGGTGGACCATGCGCGCCGATCCGCGATCCGCGCCCACCACTCCGCCACGCATCTGCTGCATGAGGCATTGCGCCGGAAGCTCGGCACCCACGTGCAGCAGAAGGGGTCGTTGAACGCACCCGACCGGCTGCGCTTCGACGTCTCGCAGCCCCGGCCCATCACGCATGAGGAACTGTCCTGGGTGGAAACCCAGGTGAACGCCCGCATCCGCGAAAACACCGAGGTCACCACCCGCCTGATGACGCCCGACGCCGCCGTGGAACTCGGCGCGATGGCGCTGTTCGGGGAGAAATACGGCGAAGAAGTGCGCGTCGTCGGCATGGGCGCCTCGGACGACGAGAAGGCCGACTGGTCGGTGGAACTCTGCGGCGGCACGCATGTCCGGCGCACCGGGGACATCGGCTACTTCCGCATTGTCGCCGAAAGCGCGGTCGCGGCGGGCGTGCGCCGGATCGAGGCGGTCACCGGTGCCTCCGCCGAATCCATGGTCATGGAGCGGGAAGGGCGGCTGAACGATGTCGCCGCGGCCCTGCGCGCCTCCCCGGCCGAACTCAGCGACCGGATCACCGCGTTGATGGAGGACCGGCGCAAGCTGGAACGCCAGGTGGCGGAGCTGCAAAAGAAGCTCGCAACCGGCGGATCGGCAGCGGCGGTGGAAGACATCGGCGGCGTCAAACTCTCCGCCCGCAACATGGGCGAGGTCCCGCCGCGCGATCTGAAAGGCCTGGCCGAGGCGATCGGCAAGCAGATGGGCTCCGGCGTGGTCGCGCTGGTCTCCACCGCCGAGGGCAAGGCCAGCATCGTGGTCGGCGTGTCCGCCGATCTGGCGGGGCGCTTCAGCGCGGTGGACCTGGTGCGCGCGGCGTCGGCCGCGGTCGGCGGCAAAGGCGGCGGCGGGCGCCCCGACATGGCGCAGGCCGGCGGTCCGGATGCCGCTCGGGCTGAGGAAGCGTTAGCGGCGGTGCGGGGGGCCTTGGGCTAATTCAAACCGTCATGGTCGTCCTCGGGCTTGACCCGAGGATTGACCCGGCCACCGCCGGAAACCGTGGCCCCGTCTCCTACGCCGGCGCCGCTTGCGCCGCGGCGCAGGCCCATCCACCCCTGCCCAACAGATCGTGTGCTACCTATGGCCGCATCGAACGGGAATTGCCTCGTACGCCCAAACAGGCGATCATCCCAGGATAAAGAACGACAAAAACCGCCCCAGGGAGATTCCAAACCATGCGCCGCCGTACCCTCCTGCAAGCCGCCGCCGCGGCGACCATTCCGACCCGCTTCGCCATCGCGCAGCCGATGCGCGACAAGACCCTCCGGTTCGTCCCCCAGGCCAACCTGAGCATGCTCGACCCCATTTTCACCACCGCGCAACCCACGGTGAACCACGGCTGGGCCGTGTACGACCTACTGTTTGGCATCAACGGCAAGCTGGAACCCCGCCCACAAATGGCCGAGGGTTACACCTTGTCCGACGACGGCCGCACCTACACCATCAAGCTGCGCGACGGGCTGCGGTTCCACAACGGCGAACCGGTCCGAGCGCAGGATTGCGGCCCAAGCCTCGCCCGCTGGGCGGCGCGGGAAACCATCGGCCAGACCGTTTGGCAATACGTCGACGAATATAAAGCCACCGACGACAAAACATTGACCATAAAACTGAAACGTCCCATCGGCATTTTCATCGACGCGATCGCGCGCGGCGGCGCCTCGGTCGCGTTCGTGATGCCGGAGCACATCGCGAAAACCGACCCCTTTAAGCAGATTACCGAAACAATCGGCTCCGGTCCCTACAAATTCCTGCCGCGAGAATTCATCCCCGGCGCCGCCGTCGCCTACGAGCGCAACAAAGAATACGTGCCCCGGCAGGAGCCGGCCGAGTGGTCCTCGGGCGGCAAGATGGCGCATTTCGACCGGATCGAGTGGAAAATCATCCCCGACACCGCCACGGCCGCCGCCGCGTTGCAATCGGGGGAGGTCGACTGGTACGAACATTGCCAAGCCGATCTGCTGCCCTCATTGAAGAAAAATCCCGACCTCGCGTTCGGCAAAGCGAACCCCACCGGTTTCAACGGGGTCATGCGCTTCAATCACCTGCATCCGCCCTTCGACAACGTGAAGGTGCGACAGGCCGTGCTGATGGCCATCAACCAGGACGACTACATGGCTTCTGTCACGGGTGGGGACAAATCCCTGTATACGACATGCAAATCCATGTTCCCCTGCGGCAGCCGTTATGATCGCGATCTGGGCGCCGCCGCCATGCCAGGCGACATCGACAAGGCAAAGAAAGCGCTGGAGGCATCCGGCTACAACGGCGAGAAAGTTGTGTTGCTGAACCCCACCGACCTCGTCACCGTCGGCCCGATGGGTGACGTCACCTACGACATCATGAAGCGCATGGGTATGAACATGGAGATGGTCGCCACCGATTGGGGCACCGTCGCGCAGCGGCGCAGCAATCGCGATACCGTCGATAAGGGCGGCTGGTCCGTCCACCATACCTGGGGGCCGTCCACCATCCGCCAAACCCCCGTCGAGCACAGCCAAATCCGCGGCCAGGGCGCGAAAGGGTGGTTCGGCTGGTACGAGGACGCCGAGGTCGAGCGCCTCACCCGCGCGTTCGTCGAGGCCCCCAGCCAGGCCGAACGCGACGCCCTGGCCGACACCATCCAGCGCCGTTCGTTCGAGATGGTGCCGTCGATCCCCCTCGGCACCTTCATCATCCCCACCGCCTACCGCCGCAGCCTGACCGGGATGATCGAGGCGACGGGGCCGTATATGTGGAATATTCGTAGGGCCTGATCAGCCCTTCCAGCACTCCCCCCAGCGGTCGTCGTAGATCACGTCCGCCAGCGCCGTCCGCCGTACCGGTCCGAATTTGCCCATCGGATACCCGATGGGCAGGATCGCGTACGAATGCACCCCCTCCGGCAATCCCATTGCTGCCTCGGCTTCCTTCTCGAAATTCAAATACAGCGTGGTCAGCGTTGCCCCCAACCCAAGGGCACGCGCCGCCAGCAACATGTTCTGCACGGCGGGATAGATCGACGATCCCGTGGTGCGGGTCGGCGTGGCGCCCGCCGCACACGGAACGATCCAGACCGGCGCCTCATGGAAATGGTCCGCCAGATATTCCGCCGCGTCCAGCATGCGGGCAAACCGTTCCGGGGTCGTCCCCGGTGCCGGTCCACCCGAGCGGTAGCGGGGGCCAACGACTTCGTGCCAGGCACGCCGGTAATAAGCGCCCGCCGCGGCCTTGATCGCGGGATCGCGGATCACCAGGAACCGCCAGTTCTGCATGTTGCCGCCGTTGGCCGCCATCGTTCCGGCCTCCAGCACTTTCCCGATGAGTTCGGTGGGCACCGGGTCGGGCTTCAGGCGGCGCATCGACCGTGTGGTGCGCATGATCTCGAATAAATCGTTCATCGGTGGCGTTCCTTCACACAATAAAAATCACGCCCAGGACAGGTTCCAGGGGAAGGGAGAGGTGCCGTCGAGCAATCCGTGCAACCCTTTGCGGTGCGCGGACAGGATGAAGAACCGCCCCAGGATCACGGTCGGCACGGCATCCAGCGCCAGCCGGTGAATATCGTGCGCCAGCCGCAGGCGGTCGGCGTCGCTGGTGGCGGTGGTCCACTCGGCGGTCAGCGCCTCGATCTTCTCGTCCGTGAACCACCCGGCCCAGCCCTTCGCGCCCAGGCCGCGAACGGCGGTGCTGATCGCGGGGTTGGCGATCGATGTGCCCAGCCACCAATTATGGAAAATGGACCAGCCGCCCTTGTCCGGCGGTTCGGCCTTCGTGCGGCGCTGCGCCAGGGTGTTCCAGTCCATCTCCTGCAACTCGACGTTCATGCCGATCTGCTTGAGGTAATCGAACGTGACCTGCCCGAAGGGTCCGATGGTCGGCGTGTCGGCGGGATTGAGGATCACGACCTTCTCCCCCGCATAGCCCGCCGCCTTCAGGGCTGCTCGGGCGGCTGCGACATCGCCGGTCATCTGTGCCGTACCCAGTTCCTCCCCATACGGCGTGCCGCAGGGGAACAGCGCCTTGCAGGTGCGGTAGATGGCGGGATCGTTGCCAGTGACCGCGCTCATGTAATCCTCCTGGTTCATCCCCAGGCGCACGGCGCGTCGGATCGCGGCGTTGTTGAACGGCGGGTGCAGATGGTTGAACCGCATGGTGCCGAAGAAGCCCACCGGGTTGAAATTGGTCACCGTCAGGTCGGCGTTCTTGCGCAATAGCGGCAGCAGGTCGGGCTGCACCTGCTCCCACCAGTCGACCTCCCCCTTTTGCAGCGCGGCGGAGGCAGTGGAGGGATCGTTGACGATCTTCCACTCGATCCGCTCAATGAAAGCGTGCTTGCCGCCGGACGCCCAGGACGGTTTTTCGGTGCGGGGCACGTAGCCCTGGAACTTCTCATAGGCGCCGCCGCCGCCGGGGACGAACGCCTTCGGCAGGAAGCGGTACGGGCCCGAACCGACCATCTCGGTGATGGGTTTGGCCAGGTCGGCGTTCGCCAGACGCTCCGGCATCACCACCGGCAGCATGCCGTTGGGTTTGGCCAGCGCGTCGGTCAGGAGGGGGAAGGGGGATTTCAGCTTAATCCGGAGCGTGCGGTCGTCGGCGGCACCGAACGATTCCACGAAGGCACCCAGCGTCTGCCCGTATACGTCGCGCGCGGCCCAGCGACGCAGGCTGGCGGCGGCGTCGCGGGCCAGCACTCTCTCCCCGTCATGGAAGGTCAGGCCGTCCCGCAACCGGATGTCCCAGGTGCGCCCGTCTTCCGAGACATTGGCGCTCTCGGCCATTTGCGGTTGCGGCTTTTGCGCGCTGTTCAACGCGAACAGCGTGTCGAACACGTAGTACCCGTGCGTGATGGACACCTGCGTGGTGGTCCAGGAGGGGTCGAGCACCGACAGGTCCGCGGTGGGGATGTAGCGCAGCAGCTTGTTGGTGCCGGCGCCGTTGTTGCTCTGGGCGATGGCGAAGCGGGTGGGCAGGGCCGTTGCGGCGACGCCTGCTTTCAAAAGGGTGCGTCGCCGCATGGCGGTGGTCTCCCTATGGTTATTCGGTGATGTAAGGCTGGCCCCAGCGGTCCTGGTAGACAAAGTCCGCCAGCTTGCCGCGTCCGACCGGTCCGAAATTGCCCATCGGATAGCCGATCGGCAGGATCGCGTAGGACCGCACGCCCGGCGGCAGGCCCAGTGCGCCGTCGGTTTCTTTCTCGAACAGCAAATGCCGCGTTGTCAGGGTCGAGCCAAGGCCCAGCGCGCGGGCCGCCAGCAGCATGTTCTGCACCGCCGGATAGATGGATGCGCCGGCCCAGCGCGGCGGCGGGTTGGGGCCCTCGTCGATGCACGCCACGATCCAGACCGGTGCTTCATGGTAGTGTTCGGTCAGATATTCCACCGCGCCGTGCTGGCGCTTGTAGCGATCGGGGGTCGCACCCGGGGGCGGTGCGCTGGAGGCATAGCGGGGGCCGACGACCTCATCGAACGCCTTCTTGTACCAGACCTGCACGGCCTTCTTGATCGCGGGATCCTTGACCACCAGGAAGCGCCACTTCTGGGTGTTGCCGCCGTTCGCGGCGCACGATCCGGCCTCCAGAATCTTGTGGATCAGCGCATCGGGCACGGGATCGGGTTTCAGCCGGCGCATGGAGCGCGTCGTGCCGATGATGTCGAACAGGCCGGGGTCGTCGGTCATGGGTTGGTTCCTCCGTTTCTGATACAGGAGCCATGATAGCTGGCAGGGGAGCGCACGACCATGGACCCAATCGCACAACTTTCCGACGCCTTGGCCGACCGGGTGGAGGCGGCCGGGCAGGCGGCGGTGTGCCTGCGCCTCGGATCGCGCCCCCGAGCCGGCATCCTCTGGCGCCCCGACGTCGTCGTAACGTCGGAGCAAGTGGTGGGGGAGCGCGACAGCGTCATCGTCGCGCAGGCGGGGCAGGAGGTCGTGGCACGCCTCGCCGGCCGCGATCCGGCCACCAACGTCGCCGTCTTTCGGCTGGAAACGCCGCTGCCGGGTGTCCTGCCGGCCATGGCGGCAACGCCGCGCGTCGGTTCCCTGGCCGTCCTGGTGGGCGCGAACGAGAGCGGCGCGCCGACCGGGCGCCTGGCCATGGTGCACGAGGTCGGACCGGAATGGCACAGCCTGGCCGGCGGCCGGATCGAGGCGCTGATCCGCCTGGACGCCCGCCTGGGTGCCGACGAGGGCGGCCTGGTGCTCGACCCATCCGGCGCCCTGCTCGGCATGTCCACCGCCGGCCCGCACCGCCGCGTGCTGGTTATCCCCGCGGCAACGATCGTTCGGGTGGTCGATCCGCTGCTGGCGCACGGCCACATCGAGCGGGGATGGTTGGGTGTGGGCCTGCAGCCGGTGCCGGTGCCCGAGGGCTTGCGCCCGCTCGCCGGCCAGGCCCGCGGCGCCATGGTGCTGAGCCTGGTCGCCGACGGCCCCGCCGCCGCCGCCGGGGTCATGGCCGGCGATATCCTGCTGGCGGTGGACGAATTCGCGTTCGGCCAAAACCGCCGCCTGTCCACGGTTCTGCGCCCCGAACGGATCGGGGAGCGCGCGGACATCCGGCTGCTGCGCGCGGGGGAAGCGAAGACGGTGCCGGTTGTTATCGGAACGCGGCCGGGCAGGTGAGGGGGGCGGAAAAACGCCGCTCGGCCCAACAGAGAAACACCGTCACGATGGGCGTGACGGAAACTGCGGATTCTCCTTTTGGGTGGAGGGAAATCGGGGCGCATGTCAAGAACATTCAAATGTCGCAGAATGGGCTTTATGTTAACTGACCATGCCGTCAGGGTCATTGATTATCTGCGGCGCGAGTCTCCTCCCATGCCCGCGCCTCGGTCACAAACACCGTCAACATCTCATCAATGCAGGCTTTGAGCATCTGCACGCGCTGAGCAAGAACCTCCGTAAGGCGCGCCGTATTGTGCTCCATCGTGAATGGCAAAGCTTCCCCGCCACCTATTAAGATGAAGCCGTGCCTGTTGAGATTGATTGACCCAGCGGGAACCCATTCGTAGTGTGCAATTTTATCCCTAACCGACTTCTTCCCCCCTGCGGACATCACAAAGGCAAAGTTTTCAAAGTGTTTTCTGTGAACCTCTGCTAGTGCGTTCGCGACCTTAGGAGGTTTCAGATTTTTGAGACTCTTGGGAAGGTCATTGAATGAGTGGAAATCGTGCTTGAAAAAGGCGGCGAGTCCTCTCGTCAGGTAATCAAGGCATCTCCGATATGCGAAAACGAAAGCCTGATACTCGAAATCCCAAATAAGAGTGTTGCCTATACCGACCGCGCTATTTCCAAGCACGCTCGCATAGTCTCTCTTGGAAATCTTTTCCATAACCTCGGATTCGAGGGCAGATAGGCGTTGAAAATGGTAGAGAACGGCGGCATAGGCGTTGCGAGTTGTTCCGTTCAGACCATCAACCAGCGCTATATACCACCTCTCCTCACGAGGTGATCCTCGCCATTCTGTGATGAAGCGTGGTTGGGGATTTGTGATAAAATCGTGGAATATCAGGAACGATTTACGCTCGGATTCAGGCAAGTTGAATGCAAGGACCTCCTGTGTATCCTGAATACAGGCGACAATTTCTGGATTAAAACCAAGACGAATCATCGTTTGAGCAAACCCAGGTGGCAAGCCGTTGTTCTCGGGATGATCGCTCTGATCCGTCATGCCGACAACCTCGATATGGTGCTGCTACTCACGTTGTAGCTCCGCGCGATCTCGCTGAGCAACTCCCCGCCCTCGCGTCGCGCAAGGGCTTCCTGCCTTTGGTGCGCCGTGAGCTTGAACGGTCGCCCCAGACTCTTGCCCCGCGCCTTGGCGCGGGCGCGGCCTTCGCCCGTCCGTGCGCGGATCAACTCCCTCTCGAACTCCGCCAACCCGCCAAGCACGGTGAGCATCAACCGCCCGTGCGCCGTGGTCGTATCCGCCCATGTGTCGCCGAGGGATCGGAACCCCGCCTTGCGTTCGGTGATCGTGGCGAGCGTGTTCAACAGGTCGCGGGTCGAACGCGCCAAGCGGTCGAGCCGCGTCACCAGCAACACGTCTCCGTCCCCGAGTTGATCGAGCGCACGGCGAAACTGGGTGCGGTCGGTCTTCGCCCCGCTCGCCACCTCGCTGAACACCTTCGCTGCTCCGGCGGCGGTCAACGTCGCCACCTGAGCCGCGACGGTCTGGCCGTCGGTGGACACAATTGCATAGCCGTAGATCATAGACCTGGCTCGCTGTGAGAACCGAGGCGAACAAGCTCAAGGCTGTCAGCGTCCGGCTTGCGATAGATGAGGACGAGATCGGGACGGATATGGCAATCGCGGTGATCGCCCCATTCGCCGGTCAACGCATGATCGAAGTTACGGCGCGGCAGCGGGCTGTCCAGCGCGAGCATGTCCACCACCTCCGTCAACAAACCGTCGAGCTGCTTGCCGTGGCGTCCGGATTTCTCGCGCCGATAATCTCGCTTAAAGCGGCTGGTGTATTTAACAATCCGCATTCAGGCTCGCCAACAAACCGGCGGGCTTGCCGACGGTGATAACGTCGCCGCGCCGAGCCGCCTTCATCGCGGCAATCGTCTCAGCATTGGGTGTCAGCGGTTCAAACGGCAAAGCCTTTTCCGCCGCTACGCGCTTCAACAGCAGCCGGAACGCGTCGGACAGCGACAACCCCATGGAAGCGAGAACAGCGGCGGCTTCGCTTTTGGTCGCCTCATCGATGCGGGCGCGAACAACGGCGTTCTCGGTCATGCTGAACTCTCCTTATGAGCCACATTGTAGCCCAAGCACCTCTGTTTGTCGAGTCAATCGCCTATCTTTATCCACGAAACTTCTGCAATGGAAAAGCCCAGTCGGATCAGGGGGTTGGGTTTCTTGCATAACCTTGAGTTTCGATTCCTCCACACAATTCCAAACAGACTCTATCATGATCCCGCACCCGTGGCCCCGCGCCTCAATCGAACCGGGGCCGCGCCGCCCTACCCGCTAGCGGGTAGGGCGGCGCACCCAACCGGGACACAAAGCGAATTTCCAGACTTCAGGTTACACGACCGCCTCCACCTGACATCAGGTTAGGGAATACCCCAATCTGACGCGGCCTCCCTGGTAAAACGATCAGGTCTTCTGTGTCAGCGGCAGCGGTGGGGCCCAGCTAGCGACGCCAGGTGCGGCGCGGCCCCAAGTGTTGCCGTGCGAGTCCGGCGCCCCGGTAAAGTGCCGGACGATCAGCCGGTGGAGCATGTCCATGTTGGGCAGGATGCCATGGAAGCCGGCGACGCTGGTAGCCATCCTGTCTTCGACTTCCCAGTAGCCGTAGTCGTCCGGCGTGACGCAGACCAGGTTCTCCGGCTTCAGGAACAAGGGCACGGCGCCACCGAAGGGAACGGTGCCGTCACCGGTGAACTCATGCAGCGCGGGATTCGGGTCATCCCAGCTATTGGTTCGATCAGCGCTATGAAATGCAAAATCGGGGGAGCCGTCGGGTTGGCGAACGACCTGTAGCCGCACCCGCGTTTCGCTGTTCACCCCAACCACGCAGAGCCAGTCGTTGCTTGTCAGCCCGAACTTGCCTATTTCGAGCGCGTTGATCCGGTTCCGGTGGTTCTCGGCGTCGCTTAGCATCCTGGCGAACAATTGCGCTGCCTGGGCGTCCTGGTTTGCGGGGGTGAGGCCATGCAGGCGAATATATTCGGCGATGGATTTTACGACGCTCGGTTGCCAGCAGGCCGGGTTGTAAAAAGTTTGTGGGAACGCCGGGTCGATATCGACTCCATCAAGCCGATCGGGAACGAGGTAGTAGAGGCTGGGTGTGAGACGCGCGGCCTCTCGTTCCCGCGAGCTGGGGGCCGAACCGCCGAGGTTGGAGGTTCCCGTGGTGACCTTGATGATGGCCTCGAACGAGCCGCGATAGGGCGTGGCTAGCGTGGCGACTTTTTTGACCTTGCCGGTGGCGTTGCCGGACGCGACATAGCCGGCGATTACCATGCCGCCCATCGAATGACCGACGAGATTGACTGTACGGCGAGTGTCATACCCGTCGGCGGCGTAGTGCCGGGTGATGGCGGTGCGTGCGATCACTTCGTCCACGAAAGCCGCGAGTTCGGCCTCGACCTGTTCCAGCGGTCGCCGCCAGTCATAGGAGAACGGGTACACTGGCACCGGCGCATCCGCCGAAGGGCTGAGATTATGGCGAAGCTCATTGACCAGCTCCTTGTATGCCACTTCGAACACCTGTCCAGGGCGAACGACCGCTGGCTCGGTGGCTTCGAACCGCAGATTGTCCGGGTGAAGGGCCGCCCGCTCGAAATTGTGGCCGATTACGGTCCAGATGTCCTCCGGGGGGAGCGGGTAGTGGTCGCGGAGATAGCTCGCGGTGATGCCGGGGACGACGATGACGGGATCGGGCAACGGCATGGCTCGTTCCTTTCCGTGCACGGTAGGAGGGGCTGACGCGGTCCCCTCCGGCCTGTGCGGCTGAGTGGAACAGAAAAGTAGCATAAGCCCACTCATAAGTCACATGCCGAAGTCGGATTCCGAACGACCTGAGATTGCCGTTCGCGGTAGCATTGGGTAGAGCGCGCGGAACTCCGGTTTATCACGTAGAGACCAGCCGATTGATTTCGTGAGGTTTTTGGTGCGCGGACGGCCGTGCTTCGCGAGAAAACGGGCAGGGCAGGGGCTGTTCTCCCGGGATCGCTCACGGCCGATCGAAAGCCGCCCGTGAACGGTGAGACGGTGATGTGTATAGTATACGCGTTTAATACACATAGAGGTGCCATGCGCACGAACATAGATATAAATGACGACCTCCTGACCGAGGCCATGGCGGCGGCGGGAGCGCGGACAGGAAAGGGCGGGTGGCGGTTTCGGTCATGGCACCATCTTATCCCAGATGGGAGGCATTGTGCCGCCTGTTTCTAGCGCGAATCCGGCTGAACCAGTCAGGAATTCGATCCAGACCGAGGTATCGACAACCCGCATCGAACGTGGTCAGTCCGGTCGCGGCAATCTCCCCGCTTCGCGCCGCGCGCCAGACCAGCAAGCGCGTCGAGCGCCGGGACTGGCACCAGCATCATACGGGATCGATATCTGAGATTTCGCCGAATGCTTCGCCGTGGCGTTCGTTGCCAAGACAATCTCTCCATCGATCGTCGTAGTATAACACATTATCATATTGGGCGACGATCCGAAACCCGCGTCTGTCAATTTACGCGTCGAGCCTCGTGCCCGGTCCATCCGCCCCCCACCAAATCCTTGCCTCGATCGCACGTCAGATCGTAAGAACGGAGAATGAACAAGCCCCACGCCGCGGCGTACCGCAAGCCCTCCACCGTCCCCGCCATCCAGGCCGCCATTCAACATACCATCACGTGGCCGACGATCGCCGGGAACGCCCAAGTCCCCGCCATCCCGCGCGCCGCGTTGAAATGGTCCTCCTGCCTGACGTCGGGGCCAACCCTGCCGCCCCTCGGGTCCACCCAGCGCGGGCCGCTCTACGACCCCGCCGCGACGCTGATGGGTGCGCGGGACCCAGCGCGGCACCCCCCGATCGTGCCGCGCGCGCAAATCCCCTACACCGTGAGACGGCGCCGAAACCGCCGAGGCTACTCCCGATCTGTCAGCGTCCGCGCCACGATCCCGCCAACCCGTTCCCATTCCGCGCAAATCCCCTTGCAACGTGGGACGAAGCCGCGACCTCGGTTAAAGCGGGCGTCCGGCCGAGCCTCCACCCCGTCATCCCCGGGCTTGTCCCGGGGACCCCCAGCGGCACGGTCCTTGGTCCCCCTGACGCGGTGTCG
>CAIYDT010000117.1 GCA_903924985.1 uncultured Acetobacteraceae bacterium
CGTATCGTCATCGGCGGCGGGCATGGCAGATTCTGTCCGGGGCTGGAGAGTGGCGTCAGCACCCAATCTCTAAGCGATTCCAGATGGTTGTACCATGCCCGTTTCTGAATCCCTGCTATGCGGTGAATAAGATGGGCTAAGTACGGTAATCGGCGTGACCTCCCGGATGCCAAGTTCGCGATGGAGGTAAAGCCGCAACTCCGGCGCGCGATCCTGCGTGATGCCGCTGGTAAGCCACCCGCGGCTACTTACTTCCGGAAACAGTTCCTTGAGCTGGCCTTCATCAAGAAGTTCGCGAAGAGCCTGTCCATCCGCGAGCAAGGCATGCCGCGCCGAAAGGTATCCGTTTCGCTGGTCCGGGAGGAGCTGCTCGTTCGCCAGCACGTTTTTAACATGCTCAAAGAGTGGGGCGAACATACCGCCCTCAAATTTAGGACGGTCTAGGGGGAGGCTGTTTAAAGTCGCGACGTCCAGCATTCGATGGTCGCGCAGCCAGAGCAATGAACCAGCCAGAAGCTCCCCGGCCGTCCTCAAACAACCGATATTCCACGCATTGTCAGTCAGCACCGCGTCTCGGCTCGGCGTCGTCCGCAGCGGCCCCTGAAGCAGAAAGCCGAGATGTGTTTCCACCACAGTCGGGAAGAAGACGTTCAGCATGGATCGAGCTATACGGCGGACTCGCCGGCGCCCAGTGGGCAGGCCAACATCGAGTGCGAATGCGAGCTCAACACAGCCGATCTCGGCACCTTCCGGCCCCAATACCTGCCGAGAAAATATTAGCCAGTCCTCTTCGATGTCTGCCTGCCCGGCCTGCTCACCGATGACCTTGACTTGCCGAGCTACACCGTCTTGGTGGATCGGCTGGTCGCGGAGGTACAGACCGGACGGGCCATCCTCAACAGTCCATTCGATTTGATCGATCTCTCGAAGAAACAGAAGGGTGTTAGCTCCCAGTGAGGCAAGTCCATTGGCAATGACGGATTGGTCCTCACGTGAGCTCAAAGGGAGGATGATGACCGTCTCTTCTATCTCTCGGTTCACTGCGTCCACTGCCACCGGACGGAGATAGTCCTCGATGGCGAAGTCTTCGGCCCCGGAGTGAACCTCGGGACGTTTAGTAAACGCATAGACGGACTTGAAACCGATACCGAAGCGGCCGATTGCCGTACGTTCTTTGGTGCTTTCGTTGATGCCGCAAATGCCGCGGACGTCTCTCTCGTCGAACGGTGCGCCGAAATGGGATACGCGGAGGCACGTGTCAGTCAGGCAAAACTTGACCGAGCGCTTACCGTCCCACTCGCGACGCTTGCGTAGTGCATCTTCGGCATTTTGCAGCAGTTCATAGATGAAATGGTTCTTCTCAGTATAGCGTTCCGCTAAAAGCATGGGGCCTATGCGCTGCCAGTCCGTTCCGTAACGGCGTTCATTCTCCTGTGCCAGCATCACGTAGTCGACAGGCCGCGGCTTGGCTACAGCTAAGCCGTACATCGAGTTGTCATTCGGCATCATGGCGTACCTTAGCGGGCTGCTGGCGATGCACCATATCGTGCATCCGGTAAAGGGATAGGCCAATTTGCTGACCAGCAATGTATATGGCCTGAAAAAGCGACATGCTCAATATCTCACATTAGCTCAATAACGCCACCGGCACTGCGCGATCATCACCGTGTCGTCCGTCACCCGATAAACCATCCGATGCTCCTCAGTCAGCCGCCGCGACCACCAGCCGGAGAACTCGCCCCGCAGGGGTTCCGGCTTGCCCGTCCCGGTGAACGGTGTCCGACTGCATTCCTTGATCAGGTTATTGAGCCGCGCAAGAATCTTGCGATCGGTCGTCTGCCAGAAAACATAGTCGTCCCATCCATTCGAACTGAATGCGACTTTCACTCAATCAGCTCATGCACCGAACCACCGCCAGCTTCGAGTTCGGCGATCGACCGTAGCAGCCGCTCCGCATTCCGCGGACTGCTCAACAGGAACCGCGTCTCCTCCCACGACGCGTAATCCTCCAGCGACATCAGCACCGCCGCCGGCTTGCCGCGGTCACGGGTGATGATGACCGGGTTATGGTCGTTCACAACGCTGTCGAGCGTGGCGGCGAGGTTCCGGCGAAGCTCGCTGTAGGATGTGACTCGCATGGCCGGACGCGTACCGAACCGCGTACCAGAACGCAAGGTATTCCGCCCAGAGTTATCGCATAGGACTACGCGCCCGCCCCTTTCGTCATGTTCTGGTGTACCGAGGTCCTATGCGACGGCCCTGCGACCGCCCGCGACGGACCGGTCCTTATACCAAGCGACGCGACCTTTGACTCATGCGACCGTGCCATGACGTGGAATAGCGTGCCATCGGTCATTCGTTCCGACGGCTGATACGACGTCCATACCAATCCTGACCTACATACCCTCGTATTAGGAATCCGATCATAAAAGTTCTTGCTCCGTTCCTCAGAACCTGCTACCACCATACCCAATGCCCCGAACAGCCCCAACCACCCCGGCCCCCACAAAACCCCGCCCCATCCCTGGGCGTATCGGGGCTGTTCTCAACGTGCTCGCCGTCCTCATCGCCCACGCCCGCCACTTCGCCGCGACCGCCGCCGCCCGCGTATCCGCCCCGGAATTCGCCACCGCCGCCGCCGTCTTCGGCACCTATGATCTCCCCACCCTCCGGCAGCGCATGCAACGCGGCATGCTCAGGGCACTCGCCCTGCAACACTATCTGTTCGCCCGCGCCGCCAGGGGCCGCAACCTGCGGTTCGCCTGGCCGCCTCGCGTCGAATTGCAACCCCACCACCGTCCTCCGGCCAAACCGGCCCCCCGCCCCCGCTCCGAACACGTCCACCCACGCCGTCCCGATCCCGCGCTGCTGGACCAAGGCGATCCGGATGCGTCCCGCCTGCCCACGCCCGAAGAACTCGCCGCCGAGGTACGCCGCCGCCCTGTCGGCCGTACCATCGCCTATATCTGCATGGACCTCGGCATCGCCCCCGGTCTCTGCGACGGCGACTTCTGGAACCGCGTCGAAAAAATCCTGCGGCGCTACGGCGGCAGCCTCCGCCGTCTGTACCAGGTGCGCGCGCGGCGCGAGGAATCCTTCCAGCGCGAACGCGACAGACGCCCGGACACCTGGCACATCGACTGGCGGGACCTGCGCCCACCAACCGTGCGCCGGGCGCTCGGCTGCCTGGTTGGGGAGCCTCCGCCAAGCGCGCTCCCAAGCGCGGCTTGATAGGCACGTCTTTATTGTTATCATATCGTAACTTTATTCCCGCACTGGCGCTCCCCCCCAACCCCGGTAAACTCGGCACAGCCAAACCCGGGAACAGCGCCCATGGACACCACCCTCGTCCCCTACTCCCCGATCCTCCACCGCCCCGCCCTGCGCTGGCCGAACGGCGCCCGCGTCGCCCTCTGGGTCGTGCCCAACATCGAGCACTACGAGTACCAGCCCAAATACGTCCGCGTCCGCGACCCCTGGCCGCGCAGCCCGCACCCGGATGTGCTGGGTTACGCCACCCGCGACTACGGCAATCGGGTCGGGCTGTGGCGGCTGTTTGAGCTGACCGACGACCTGCGGATCCCCTGTACCGTCAGCCTGTCGATGACCGTCATCCAGCATTTCCCGGATATCCTGGAGGGCATGGAGAAACGCCAGTGGGAGCTGATGTCGCACGGCATCTATAACACCCGCTACCATTGGAATTTCTCGCCCGACGAAGAACGCGCGGCGATGCAGGAGTCTCGGGAGATCCACCGCAAGCTCACCGGCCGCGAGCAAAAAGGCTGGTTCAGCCCGGCCATCACCAACACGGTCAACACCTTCGACCTCGCGGCTGAGTGCGGTTTCTCCTACACCGCCGACCTGTATCACGACGACCAGCCTTTCCCGCTGCGAGTCAAAACCGGCTCGTTGCTGTCCCTGCCCTACACTGTCGAACTCAACGACGTCCTGTCCCACCGGCGCGGCGAGGAGGCCGAAGAATTCGCCCGCCAAATCCGCGATTATTTCGATACGGTCTACGCGGAAGGCGCCGAACAGGGACGGGTCATGTGTATCGCGTTGCACCCCTATTGGGTCGGGCAGCCGCACCGCATCAGGGCGGTCCGAGCGGCGCTGGAATACGTGCTGTCGCACTCCGGCGTCTGGCTGGCTCGCGGGTCGGAGATCGTGGATTGGTTCAACGCCAACCATTTACCGGCGATCGAATCCCACCTCGCGGCGCGGGAGGCGGCCAATGGTTGAGTTTTCCCCCTCCAACATCCCCCCGGTCAACGAACCGCGTCTCCCGGGGATGGACCACGCGCACTATC
The DNA here is from genome assembly GCA_903924985.1 of uncultured Acetobacteraceae bacterium. Classification (GTDB taxonomy): domain Bacteria; phylum Pseudomonadota; class Alphaproteobacteria; order Acetobacterales; family Acetobacteraceae; genus Rhodopila. The sequence goes on from CAIYDT010000117.1 coordinate 4,314, forward strand.
CCTTCCGCAAACTGACCGACGCCCCGCGCTTCATATGGCCGAACGGCGCCCGCATCGCGCTGACGGTCACGCTGATGGTCGATCATTGGGAGCTCTCGCCGCCGGCCGACGCATACCCAGACCCTCGGATCGTGTCCCCATTGGGAAAATTCCACCCGGACTGGCTGACCTGGAGCCAGCGGGCGTACGGAAACCGCGTCGGCATCTTCCGCATCCTGGATGTGCTGGACCAGTTCGGCCTGACGCCCTCCGTCGCGCTCGGTTCCGGGGCCGCCGAGCTGTGCCCCGAGTTGGTGGACGAGCTCAGCCGCCGCAATGCCTGCTTCATGGCGCACGGCGATTTCGCCAGCCGGCGGATCACCAGCAAGATGTCGGACGCCGAAGAACGCGCGTTCATCGCCCGCGCCCGCGACGCCATCGCCAAAGCCGCCGGGGATGCCCCGCTCGGCTGGTGCGGGCAGGATTTCAACCAATCGGCCGACACGCCCGCGCGCCTGATCGAGGCCGGTTTCGAATACACCACGGATTGGGCCAACGACGACCGCCCGTACCTGCTGAACGGCAAACTGGTCGCCCTGCCGCCGCAGCCGGAATGGAACGACCTGGAGGCGATCCGCCTGCGCGGCGTCACCGTCCCGGTATGGGCCGACAATATCGCCGAGGCCTTCGCCGTATTGCACGAAGAAGGCGGCGGCACGTTCAACCTGACCTTGCATCCCTGGATCGCCGGCCAGCCGCACCGCATTCGTTATCTGCGGGAGGCACTCTCGAGGATCCTCGGCAAATCAGGTATTTGGCGAACGACAACCGACGAACTGGCCAAGGCGGCGCGCGCGCAGCTGTAACCCAACTGCAAGGACCACCGACGATGCTCGCTCCTCAACCCCCAACCTGGGTCAACGACTTCAAGAAATTCATCATGCGCGGCAATGTTGTCGACCTCGCGGTCGGCATCATCATCGGCGCCGCGTTCACCAGCGTGGTCGGCAGCCTGGTGAAGGACGTCATCACCCCCGTGATCGGGCTGCTGACCGGCGGAGTAGATTTCTCCAACATCTTCATCACGCTGAAGGGGCAGCACTACGACACCCTGGCCGAGGCCCAGAAGGCCGGCGTGCCGACCATGAACGTGGGCCTGTTCATCAACGCGATCATCCAGTTCCTGATCGTCAGCTTCGCGGTGTTCTGGCTGGTGCGGGTGCTGACCCACCTCAAGGTCCGGGAAGATGCCGCGCCCGCCGGCTTGACCAAGACCGAGGTTTTGTTGGGGGAGATTCGGGATTTGTTGAAGGAGAAGGGGTGATATCGGCGTAATGGCCTTTCCCCCCACCGTCGTCCCCGTCTCCATCGTCACCGGCTTTCTCGGTAGCGGCAAAACCACGTTGATCGGGCGCATTCTGCGTACGCCCGGGTACGCTCGCACCGCCGTCATCGTGAACGAATTCGGAGAGGTCGGGTTAGACCACGACCTGATCGCCAAAAGCGATGAGACGCTGCTGTCCCTGACCACTGGCTGCCTGTGCTGCGCCGTGCGCGGCGATCTGGTGGAAACCCTGCTGGACTTGTATTGCCGGCGCGACGCCGGGGAGATCGAATTCGACCGCGTGCTGATCGAGACCTCCGGCCTCGCCGATCCCGCGCCCATCCTGCACGCGCTGATGACCGACCCCGGCGTCACCCAAAGCTACCAGATCGACAGCGTGATCGCGGTCGCCGATGCAGTCCACGGGGAAGGAACCTTGGACCGCCACACCGAGGCGCGGCGGCAAGCGGCCCTGGCCGATCGCCTGATTCTCAGCAAAACGGATGTCGCCGGCGATGCACCCGGTCTGCGGGCGCGCCTGTCCGCGATGAACCCAGGGGCGCCGGTCATACCTTCGGCGGATGTAACGCCGGACACGCTGTTCACCCCGTCCGACCCGGCCGCCCGCGCCCTGCGGTTGACGCAGTTACCAGACCAACCCGCCGCCTCTCCGTTCGGTCAGGCGCGCCACACGGATGGGATCGAGACGTTCGTCCTGCAGCGCGACACCCCGATGCCCGCCCTTGCTTTGACGCTGCTGCTTCAGGCCATGACGGAGCACTGCGGCGCTCGCCTGCTACGGGTAAAAGGGCTGGTCGACATCGCGGAAATGCTCGGCCGCCCCGCCGTCATCCATGGCGTCCAGCACGTCTTCTCCCCGCCCGAGTTTTTGGATCGTTGGCCCTCCGAAGACCGCACCACCCGCATCGTCTTCATCGCCCGCGACATCCCCCGTCACTTCCCCGCTCGGCTTTTGGCGGCGATCGAGGCGGAAGTTCGGGACGAGATCGCCTCGTTCTGATACACTCCCGCCATCATGATCCGCATCACCCACTCCATCTGGCTGGACGAGAAAGCCATCGAAGAAAGCTTCATCCGAGCCTCGGGGCCCGGTGGGCAAAACGTCAATAAGGTATCGACGGCGGTGCTGCTGCGGGTGTCGCTGGACAAGGTCGACCTGCCGCCGCCCGTCCGCGCCCGCCTGGAGAAGCTGGCCGGCCGGCGCCTGACGCTCGACGGAGAACTGCTCATCACCAGCCAGCGCCACCGCACGCAGGAGCGCAACCGGGTGGAGGCGATGGACTCCCTGATCAAGCTCATCCAGCGCGCCGCCGTCGCCCCCATCCGCCGCGTCGCCACCAAACCCAGCTTCGGGGCGAAGCAGCGGCGCGTGGATGAAAAGACCCATCGCGGCCGCACCAAGATGGCGCGTTCCGGCCCGGCGGAGCATGACTAAGGCGACATAGCGCGTTGCCCAACGAAACACTGCTCGCTTTGGCAACGGCCCTTGCTCTCGCCACCATGATCGGGTTCGAGCGGCAGTGGCGCCAGCGCTCCGTCGCCATCGAAAGTGCGACCTGGACGGTGAGTACGACGTCATAGGCGGCAACGAGGTTGGCGTTAGCGCAGCGTCCCAACGCGTTCCACCAAAGCCCGCCGAGCCGCCGCCGCGTCGCGGCCTAAAGCCAACAATGCCGGCAGTTGCCTGGGCTGCCCGACGACCGACGCGATCACCCGCATCAGACCGATGGCGCCACTGTCGTCCAACGCGCAATGCGCGGCCGGTGGCAGGTCGCGCTCTGCTGGATCGCAGATGGCGCGCAGGACGGAGAAGGGCAGCCCATGTGCCTCCGCCGCGTGCGCGAGCGCACCGCTTTCCAGGTCGGCCGCGGCGCAGCCTGTTAAGACGAATAATTGGTTCTTGGCGGCAGCCGATGCCGCGATCCGGTCGGCCGCCAGCAGTGTGTGCGCGGTGCCGCCACCCAACAGTCTATTCAAGGCGGCGTTGGTCGCGACCGCGCGCCCCTGCGTCACCACCGCCTCCGGCACGATCACGGCGCCAGGGCGCAGCAGCGGATCCAGCCCACCCGCCAGCCCGAAGCTGATGAGCGCCGTAGCCCCCCGCCCTATCAGCCTTTGCACGGCGGCCTCCGCCCCGACCGCTGTGCCGCCGCCAGTCTCCACCAAGGCAAAGCACCGCCGGGCAATCCGCGCCTCGGCGGTCAGTCCAACGACAACGCCGATGTTCTCGAACGAGGGGCGGTCAAAAGCCAAACGCGACACGCCGTGTGTTGCCGCGGGTGAGGGTCCGGTAGCGGGCCAGCGCCAACAGCGGGAAATACAGCCGGTAACCGTGGTAGCGCAGGTAAAACACACGCGGGAAACCAACGGCCGTATACGGATTCTCCTCCCATTCCCCATCGTCACGCTGGGTGCGCGCCAAATACGCGATACCACGCGCGACCGCGGGGTGTTCCGCCTCCCCGGCCGCCATCAACCCCAGCACCGCCCAGGCCGTCTGGCTCGGCGTCCCTTCCTTGTAGCGGCCGGGTGGCGCGGCGCCGTAGCTTTCTTCGTCCTCACCCCAACCGCCGTCCTCACGCTGGACGGAAACCAACCAGTCCACCGCCCGCCGCATCATGGGGTCTTCGAATGGGATGCCGGCGGCGTTCAGGGCGCAGAGTACCGACCAGGTGCCGTAGATGTAGTTGGTGCCCCAGCGGCCGAACCAGCTACCGTCCGGCTCCTGCTCGCGGCGGAGGAACGCCATGGCGCGCTGCATGACGGGCTCCTCGGCGGACATCCCGATCTGCGCGAGGAAGGACACGCAGCGCGCGGTCACGTCGCTGGTGGGCGGGTCCAGCAGAGCGCCGTGATCGGCGAAGGGGATGTGGTTCAGGTATAAGTGCGTGTTCTCCGGCTCGAACGCGCCCCAGCCGCCGCCCAGCTTGCCGCCGCCGGAGGACTGCATGCCGATAATCCACTCCCGAGCGCGCTCGATGGATTCGGCGTGAGCGGGGTTGCCGTTGCGGTGCAACAGCATGCCCACCACGGCGGTGTCGTCCACGTCGGGGTAGTGGGCATTTTCGTACTGAAAGGCCCAGCCGCCGGGGCGCAGGTCCGGCCGGCGCACCGCCCAGTCGCCCGCGACATCGGTGATCTGGCGCGCGCGCAGCCAGTCGCAGGCGGCGTCGGTGGACTCCCCCGCCTCGGCCATCGCGTGCCCCGCCAACCCGGTATCCCAGATCGGGGACAGGCACGGCTGGCAGTAGGCTCGGTCGTCCTGGATTACCAGCAGCTTGCGCACCGCCTGCCAGGCGATGGCGGCGTCTGTGTGCTCCGGCGCATACCCCAGCGTGTCGAACATCATCACGCTGTTGGCGATGGCCGGGTAAATCCCGCCCAGCCCGTCGCCCCCGTTCAGTCTTTCGCGCGTGAAGGCCACGGCCTTGGCCACCGCGCTGTCGGCGGACCGCTTGGGAAACCACGGCTGGACCACCCTGAGTACGCTGTCGAGGTGCTTGAAGAACGTGCTCCAGCCGGACTTGTCAGGGCCCTGTATCCAGTCGCGGACCTGCGCCGGCGGCGTCCGAAACAGCTCCCGGATATGCACGGAATTTGGGTTTCGGGCGGTGGGCCGCTTCGCCATCAGCACCAGCAGCGGCACGATCACCGTGCGCGACCAGTAGGACACTTTCGACAGATGGAAGGGGAACCACAGCGGCAGATGCATGATTTCCACGGGCATAACCGGCACCGCGTGCCACGGCACCTCCCCAAACAACGCCAGCTGCGCCCGCGTGAACACGTTGGTGCGCTCCGCCCCGCCGGCCGCCAGAATGGCCTCCCGCGCGCGCATCATGTGCGGTGCATCGGGCGAATCACCGATGGCCTTCAACGCGAAATATGCCTTTACGCTGGCGGAAATGTTGAACGCCCCTTCGTGGAACAACGGCCACCCGCCGTGTGCGCCCTGAATTCCCCGGAGATAAACGCCAATCTTGGCTTCCAGATCCCCGTCGATGCGGTCGAGGAAGTGCTCCAACAGCACGTATTCGGCTGGGATCGTGGCGTCGGCCTCCAGCTCGAACACCCAGTGCCCGTCCGGCTTTTGCAAACGCGACAGCGCGGCTTGCGCACGTTCCACGGCCAGGCTGGTGTCAGTATCGAGCAAGAGTGAGCCCCGGTTCAGGCGGCGAGAACAGCCTCGGCCGCGGTTCGGCCCGACCTGATCGCACCTTCGATCGTGGCGGGCAACCCGGTTTTGGTCCAATCCCCCGCCAGCACCAGATTGGGCAGCGCGGTTCGCGCCTCCGGCCGGCGATGCTCCTGCGCCGCGGTGGCGGCGAAGGTGGCGCGTTTTTCCTTTACGACGCGAACAGGCGGCATTTCCCGGTCCATCTCCACCGGCAGGTTCAGGGCATCGCGTACGTTCAGCCACACCACCGCCGCCAGTGCGTCGGCGGAATCGTCCACCAATTCGTTGGCAGCGCTCACGGTGACCGAGATGTGGCCCTTTTTGGCGAAGATCCACTCAGCCGTGCCCGACAGCACACCCAGAAAACCGGTCTCGGCCAGCGGCCCTTCGGGATCGGCCTCGATTTTGTAGTGCAGGTTCAAAATCGCCTCGAATTTGTCGGGGACGGTCAGCGAGGGCAGCAGGTCGGTCGCGACCCAGGGCGGCACCGCCATCACGACGGCATCGCCGGGTCCCAGGTCGATTTGCTCGGCGGTGGTCGAGATCGAGGTCACGCGCCCATCGGTGACGCCGATGGCTGTGACGCGGCTGTTGAACCGCACGTCGGCCCCGCGCTCGCGCAGTTTAGCGACGGCGGGGTCGATCAAAGCCTCCGACAAGCCGTCCGTCGGGAACCGGGGGATGCAGGCTTTACCGCCCTTCAGCAGCGTTTCCCGCATGACGGCACCTAGCAAACGGGCAAGCCCGGCCTGCGGGCGGGTATTGAGGGCGGCCACCGCCAGGGGCTCCACCAGGCGCCAATACAGCTTGCCGCGGCGCATGGAATCCGTGACCAGGGTGTCGCCCTTGATTTCGGCGATTTTGCGCATTTTCAGGTAGTCTGACAGGCGGGTGTCCGGCACGCGCCGGCCCTTGGCCAAAATCCACCAGGGGATGCGTCCGAGGTTGGGTCGCACCCGCCAACGCTCCCCCGATTTGATGTCCATGAACGGGAAAACGGGCAGTTTGGGGCCGCCTAACAGGCCGGCAGAGCCTATTTCGTCGATATAAGCAAACGCCGCTTTGTTACCTGTCAGTAGCAGATGATTGCCGTTATCGATCCGGATACCCAACTCCCGGTCGAGATAGGACCGGCAGCGGCCGCCAGCAGCGGGGCCGGATTCATGCAGAGTAACCCCGCGACCTGCAGCGGTCAGCGAAAGCGCGGCCGACAGACCGGCCAATCCGGCGCCGATAACGTGAACGTGGCTCATGATCGGCGGGGGTTTCGCACGGGGTTGGTAGCAAATGCAACGGGAATATCAGTAGGCCGTGAGCCCGCCATCCAGCAGCAGGATTTGCCCGGTGATATAGGATGCGAGCGGCGATGCCAAATACCGGATCGCGCCGGCCATTTCCTCGGCATTGCCGAAACGCCCGAGAGGAATGCGGGTCAGCATGCGCCCCCGCCTCTCAGGATCGACCAGATTGGGCCGGCGGGATTCGGTTTCCGTCGTGCCGGGGGCGATGGCGTTCACACGAATGCCGTGCGGCGCCCATTCGATCGCCAGCATGCGCGTCATATGGCTAATGCCGGCTTTGGCAATTCCATAGGCGGACGCACCCGCGAAACCCACGGTGCCATGGGTGGAGGCGAGGCTAACGACACAACCCTGCCATTTTGTATCTAACATGTGACGACCAACGGTCGTGCTCATGAAAAATGTCCCGGTCAGATTGACGCCGAGCACGCGTTCCCAATCTTCGCGCGTGATGTCGATGGCGGGTTTGCCGGGGGATGGCACACCGGCGTTGTTCACCAGCAGGTCGATGCCGCCCAACGTGGCGACTGTGGTTGCCACGGTTTGGTTGACGCTGGTCTGATCGCGTGTGTCCAGCACCAGTGGCAATGCTTTGCGGCCGGCGGCCTCGATGGCGGCGACGGTGTTTTCCAACGCCGCGGTGGTCAGGTCGGTGACGGCGACGTCGAACCCGTCTTGTGCCAGGCCGACGGCGGTGGCGTGGCCGATGCCATAGGATGCCCCGGTAACCAGGGCGACGCGGTGCTGTTCCATGGTGTAGCCCTTCTCATGGGTTGAAAATGCTGAGCCATTCCTTTTTCGCGGCCTGAATGTCGGCAGCGGTTATTTTCTGCCAGTCCATTTTGATCAGCGTCAGACTGTCGATCGCGGGTGCGTATTCCGGCAGCGGACTTTTGAAATTGGACCGGCCGGAGATAAGGGCCTCGGCTTTCGACAGGATAGTCTGGCCTTTTTCCGACAGCACGAAATCCAGCCAGAGCTTCGCGGCGTTGGGGTGCGGCGCCTTGGCCAGGATGAAGGAGCATTGCGGCAACAGCACGACGCCCTCGGTTGGCAGCAGGTATTTCAGGTTCGCACCGCGTTCGTTGTATTGATAGACGCGGGTGGGCATGCCGCCGAAGGCCATGAGGTCCTGACCAGTGACGAGGCGTTCCGCCGTCGCCTCCGACCGCACGATGAAGGCGGGTTTCAGCTTCGCCAGTTCCTTGAAGTAGTCCACGGGAAATATGGTGCGCAGGCCGATGTAGGCGAGCACGCCGGTCGCGGAATTGCCGGCATCGTTCAGGCTCATGCGCCCAGGCGGCACGCTGCCCAGCACGTCCTTCCAGCTCTTGCCCTTGAATTTCAGGTTGTCCTCATTCCAGGTGGGCACGAACATATAGGCGCCGTTGAATGCGTAATAATCCGGCTTGCCGAGGCCCGCGGCAAACGCGGTACCGTAGGCCGCGTAGGACGGGGAGGCGTATTTCATAATGTGCCCGCCGGTCACCAGCGTATTGATCCAGGGCGGGGAAGCGATGGAGGCGATGTCGATGGTGACGTTGTTGGCGCTGGTTTCCTGCTCCACACGGGTGACGAGCGCCAAAGTGGGGCTGAGGGTATAATGGACGGCAAAGCTTGTTGGGATGCCGTATTCCTTGCGGAACGCGGCGACCAGCGCGTCGTTGGTTTCCGGCTGGATTACGGTGTCCCAGTAGCTGACGGAGCCTTCCTTGATCGCGGCGGCGATGAGGTCTTGCCGGTCGTCGGCGAAGGCTGGCGGGATCAGGATCGTTGCGCAAAGGGCAAGCGCGGAAAGGAAGCGGCGGGATAGGGTCATGGGGACTCCGTTATGACGCGAGGGGTGATTCATGGCGTGAAAATGCTCTGCCATTCGGCCTTGCCCTTCTTGATGTCGTCCGCCCCAATCTTCGACCAATCCATCGGGATCAGCTTCAGCTTGTCGATTGCCGGGGCGTACTCGGGTAGCGGGCTGGTGAAACCGGTGCGGGACGATACCAAAGCCTCCCGTTTCGACAGGATGGTCTGGCCTTGTTCGGACAGTTGGAAATCCATCCACAGCTTCGCCGCGTTCGGGTGAGGTGCTTTGGCCAAAATGAACGTAGCGTTGCCGAGCAGCAGGATGCCTTCCTCCGGCAGCATGAATTTCAGATTGGCACCGCGTTCGTTATATTGCAGGATTCTCCCTGGGGACCCGCCCCAGGCCATCAGGTCCTGGCCGTTGACCAGCCGCTCCGCCGTTTGTTCGGACCGCACGATGAATTGCGGCTTCATCTTGGCCAGGGCCCTGAAATAATCCAGGTCCATAATTTGGCGGATGCCCATGTAGGACAGCAGGCCGGTGGCGGAGTTGGGGGAGTCATTGATGCTGATCCGGCCCGATGGCACCGCGTTCAGCACATCCTTCCAGGATTTTCCCTTGAAATCGAGCGTATCGGGGTTCCACGCCGGCACGAACATATAGGCGCCGTTCGGGGTAAAGTAGCTCTTTTGACCGAGCCCCGCTGCGTAGGCTTTGTCGTAGTGCCTGGCCTCGCGGCTGTCGTATTTCAGGATATGGCCTGCCTTGACCAGCCCGCTGACCCAAGGCGCCGAGGCCAAGCTGGCCAAATCGATAGTGACGTTACCGGATCCGACTTCCTGCTCCACCCGCGTCACCACGCCCAAGGTCGGGCTGAGTGTGTGCTTCACCGCGAAGCTGGCCGGTAATCCGTATGCTTTGAGGAAAAGCGGCACCAGTTCGTCGTTGGTTTCCGGCGCGATGACGGCATCCCAGTAGCTCAGCATGCCCTCGGTTTTCGCCGCGGCGATGGTGGCACGGATGGCGTCCCGGTCGGCGGCGTCGGCGGCCAGCACGACCGGCGGATCGTCGGCGCGCGCGGTGCCGGAGACCATCAAAGCCAGTAACATCGCGACGATGACACGCATCTTCATGGCAGTTTCCCCATTCTTGTTATGGCAGCACGATCCAGTCGTCCGAGAGCATGACGGCATGCACCGCGTCGCCGCGCTTAAACCCCGCCGCCGGCTGGGTGGCCCGCAGCGACACGCCGCTGATGTCGACGATATATTCCTCGGCCACGCCCAGGAAGGACATTGCCTCGATGGTCCCCGGCAGCGCACCATCGCACGCGACCCGATCCGCGCGTACGCTTTCCTTGCGGATGCAGGCCAGTACCGTCTTCCCAGGGTTCGTATCCAGCCCGTCGCCCGCGATGCCTCGCACCGTCACACGATCGTTCAGGGCAACGTCCACATACGGCGTCCCGGCGACCGGCCCGATCATACGAGCATCCAGGACATTCATGCCGAAGAACCGGGCGACGAAGGCCGTGGCGGGGCGGGCAAAAACCGCTCGGGCGGGTCCGGACGTTTCGATGGTGCCGTGGTTCATCAGCACGACGGTATCGGCGAGGCCGAACGCTTCCGCCTGATCGTGCGTCACGTAGATGGCGGTGAAACCCAGGCGTTCCTGCAACAAGCGTAATTCCAGGCGCATCTGCTCGCGTAGCTGGGCATCCAGGTTCGACAAAGCCTCATCGAACAGCACCAGCCGCGGTTCGTGCACCAGCGCTCGGGCCAAGGCGATGCGCTGCTGTTGGCCACCGGAGACCAATGTCGCCGACCGGCTCTCGAACCCTTTAAGCCCCACGGTTTCCAGCATCTTCGAGGCGCGCGCGAGCCGTTCCGCCGCGCCCATGCCGCGCACCTTCAGCGGGAAGGCAACGTTCTCGGCCACCGTCATGTGCGGCCAGACGGCGTAGGACTGGAAAACGATTCCAAGCTCCCGCTTTTCCGGCATCAGATCGACGTTGCGCACCTTGTCGAAGACTCGATTGCCGCCGATTTCGATAATGCCGGCGTCCGGCGTCTCCAACCCCGCCAGGCAGCGCAAAATCGTTGTCTTGCCGCAGCCGCTGGGTCCCAGCAGCGCCAGAGTGCTACCCCGCGGCACGTCGAACGATACGTCCCCCACCGCCGTGTGGCCGCCGAAGCGCTTGGTCAGATGTGCGATGTGGACAAAACTCATGGATCAGCACTCATGGTCAGCTTTGGGAAATCGAGGTGCGGGTCAGGCGGAAAATGGCGAAGGCGCTCAGCAGCAACACAAGCTGGATCACGGCCAAAGCGGCGACGTAGCCGGAGCTGCGCTCGCTCAGGATCACCATCGCCACGCTGATGGTTTCGGTGCCCTGCGCGTATAGCAGGATGGTGGCCCCGAGTTCGCGGATGAAGATCACGAACAGCATCAACCAGGCCGCCACCAAAGCCGGGCGCAGCAGCGGCAAAACGATTAGCCGCATGGTCTGCAACCAGCTCGCGCCGGAGGAACGGGCACTCTGTTCCAGTTCAGGATTGATCGCCAGGAACATGGCGGTGACGGTGCGGGTGGCGAAGGGGAAGAAGCGGGCGATGTAGGCGATCAGGATGATGGTCAGCGTCGAATAGAGCGGGGTGCGGATCGCCATGATCAGGAAGCCCAGGCCCAGGATGATTCCCGGGATGCCGAGAGGCAGGGACAGCAGCGCGTCCACCAAAGCCCGGCGTTTGGGGTTGCCTCGGGTCAAATAATACGACTGCAACACGCTCAGCGCAACCGCCAGCGTGGCGCCGGTCAGCGCCAGGAACAGGCTGTTGCCGATCGCGGTCTTGGTCAGGTCGTATTTCGTCAGCACATATTCGAAATTGCCGGTGGTGGCGGTGCGCCACATGAAGTGGCCGGTCCAGAGCCTGGAAAATGCCACCATCAGCAGCACCGCCGTCGGCAGGATGACCGCGCCGCCGATGTAGACGAATTCCAGCGTCAGCGCGGCGATGCGCCCGCCGGTGCGCAGATGGATTTGCCTCGGGCGGTAGCCCTTGCCGGTCACCGTATCGAAGCGCCGGTTGGCGATGAAACTGCGCTGCACCAGGGTCAGCACGATGGTCACCGTCAGCACCACCATCCCGAAGGCCGCCGCCCGCCCGAAATCGGAGGGGTACTGGACCAACGAAAAAATCTCGGTCGGCATGAAGCGGATGCCGCGCGGGGAGCCCAGCGCCAGCGGCACGTCGAACAGCCCGGCCGAGGTGACGAACACGATCAGCGCCGCGGACAGCAACGCCGGCAGCACCAAGGGCATGGTGATATGCCGCAGCGTGTACCAGAAGGAGGCACCGTGAACGCGTGCCGCGTCCTCGAACGACGCGTCCATCTGACGCAGCGGGCCGATGACGAACAAATAGACGTACGGCGTGTAGAACAGCGTCAGCACCCAGATCACGCCGGGGATGCTGTAGATGTCCAGCCAATCCATGGAGAACCCAAGATACGTGCGCGCCAGCCAGGGGATCAGCCCGCCATGCGGCGCCAGAAGGTAAATCCAGGAAATCGCGCCGACGTAGGGGGACAGGAAGAAGGGCACCAAATTGCCCGTCTCGAACCACGAGCGCCCCGGCATGTCGGTGCGCGCCACCAGCCAGGCCAGCGTGAACCCCAGCGCCATGGCCAGCACGGTCGTGCAGCCCCCGGCGATCAGGGTGTTGACCGCCGCGCTGGCGAAGCGGGGGTCGGTGAACAGCCCCACGAAGTTGGCGGCCGAGATGCCAATCGCATCCCCGTCCCACACCAGGACGCTGCGCACGATGGTCGCCAGGAAGGGCCCGGCGATCAGCAGCACGCCGATCGCGACTCCGGCGGCGGGCAAGCCCACCTGCATCCACCGGCCGTGACGGCTGGCATCCACTGCCTGATTCCCCCCTGCTTGCGCGGGAATCCCCGCGCTTTATGATCGTGCGAGACATTAAGCGGACTTCCGGCGCCAGGCCAAGGTGGCCAGCCGGCGTTCGGACAGGAGACGACCGATGAAATTTGGACTTTTCGGCGCGGCGACCGCGCAGCGCAGCGCGAACCCCGACGTGGATAGCGGCGCCGGCTTCAAGGACTACATCGAATACGTGATCGAGGCGGAATCGCTCGGCTATCATTCGTCCTTCATCGTGGAGCACCATTTCACCGGCTTCGGTCAGGTGTCGGCGACGCTAAACCTGCTGACCTGGATCGGCGCCCGCACCACCACGCTGCGGCTTGGGACGGCGGTGATCGTGCTGCCCTGGCACGACCCGGTGCTGCTGGCCGAGCAGGCGGCGACGCTGGATTTGCTGTCCGGCGGGCGGCTGGATTTCGGCATTGGCAAGGGGTATCGCCACAACGAATACGTGGGCTTCCGCATCCCGATGGAAGACGGCCAGTCCCGGTTCGAGGAATCCATCGACATCATGACGAAGGCTTTCACGTCGAACGAGCGTTGGTCGTTCGAGGGCAAGCACTGGGGCTACGAAGACATCGTCGTGGAGCCGCCGACCGTGCAGCGCCCGCATCCGCCGTTCTGGCAGGGCGCCGGGCATCCGGAGTCGATCAGGCGGGTCGCGGCGCGCGGGCACAATCTGTTGCTGGATCAATTCGCCTCGATGGACGAGACGTTGCGGCGGTTCAACATCTACCGCGATGCGATGATCGCCAACGGCTTCGGCTTCAACCCGAACCAGGTGGCGGTCGCCCGCGCCTTCTACGTGGCGAAGGACGAGGCCGACAAACAAGCCGCCGTCGATCGCCGCATCGCCGCCCAGCGCCGCCTGCACGACATCAGCCAACGCCCCGACGGCAACAACACCGCGAGCATCATGGCCTTCTCCGACACCCGCGAAGCCAGCGAGGAAAGCGCACTGTACGGCAACCCCGACGAGATCTGCCGCAAGATCGAACGCCTCCAGGCTGCCGGCGTGGAGTACATGCTGCTGAATGGCGGCGGGACCTCGCGGGAGAATCTGCGCCGCTTCGCGAAAGAGGTGATGCCGCACTTCGCCGACAAGGCGCCTGCGAAGGCAGCGGCGGAATAGGTGGCATCCTGCTCGTACCCCAACGTCACGGTCGGGCTTGACCCGACCATGACGAATGTTCCCCTCGTCCTGCGCGGCGTCGAACGCATCTACCGGGGGGAGGCTGGCGATCTGCCCATCCTGCGCGATGCCGACCTGACGCTACACGCGGGGGAGATCGTGGCGCTGGTCGCACCCTCCGGCGCCGGCAAGTCGACTCTGCTGCATGTGGCGGGGCTGTTGGACCGCCCGGATGGCGGGTCCGTGCTGGTGAACGGCCGCGACGCCGGGTCCCTTCCCGACGCCGGCCGCACCGAGGTCCGCCGCGACACCATCGGCTTCGTCTACCAGTTCCACCACCTGCTCGGCGAGTTCACCGCGCTGGAGAATGTTGTCTTACCCCAAATGATCGCGGGGCGGTCGCGGCGGGAGGCGGTGACGCATGCGTCCGCGTTGCTGGATGCGTTCGGGCTATCGGCGCGGGTGGATCACTTGCCGGGCAAGTTGTCGGGTGGGGAGCAGCAGCGGGTCGCCATCGCTCGCGCCCTGGCCAATGGGCCGAAGGTCCTGCTGGCGGACGAGCCGACCGGGAATTTGGACGTGGCGACGGCGGGGACGGTGTTCGAGGAACTGCTGGCGATCGTGCGGGGTCAGGGGCTGGCGGCGTTGATCGCGACGCATAATCCGGAGCTGGCGGGGCGGATGGACCGGATTGTTACGTTACGGGATGGGTTGGTGGTGGCGGGATAATAGACCTTGCCGTCGAGTTGCCGCACTGGCGCCTCTCCCTCACCGTCATCCCGGCGCATGCCGGGCCCCACGAAGCCGCTGGTCCGGAACACAGAAAGGCAGCGACTCACCCTCCACCCACAGGCGTCCGTCACGCCATCTGTTTGCGGGTCATAACGCGACATACAGTACGCCCAGATTTCAGACCGGGACCGTCAGGGCGTTGTATTCGTAGAGCCAATCGTAACGTGCCCGCACCTTCGCGGGTTCGAACTCCCGTTCGATATATTCCGTCGCACCCTCGGCCGATCCCAACGCGGGGTTGTGGAATCGTTTCGTGTTCTCCGACGACCCGCGTACGATCCTGGCGGTGCGTTCCAGGCGGGCGTTTTCGTAACGGATCAGGGCCGAGGGCACATCGGGACTGGTATCCAGCAGGCGCGCCAGGATAATCCCGTCCTCCAGGGCCATGTTGGCACCCTGCGCCAGGAACGGCAGCGTGGGATGCGCGGCGTCGCCCATCACGCAGACGCGTCCCACGGAAAAATGTTCCAGCGGTTCGCGGCCGAGCAGGGCCCATTTGTAGGGGATGTCGATGGCGCGGACGATGTTGTGGATGTCCTGATGCCAGGGGGCGAGGTCTCTTAGGCATTCCTCCCGCGTGCCGGGTTCGGTCCAGGATTCCACGCGCCAGTCGTCGCGCTCGATGGCGGCGACGAAGTTCAGAAGTTCGCCTCGGCGCAGCGGGTACGTTACGACATGGCCACCGACGCCGATCCAGTTGTTGCCGACCAAACGGCGCTGGTGCGGCGGTAATTTGTCCATTGGCACAAGGCCGCGCCAGACCATGATGCCGGTGAACTGCGCCTTGCCGTCGCCGAACATCTGCTGGCGAATGCGGGAATGGACGCCGTCGGCGCCGATGAGTACTTCGCCCTCGACGCGTTCCCCGTTGGCCAGCAGCAACGTGACACCGGATGCGGTCTGTTCGAAGCCGGCGCAGGCGTTGCCCGGCTGCACGGCCTCCGGGTCGGCGCGGCGGACGGCGTCCAGCAATACCGCGTGAAAGTCGCCTCGGTGCACCATCCAGTAGGGGGCGCCGAAGCGTTGGACGGATTCCTCGCCCACGTCGAAGGGCATCCAGGCCTGACCGGTGCTCCAGAGGCGGAACTCGCGGCCCATGGGGACGCAGACGACTTTCAGCATGGCCTCTTCGAGGCCGAGGTCGATCAGCAGGCGGGTGCCGTTGGCGCCGAGTTGCACGCCGGCGCCGATTTCTTTCAGATCCGATGCCTGTTCGTAGATGCGGACGCGGTGGCCGCGCCGCATCAGGGCCAGCGCGGCGGTCAGGCCGCCGAGGCCGGCACCGGCTATGAGAATAGGATGTGTCACGGGCCGTTCCCCCTGTCGTCATGGCGGGCGCAGGCCCGCCATCCTCGTCTGACCGCGTCTGTGTCATTAAAGTCATGGGTGGCGGGCCTGCGCCCGCAATGACGGTAGAGGGTCATCCCGCCAGTGCTTTTTTGTCGTATCCGGCAACGGTCTTGTATCGATCCGTGATTGCCCGCAGCTCGGCTTCGGGGATCACGTCCTCGATCCGAGTGAAGGGCTTGTCGCCGGTTCGTTCGTAGACCTCCCGCAGGATGGCATCGGGCGGGTTGCGACGGTTGGTCAGCACCACGTTGGTTGTGGGCGGCAGACGCAGGGCCTCGTATTGGGTCAACGCGGCCGGAACGTTTGACACACCGGCCAGGCAGTCGGCCATGGCCCGAGCATCCAGGATCGCCTGCCCTGCCCCGTTCGAGCCCCGAGGCACCATGGGGTGTGCCGCGTCGCCCAGCAGTGTCACCCGCCCGAAGGTCCAGCGTGGCAGCGGGTCCTGGTCGACCATGGGGAACTCCAGCACCGTCTCGGCCGCGCGCATCATCGCCGGAACGTCCAGCCAATCGAAATGCCAATCCGCGAAGGCCGGCATGCAGTCATCCAGGCTTCCCGCTCGGTTCCAGTCCCGTTCCAAATGTCGGGGCGTTTCGATCTCCGCCACCCAATTTACCAGTTGGCGGCCATCGTCCAGATCGCGGATGGGGTAAATGACCATCTTGCCGTTCGCCAACCACCCGGCTCGCACCATGGTGGCGCCGGTCAGAAACCGAGGCCACACCGTCACTCCGCGCCACATGTTGTAGCCGGAATACAGCGGCGCACCCTCATCGGGGTAGAACTGCTTACGTATCAATGAATGGATGCCGTCGCAGGCAATGACCGCTGCCCCGCGCGCGGAAAAACCGTCAGCAAACCGAGCCTCGGCGAAACCGTCGCCCTGCTCCACCCCAAGACACTGGTGGCCCGTCAGAACGCTGTCGGGGCCCAGCCGGTCCCGCACCGCGCGCAGCAGCAGCATTTGCAGCTCACCGCGATGGATCGACACCTGCGGCCAATCGTAACCCGCCGCGACACCAGCCGGCTCCCGGTAGATCAACTGCCCGAACCGGTTGAAAAAGGCACTTTCAGCGGTGGCGATGCCGGAGGATACCAACACGTCCCGCAAGCCCAGCGCCGCCAGCTCCTTCGCCGCGTGCGGCAGCACGTTGATGCCGACGCCGATAGGACGAATTTCGGCCGAGGACTCGAAAACCCGGCAGGGGATTCCCACCTCGTGCAAGGTCAACGCCAGCGTCAGGCCGCCGATGCCGGCGCCGACGATCAATACCTCATCCATGCAGGCGGTCTTCCCGCCATAGCGACAGCACTTCCTGCACCGGCCGGTCGGAAAATGAGAAAAGCACCGACTCCTTCGACGCCTTATGGTGATGCACCGCCCAACTCGGAACCACGAACATGTCGCGCGGCTTCCAGCGGAATACGGTATCGCCGATGACCGTTTCGCCTTCGCCTTCCATAACGGAATAAAAAGTCCCATCGGTGGAACGGTACGGCGCCGACGAGAACCCCGCGGGCAGCAGCGCCATAAAGGCCCCGATCGTCGGCATGGGGGAGCCACCCGAACCCGGGTTGATGTAGCGCAGCTTGTAGCCGTGGCAGGGATCCGGTTCCCCATTGCGCGCCAGGGTCGCCAAAGCCTCCCGCGAGCGGGAATACGGGTAGCTGAACACCGGCGACGAAATCCGCTCCGGCTTCCAGTCCACCGGCACCATATTGGCGCCGTAGCGTGCCAGGCTGTCGCCGGAGGGGCGGGTGACCGTCTGGCTCTCGGCGTTGGCCGGTTCGGCGAAGCTGGCGTCCAGCAGCCGGATCATGGGGATGTCCAGCCCGTCCAGCCACACCACCGGCTTGTCCGTCTCATTCCCGTGGTCGTGCCAGGTCCAGCTGGGGGTGATGATGAAATCGCCGGGCTCCATGATTGCCCGCTCACCCTCGACCGCCGTGTAGGCGCCGCTGCCCTCCACGATGAAACGCAGGGCGGAGGCGGCGTGGCGGTGGGCCGGTGCGACCTCCCCCGGCATGATCAGTTGCAGGCCGGCGAACAGGGAATGGGTGGCCGAGGTGTGGCCTTGCAGGCCTGGGTTTTCCAGGATCAGAACGCGGCGCTCGGCTTCCTTGGCGGTGATCAGGCCGCCGGACTGCATCAGGAAGGGGCGAACGACGTTGTCATAATCCCACTTCACCGGCAGCGCGGGGGTGTTGGGAGTGCGGGTCACCAACGCGTGCAACCGCTCCCACAGGGGGGCCAGATGATGCGGGCCGATCTGGTCGTAGAACGCCTGCCGTTCGGGCGCGACGGATGGGGCATCGTTCATGCTCGGGACCTCTCCTCGGGAGTTAGCGCCCAGGATGCCATTGTGCGCGGCCCTTCGCCAGTGGCACTGTCGCCCTTCGAACCTGGGAGCAAACAAGCGATGGCACAGAAAATCCGCGTCGGCATGGTGGGGATCACCCCCAACCGTGGTTTTTCATCAATTGCCCACATGCCGGCGCTCCTGGCCCTACCCGACTTCGAGGTCGTGGCCGTCTGCACCACCAGGCAGGCATCCGCCGAGGTGGCCGCGCGGCATTACGGCGCCACCCATGCCTTCGCCGATCCCGTGAAACTGGCGCAGCACCCGGACGTCGATATGGTCACCGTGTGCGTCAGCGTGCCCGGCCACCTCGACCCCGTCATGGCCGCTATCAATGCCGGCAAGCACGTCTATTCCGAGTGGCCGCTCGGCCGCACCACCGCCGAGGCAATGCGCATGCGCGACGCCGCCGTCGCCAAGGGCGTGCGCCACGCCGTTGGGCTGCAAGGGCGGGTGTCGCCGTCGATCTGCTACGCCCGCGACCTGATCGCCGAGGGGCATATCGGTCAGCCGCTGTCCGCCACCCTGTTCGTCAACGCCGGCAACTGGGGGGCCACCATCGATCGCGCCTACCAGACGAGCTTTGCCAACGGCGCCAATTTGATGACCATCACCGGCGGCCACAACCTGGACGCGCTATGCTTCATGCTGGGCGAGTTCCGCGAACTCGGGGCCTTCGCCGTCAGCCAGCGCGACACCATCCCGTTGGAGGGCACCGGCGAACCGGTCCCCAAGGACGTGCCGGACCAGCTGGTGGTCGGCGGCATCCTCGGCAGCGGCGCGGTGGTCTCGGTGCAGGTGCGCGGCGGCATGACACGGGGGCACGAGTTCCTGTGCGAAATTCACGGCTCCGAGGGCGATCTGGTGCTGGAGGCGACCGAACGCGCCTCCACCCAGCGGCAGGAGCTGAAAGTGATGGGCGCCCGCGGCAAGGGCGTGCCGCTGGCGGAGATGACGGTGCCGGAAAAATACCGCTGGGTGCCGGCGGGGGTGCCGAAGGGATCGCCATACAACGTGGCGCAGCTTTATGCCCGGTTCGCGGCGTGCATCCGCTCGGGCGCCCCGATGGTCCCCAGCTTCGACGACGCGATCGTGCGGCACCGGATGCTGGACATGATCGTGGCAGCGTCGAAGACAGGGCAGAAGCAGATCGGCGGGGTCTAACCCCGCCGATTGGGCGTGCCGATCAGCCGCAGTCGCAGCATCCGGGACAGATTATCGATCAGCGCCACGGTGATCAGGATTAGCACGATCACGTATGCCACCTGATCCCAGGCGTTGATCTGAATGCGCTCCGACAGGCGCAGCCCGATGCCGCCGGCGCCAACCAATCCCAGAATGGTGGCCTCGCGGGAGTTGGACTCGATCTGGTACAATGTCTGACTGATCATCACCGGCAGCACCTGCGGCAGAACGGCGTAGCGGAGCGCGCCGAGGAAGCTGCCGCCTGTGGAGGTCACGCCCTCGACCTGCTTGCGATCGGTGTTCTCGATCGCCTCAGCGAACAGTTTTGATAATACCCCAGTGTCCGCGACGCAGATGGCCAGGATGCCCGCGATGGGACCAAGCCCCACCGCGCGCACGAAAACCAGCGCCCAGATCAGTTGATCCAACCCGCGCATCCCGTCGAACAGGCGCCGAGTGAAAAACCGGAATACGCGTGCCGGAATGACGTTACGCGCCCCCATAAACCCGAGGGGCAACGCAATCACCAATGCCAGCATACTACCGAGGTACGCCATCGCCACGGTCTCGAGCATGGAGCGCAGCAGTTCCGCGTGATCCCAGCCCGCGAAACCGGTCCAATCCACCATCAGGCGAACGATCACCCACAGCTTCGACAGGCCGGTGAAAACCTTACCGAAGTCGAACAGCCAGTGCAGGTAGATCATGTATCCCGCGACCAGCAACCCGATGCCCCAGCGGATCGCCTGCGTTTGCCGGTCCGCACCGAAGGCCCAGGGCGTGCGCAGCCTCTGCGCCGCGATGTCCTCTGGGGCGATATCGGCCAGACGCGTGCTCATGAGAACTGCCCGATGAAGCGGTGCCGGATGCGTTCCGATGCCAGGTCCAGCACGACCACCACCAGCAGGATCATGATGCAGATGGCGCTGACTTCCTCATATATATTGAAGCCGATCACCCGTTTCAGCTCCATGCCGATGCCGCCCGCGCCGACGAAGCCCATGATGGTGGAGGATCGTACGTTGATTTCGAACCGCAGCAACGCGTAGCTGAGGAATCCCGGCAGGACCTGCGGTACCATCCCGTAACGGATTTGCGCCAGCCAGGAGCCGCCGACCGAGCGGATGCCCTCGACGGCCCGCGGATCGGCATTTTCGTTCAGTTCAGAGAACAGCTTGCCCAGCGCGCCGGTGGTATGGATGCCGATCGCCAGGATACCGGCCAAGGGGCCGATACCGAACGGCCAGACGAAGATAAACGCCAACACCACCTGCGGCACGGTGCGCAAAACCTCCAGCATGCGGCGCAGCACGAACACGACGGGGCGCATGCCGAGCAGGGTGCCGGTCGCGGGGAAGCAGATGACGAAGGCGGCGGTGAAACCCATCACCGTCGCCAGGATCGCCATCTGCACCGTCTGCCACAGCAGCTTGGCATACACGTCGAATCGGTAGAACCAGTAGGCGAGCGACTGCGGTTCCTTCACGCCCCCGAAGACATGGGCGAACGCGAGAACCGGCACTGGATCGGCACCACGCGACGGCTCGATGGACAAAAGCTTCCCGAAATATTCGCCAATCCGTGGGATACCATCGAAGATTTTCCGCGGCGAGAAATCGGTCCATATCGCCGAAACCAGAAAGACCAGCACAATGACCGCGACGGTCAATATCGTTTCGGTCGAGCGGGCACGCCGCACCGCACCGAAGCGTTGTTGAAACAGCCGGTAGGCGGAGTCGTCGGTGGGGTTGTTACCCCTCTCCCCGAAGGGGAGAGGGAGGTTTGTTTGATTCACTCTTAGGAACGCCCGCCGCGCTTCTCGGATTGGCGCAGTTCGATGATGTCCTTGTACAGCTCCATCGTCGCTGGCACGTAACCAACACCGGCGCCCTGCTCTACCGAGTCGTAAACGTCTTTATGCAACTTCGGCAGCTCCAGCAGGAAGTCGGCGAAAACCTTCTTCAAATCGGCCGGCAGCGCGGTGCGCACCGCCCAGGGGCCGTTCGGGATTTTGCCCGACTGCCAGATGATGTTCACGTCGGACATTTTCAGCATGCCCTTATCGACCATCGAGCGCAGGTTGCCGCGGGTGTACCCCTGCTCCTTTTCGCCCTGGCCGGAGGTCCAGGTCACGCAACCATCGTACTGATGATTGAGCATGGCAACGACGCCCTGCTCATGCCCGCCGGCGAACCCGGTGCGGGAGAAATACGCCCCGTCCGACAGGTCGATGCCCTTGGACTTCATCGTGGCACTCGGGATCAGATAGCCGGACGTCGAGTTGGGATCGGCGAATGCCAAAGAGTGGCCCTTCATCTTCTCGATCGAGTCGATGCCGGAGTCCTTCCGGGTTACCATCACCGAGTAATAGTAGGTGGAACCGTCGGCTTCCTGCGGCACGATGATCGGCTCGATGCACTTGCAGTCGAGCCAGGCGCCCGCGAAACCGGAGGCCCCGAATTCGGCGGCTTCCAACTGCCCGGCAGCAATGCCCTGCATGACGCCGGCATAATCGGCGGCGGGGAAGAGCTTCACCGGCACGCCCAGCTTCTCCTGTAGCAGGCGCTGGAAACCGTCGTATTTCTTCAGCCGGTCCTGGGTGTTCTCGCCACCCAGAATCCCAACCCGAAACTCCTTGATCTGGCTTTTCCAGTCATCGGCGCGGCTGGCGGTAGGCATGGCAATGCCAAGCCCGGCGATGGCGACAAGCGCCATCCTGGCAATCGTACGACGCAGCATCGGAAATCTCCGTTAAAGGTGTATCTAACGGGCCATGGCGGGCATGGCCCCGACCGGCAGGCTGGTGGAGGTCAAACGCTCATCGAAAGCGCCAGACTCTCCATAGATCGTGCGCAGAACGGGATCCGTCAGTTCTTCCGGTTTCCCATCGAACACGACTCGCCCAGCCGACATGCCGATAATACGCCGACAATAGGTGCGTGCCGTGTCAAGTGTGTGAAGATTTGTCAGAACCGTAATGCCGTCGCGCTGGTTGATGTCCCGCAGCGCGTCCATCACCACCTTGGCGTTCATCGGATCGAGCGAGGCGATCGGCTCGTCGGCCAAAAGAATAGTCGGTTCCTGCATCAAAGCCCGCGCGATCGCCACCCGCTGCTGCTGCCCGCCGGACAGGGCGTCGGCACGGTTCATCGCGACCTCGGCCAGTCCCAGACGGTCCAGCGCCCGGATCGCCAGCGCCCGCTCCGCCGGGGTGAACAGCTTGAACAACACGCGCGCGGTGGACATGCGATTGAGCCGACCACACAGCACGTTGGTCAGCACATCCAGCCGGTTCACCAGATTGAACTGCTGAAAGATCATGGCCGTGCGCGCCCGCCAGGCCCGCAGTTCCTTGCCGCGCAGGGCGGTAACGTCGATGCCATCGGCCACGATCGACCCGCCGGACGGCTCGATCAGCCGGTTGACCAACCGCAACAGGGTCGATTTGCCAGCACCGGAACGCCCGATGATGCCGACCATCTCGCCGCGCGCGATGGTCAGATTGGCACCGGCCACGGCCAGCGTGTCGCCAAACCGGCGACTGAGTTGAACGAGTTCCAGCACGGGCGTCCTGTCGATTGGTCAGCGGCGGGATAGCAGGGTCAGTATGACCGGTGTGTGACCGTTCGGTGAAGGCATGACCCTAGGGCAGGAACGGTTCCCACCTTATATATTTCAGGATGTACTCCCGGTAGGTCCAGGCGTGCGAGTGCCAGCGATGGCGGGCCTCCGGTTCGTACCAGGTCAGGCCCATGCGTTCGGCGACCAGCGGGTGGACCGGCACGACCTCGATATCCTGGCCGTGGTTGCCGCGCATCAGAAACGTCATCTCCTGCCGGGCGCGCGCGATCCCGGCCGGAGACAGGCCATCGGTCAGCGCGAGCAGCCGGTGCAGCAGATAAACGAACGGCAGCGCGGTCAAATGGGTCGCGGCATGGAACAGCCTGGTGGTACGGAAATGCGCCTCCACCCAATCCCAGACCTTGATATCCGCCAGGGCATCGACGGCGCGAACCCGGGTCGCATCCAGGCGCAGCCGTCGCTCCAGGTCCGGCATCTTCTCGGTGGTCAGGCGCATGTAGCGGGCAAATAATTCGTCGTCCGGCGGATCCTCCCCGGTCAACGACGGCGCCAGGGATGCCGCGATGGAGTCCGACCAGGGATAGACATAGTCCGAACTGGCCGCAACCCGCGGGTCGGACCCGGAAAACGGCCACAGGCACAGCAGGATCAACGGGGGGAATTTCACCACCTGACAATCGGGCCGCAACCGACTTTCCAGGATGCGCCGATGGATGGTGGGCTCACCGCTTTCCACCTGATTCCACACCACGCGAACATCGGCGAAAAACGCTTCATCGTAGCGGGTCTCCCAGTCCTGTTCGGTGACCTGCTGCAAGGCGATGAGCTTGATATTGTATCGATCCGTGACGCCGGACAAATAGCGGGCGACATGGGCGAGATACTCGCCTTGGCAGCTACCGTAGATCAGCAGGGAGGGTTTTTGGCTCATGGTGCGGCCTATCCCAGCCATGGGCTCCAGCGGATGTAGCGGATGATGTGCTCACGGAACGTGAAATCGTTGTTTTGCCAGCGATAACGCATGTCCGGCGACCACCAGTTCAGCCCGAAATGCCACGCGACGCGAGGATGGACCGGCAAAGCTCGGCCCTCGGCCCGCCAGCCCAGGGTCAGGCGATCCAGCGCGGCCAGCGCGGTTTCCAGATCGCAAACCTCCCGCAGGACCGGCGTTTCCAGCAATTGCCGCGCGACTTCCCGCACAATCGGCGTACCGCGCTCATAGGGTGCGGCGAACATGATCCGATCGCGAAAACCCGCGTCGAGGAACGCCGCCAACCGCACGTCGCTGTCCCGGTCCGCGGCCTCCCACCGCCCGCGATCGGCGGCGTACAACCCATCCAGGTCGATCGGCGCCGCCTCGGTCTGCTCCATATACATGTCGAACAACGCGTCGTCGGTCATGGTCGGATCGGTCAGCGACGCCGCGATGGGGTCGCCTTCGAAGTAGCGGCCGCTGTTATACAAAGGCGGCTCCGGCACCAGCCGCGCATCCCTTCCCTGGAACGGCCAGAGCGCATGCATGGCGCTGGTGGGGAAGGTACGAATCTGGCACGCCGTCGGCAGAACGGACCGGATACCCTGCCTGACCGCGATTTCCCCGACCATGACCTCCTCGAAATACGCATCCGCACCGTCCAGCCACCTCTCCGGCAGGCGCGCTCGGAGCCTGTCGACAGGCACGCTGGCATTGAGCCATTGCACCGAGACCTTGCCGCGCATCGGGATCATCCGGGCGAACAGCAGCGATATCTGATTGGCGAGATGATGGCCGGCGACCGCCAGCCGGATCGGAGCCGAACGGGCGACCGCCGGCCGGTCCAACGGTGCATCCACCGAAGCAGCGGAGGATAGCGGTTCGGCGGGCGGCGTCCAGGCCGCGCGCAAACCCGGGAGTTCGTCCAGTTCCTGCCGCAGCGGATCGAACCAGGGAAAGGCTTCGATACCGGCGCGATACGCGGCCTCGGCCTGATCGAACCGGCCAAGGCTGGCCAAAGTACGGGCCAAACCCAAGGACGGGTTCGCCTGGGCGGGAAAACGAGTCCGCAACACGGCGAACCGCGCGGCGGCATCGGCCGCCTCTCCCAAATAAATGGATAGCCAGGCGCGCTCCGTCAGGATGTCGTAATCGTCCGGGAAGCGTTCCAGCGCCCGCCGCATCAGATCGCGCGCCTCGGCGAAGCGCCCACCGTAGCGCAGCGCGGTCGAGCCGCCGATATAGGCGACGGTGATTTCGGGAAAAACCCTGCCCAACTGCTCCCAGATGACGAGTGCTTCGTCCAGCCGGCGCTGATTCGTGACCAGCCAGCCAAGCTCCCACCAGGGTTGGGGCAGCCCCGGGAAACGGGTCATGATCTGGCGCAGCGCCGCTTCGGCTTCCGCCATCAGCCCCTGATCCCGCAGGCACAGCGCGGAGCCCAACCAGGGATCGAGCGCATCGGGAAAGCGTGCCCGGGCCCGATCCCAGCGCGCCGCGGCTTCCGGCCAGTCGCGCCGAACCTGTGCGAAGCGGGCGTGTTCGGCCGCCAAGGCGGCATCGTCGGGGAACATTTCGAGCGCCGCTTCCAGCAGCATGTCGGCCTCTTCAAAGTGGCGCACCTCCGTCAACGCGGCCGCCGCCTGCCGGAACGGTTCGGTCGCGCCGGAAAATCGCACCCGGAGTTCGGCGTAAATGGCCAGCGCCCCGGGCAGGTCCCCCGCGGCGCGCGCGTCCCGCGCCGCCGCCAGCCCGCCTTCCAGCGTGGCGGACACATCGGTTGCGATACCCTCGGATGAAGCTGTCTCGGACATCGAACGCTCCTGCCAGAGCCGCGTCATACCGCGCGATGCGGCAGTTCCGCCAGAGGAGCCGACAAAACAACAGGTAGGGGATTGGCAGACGGGTTATCCACAGTATTTTGTGTCTGCCGAGTCGTTTGTCGTTGACCACCGGCATGACAGGCAGTACGACCGATGCTGTGACAACCGCCGATACCCCTCCTTTTATACGTCTGCGAGGCCGTTCCGTGATGGCCCTCGTCCTCGCACCCGAACCGCCTTTGCCGACGTGGCTGGCGGCGCTGGACGCGCAGATCGCACGTGCCCCCACCTTTTTCGACGGACGCCCCGTGCTGGCCGATCTCGGCGCGCTGCCCAGCGGCACGCCGGATGTGGCGGGTTTCCTGCGCTCGCTGGAAGAACGCGGCATCCGCATCATCGGCACCGAGGGCGCCCACCCATCCTGGAAGGGTGTGGAGGCCTGGGGCCGACCCTTCCCCTCCGCCAGCAAGCCGGGTCGGCCGATTGAGATCCCGGATGAGGCGCCGAAGGTGGCTTTGCCCACGGCCGGCGGCGATGTCAGCTCCTTGGTCATCGACCAGCCCATCCGCTCCGGCCAGTCCGTGGTGTTCGAGAAGGGCGACGTGACGGTGCTGGGCTCCATCGCCTCGGGCGCCGAGGTCATGGCCGGCGGGTCCATCCATGTTTACGGCGCCATAAGGGGCCGGGCGATCGCCGGGCTGGCGGGCAACAGCAAAGCCCGCATCTTCTGCCGCAAATTGCAGGCGGAGCTGGTGGCGATCGACGGAGTTTACCAAACGGCGGACGACATGCCGGCAGCCCTGGTTGGGTGCGCCGTGCAGGCGTGGCTCGAGGGCGAGCAGATGAAAATGACGGCCCTGGACTGATATCGAACAACGGGAGACGCGCATGGCCAAAGTCTTGGTCGTAACATCCGGCAAGGGCGGCGTCGGGAAGACGACATCCACCGCGGCACTCGGCGCGGCGCTGGCACAGAACGGCGCCAACGTGGTGGTGGTCGATTTCGATGTTGGCCTGCGAAACCTCGATTTGGTCATGGGGGCGGAACGACGGGTCGTTTACGACCTGATCAACGTCGTGCAGGGCGATGCCAAGCTGGCGCAAGCGCTGATCCGCGACAAGCGCATCGACAATCTGTCGCTGCTGCCGGCCTCGCAAACCCGCGATAAGGATGCGCTGACGCCCGAGGGTGTCGAACGCGTGGTTGGCGAGTTGAAGGAAAAATTCGACTGGGTGATCTGCGACAGCCCGGCCGGTATCGAGAAAGGCGCCATGCTGGCCATGCGCCATGCCGACATTGCGGTGGTCGTAACCAACCCGGAAGTATCCTCCGTTCGAGATTCCGACCGCATCATCGGCATGCTGGATTCCAAAACCGCCAAGGCTGAAAAAGGCGAGCGGATCGAGAAGCATCTGCTGCTGACCCGGTACGATCCCGGTCGCGCGGCACGCGGCGAGATGCTGAACGTCGAGGACGTGCTGGAAATCCTGTCCATCCCGCTGCTGGGGATCATTCCGGAAAGCGAGGAAGTGCTGCGTGCCTCGAATATCGGGTCGCCGGTGACCTTGGCCAACCCAACCGGCCTCGCGGCCCGCGCTTACTTCGACGCGGCTCGGCGGTTGGGCGGGGAAAAGATCGAGGTCGTCGTGCCGATGGAGCGTAAGGGCTTCATGAGCCGGCTGTTCGGACGGAGGGTCGCATGAACCTTCTCTCGCTCCTGTTCAAACGAAAGTCCTCGGCGCCGGTCGCGCGCGAGCGCTTGCAGGTGCTGCTGGCGCATGAACGTATCGCCACCGGTCATTCCGAGCTACTGGCGAAGTTACAGGAGGAGATCATCCAGGTGATCGCCCGGCATATCAAGATCGACCGCGAACAGGTGCATGTGAAGCTGGATCGCGGGAAGGATACGTCGACGCTGGAGATCGACGTGGATTTGCCGGCGGTGATGCCGTTGATGGGGGCTCGTGGGTAATGGGGGCGACAGCGGAAGCCAGGGGTCTCACTGACGACATTCTCGATCGTGAGTTGGCACTCTTCAAAGACGAGCGCACACACTGATCGTCCCGGATACGTCTTGCATTGTCAGCGCCGCGATGAGAGCCGGTGTTCCTCGCAGCGCTGTTCTGGCTATTTGTGCGGCCGAGCCGATCGCGATGAGCGCGGAGGTTTGGGACGAAATCCAGGCGGTACTGCATCGGCCGGGACTGACCAGGTTCGTCAATGCGTCGGACAGGAACGAGGTTTAACCAGCAAAAGCCACCTATCCCTTATCGTGCCCCACCCGCACCAACAGCTTCCCGAAATTTTGACCGCCGAGAATCCCCGCCAAAGCCGCCGGCGCCTGTTCCAGCCCCTCGTGGATATCTTCCCGGTAAATCAGGCTCCCATCCGCCACCCAAGGTGCCGCCATCTCCCGCCACTCGGTCAGCCGCGCCGGCCGGTCGGACACGATGAAGCCCTGGATAAGCACGGCTTTCCCCACCACAAACCCCAGATTGGGGCCAGGCGGAAACACGTCCTCATTGTACTGCGACACCATCCCGCACATCGCGACCCGAGCATGGCGGTTGAGCTGGTCGAACACCGCCGCTTGCACGGCGCCGCCGACATTCTCAAAATATCCGTCGATGCCGTCCGGGCAGGCGGTCTTCAACTCGAAAGCAAGGTCGATCGAACGGTGATCGACGCAATCGTCGAAGCCCAGGTTGTCCTGCACCCATAGGCATTTCTCCGCCCCGCCGGCGACGCCGACGACCCGAGCCCCTGCCCGCTTCGCCAACTGGCCCGCGACCGAGCCCACCGCGCCGGACGCAGCCGAAATCACGATCGTTTGGCCTTTCCGCGGCTTGATGATCTCCGTCACCCCGGCATAGGCCGTGGCACCGGGCATCCCCAGCACGCCCAGGTACGTGGACGAGGGCACCCCAGCCGGCACCTTCACCAGCCGATCCCCCGGCGTCACGGAATGCGTCTGCCACCCCCGCGACCCAACGACCACGTCGCCCACGGCGAAGCGGGGATCGGCGCTGGCGATCACCTCCCCGACCGTCTCACCCGTCATGACTTCGCCGATCTGAATGGCGACGGCGTAGGTCTGTTCCTCCCGCAGGCGTCCGCGCATGTACGGATCGATCGACAGCCATAACGTCCGCGTCACCACCTCCCCTGCCTTGGGCTCGGGGATCAGGTCCTGGACGATTTCGAAATCGCCGGGGCTGGGCTCGCCGGAGGGGCGGCGTTTCAGGACGACGGATTGGCGCAGTTGGTTGTTTCCGGACATGGCGTTACGCAGCCTCCGCTTTCAGGACCAGACGACCGGTGACCTTGCCGTCGCGCAGACGCATCAGCGCGGCGTCGGCTTCTCGCTGGGGCACGGTTTCGATCGGCAGGGCTTGCAGCTCACCAGCCTGCGCCAGGGCCACCAACTCCCGCAACTCCTTCGGATTGCCGACGTAGCTGCCCTGCACCGTCAGGGCTCGGATTGCCATGATCGGCAGCGGCAGCATCAGCTCGCCGCCGAACAGCCCGACCTGCACCAGCTTGCCGCCTTTGCGCAGCGCGGCGAAGGCGAAGCGGGCGGTGGCGGTGCCGTTCACCAGATCGACCACGGCCAGCACGGGGCCGCCGGCGGCCTCGGTGATGCGGGCGGTCACACCCTCCCCGCTGCCATCGACCACCTTCGTGGCACCGGCCGCGAGGGCGGCGGCGCGCTTTTCGGCGCTGATATCGACGCTGATAATGTTCTTGTGCTTCAGGGCCTTCAGCACCGCGATGGCGTTCAGCCCGAGGCCCCCTGCCCCGACCAGCACTATGGCCTCGGACGGGGTGTAACCCGGGGTCGCCATGGCCTTCTTGATGCCGGAGAAAACCGTGATCCCCGAGCACGCGTAGGTCGCGGCAAGGGCCGGATCCAGCGTGCCGGGATCGACCAAATGTCGTGGATGCGGCGCCACCACATGCGTGCCGTAGCCGCCGTTCTGGTAGACGCCCAGACTGCGCGCCGCGACGGTGCACATGTTGTCCTCTTCCGCGAGGCAGGTGGCGCAGGTGCCGCAGCCCAGCCAGGGAAACACGATGCGCAGGTCGCCGACCTTCACGCCCTTGGCGTCGGGGCCGAGCTTCACGACACGCCCGACGATCTCGTGCCCCATGGCAAGCGGCAGGGTCACGCCGCGATCCACCAGCGACATCTTCTGGCCACCGCCGATGTCGTAATACCCCTCCCAGATATGCAAATCGGAGTGGCAGACGCCGCAATGGGTGACCTCGAGCAGCACCTCGGTCCCCTTCGGCTCCGGTGTGGGGAGTTCGATTTCCTTCAGGGGCTTCCCGTTTTCGACGACGGCCCAGGCGCGCATGATGGTTCTCCGGTGTGCTTGTGCGGGGGTATGGTTAGCGCGTGGGCGCTAATTTGTCAGCCCTCCGCAAAACGCTCGGCGTCGTCGCCAATCCCGGTGACAATTATTGGCGGCCACTACTCCGCTGGGAGGCGAATGATTTCGGCCAAATTTTGTATCCTCCTTCGGGTCGATGATTTGATGCCCCAAACAGCACCATGATGGACATGGCCATGATCTGGGTCCCATCCGACCTTTAAGCCCAGCCGACGCAAGGCGCCAACGTTAAGACGGGCCACCCCTTTGCTTAGACTGTTGACGTAGTGCAAGGCAGGCAACCCATCGGCAATTATCCAGGGTTCAATATCGACCGACATTCCGCCTCCGGTCGATTCCGAAAAGGCACCACTTGACACTCGCGTCCCGCCGTTGCCATCGGGGACCATTTCGTTCGGCATAATGTGCCGGACCAGGTGGTCGCCATCGTGGATCTCACGATGATCATGAGGAACGATCTCGCCAGCCGAATCACGCTCAGGGGGTTGGCGTACGATCGGCATATGGGAGCAATTATCCCTTCGCCACCGCCCAAATCAACTCGGCCAAGTCTCGAAAGTCGGTTGTGACTTCGATCTCCTGTTCATGACCAGAGTCATGGTTTGCGTACCAAACGGAGACCGAATTCGGTTTGGTAACTTCAATCTCGAGGTCGGCGCTCCCGGTATGCCATTCGAGTTGCAGGGCACCGTTACCTAATGGAACGATCGCCGGGCTGTTGCCGGTCGGTGGCATGGTATAGGCCAACAGTTGGAACGCGAACAACGCCGTATCCGGGGATACCGGGCCTGAGCCGCGATCGTCCCAGTTGTCCTGCAAGTCCAGAAGTTGCTCCATCGCTCTTCGAACTACAGGGACCCAGGTAATCGTCGGCAGCGCCAACTCAGACACGGCTCCGGAAGCCACGGGGGTCATAAGCCGTTCCCCGGGCCAGACAGCACTTGTATTTGCATTCATTGCTTGCGCCCCCATTTGGTGTGATAAAGCGGTGACGTTATGTCTGCGAAGCTCTTGACCACATATCTTCGTCCGGCCTGTAGGAACGCAACGGTTCCAGCGATGCTGGCTGGTTCGGGCGCTCCTCTGACAGTCAGACTCATCTGAATAACTGTTTGTCCGGTCAATAATTTACCAGGCTCCGCGCTGACGATTAGGCGGCCAAGCGGGCGTTGGTCCTCACTTTTGAGAACATATCGGAACAGCAAGTTGGCATCCTCCGGTAGACCGAGCGATTCGGCGTCCGGATGGGACAGCAGTGACCCAAACAATTCCGACATTGCGCCGTATGGCAGCTGGCCGTCTGGGACGGGGATCTGATTGACGTAGCAAATCTCGCATTGGTTCGGCGTAACGACTCCGATTTCATTATCTGTCACGAAGTCTGAAAACTGGGTCAACTTACCCTCGAACTCTGGCAGAATCTGCTCAAACCGCGGATAGGTGTCGGCATCTTTGACCTTCCGCCAGTTGTGAATGAAGCGGTCCCGTTGGATTTGCAGAACTTTCGTGCGATCGTCATTCAGAAAAAATGATCGCGGCATACCCATGAGAACGGATGGCGAGAATGCGAATCCCGGCAACAGGCCGCCAAAAAGAGGTATCGCTTGCCCGAACGTTTCGAAGATTGGCATGATCGAAGGATGCTCCTCCGTCTGCGGATATGACTGTTCGAAGATGCGCCAAAGGCGGCCGACATATGCCGTTGTGAACTTTTCAAGGCTGTTGAACTGCACTCCTAGCACCACTTCCGTGAGCGGAGGGTTCGAAAAATCCGGCAGGTCAATAGGCCGATTCGGCATTCGGGTTCCACGCGTTGTTGTGCTTAAAATGGGCACGAACTGAACGGATGTCAAAGCGAAGGTGCAAACCCGACGTTAGCCAAGGTTTGCACCGAATGGCTATCGAGGGGCGCACGTCTTCTTACCGCTTCAGCACCTCCGGATTGGTCACCCGCACCGGTTTCCCATCCAGGAAGCCCAGCGCGTTCTCGATCATCTGCGGGTAAAAACCGTCCCAGGTCTCCTTCACGCCGTAGCCCATGTGCGGCATCAGCACGGTGTTCGGCGCGGTGCGCAGCGGATGCCCAACCGGCAGAGGCTCCCGATCGTAAACGTCCAGCGCCGCTACGATCTTGCCGGCGTTCACCGCCGCCAGCATCGCCGCCTCATCGATGATCGGCCCGCGGGAGGTGTTGATGAGGATCGCCCCCTTCTTCATCCGTGCGATGTCGGCCGCCCCGATCAGCCCGCGCGACCGCGGCGACAGTACCAAATGCACGGAAATGGCGTCGGACTGGGCCATCAGCTCCTCCTTGGTCACCTTCGTCACGCCCATCTCGGCGCAGCGTTCGGCGGTCAGGTTCTGGCTCCAGGCAATGACGTTCATGCGCAGCGCCTTGCAGTAGGTCGCCATGTAGCCGCCGAGCCGGCCCAGGCCCATCACGCCCATGGTCTTGCCCGCCAGCCCGATACCGACCGGGACGCCCATCTGGAACGTGCCCCCGCGCATGTTGGCATCGCCCCGAGGAATGCCGCGTGCCGCTGCCAGCAGCAGGCCGAGCGATAGCTCCGCCGTCGCGGAGTCAGCGTAACCGCCGCCGGAGGTCGCGCACACCGGGATGCCGCGCGCCGTGCAGGCGGGGGTATCCAGCGACGCATTGCGCGCGCCCGTCATGCCCATCATGCGCAATTTCGGCAGCCGGTTGATCAGGGACGCCGGCAGCGGGGTGCGCTCGCGCATCGACAGCACGATGTCGAAATCGGCGAGTTTCGCGACGGCGTCGTCCTCATCGGCAAACGCTTCCTGGAAGATGGTGACCTCGGCGCGGGCCTCCAGCCTGGACCAGTCGGCGGCGCCGCGCGCCACGCCCTGCCAGTCGTCCAGCACCGCGACCTTGGATTTGTTGGTACCGCTCATTGTCCCGCTCCCGTTATTCGCCAGGGGCGCAAAGTGCCGCCGGGTTGGCGCTGGCGCAAGCGGGGCTGTTGTGATCGTCTGCGCGCCGTCATTCGAAGGAGTCGCGCATGCCCCAGGTCGCCGTCATCGGAGCCGGTCTTATCGGCCGAGCCTGGTCCATCGTTTTCGCTCGGGCGGGGTTCGACGTGGCGTTGTGGGACAAGTTCCCCCAGGCCGTGCCGGCCGCGCTGGATTTCATCGCCGAGCGCCTGCCGGAGCTGAAGGAACATGGATTGCTAAAGGACGATCCCGCAACGGTCATGGCCCGCATCCGGCCTGTGGAGGCGCTGGCCGACGCGCTACGGGACGCCGAATACGTGCAGGAAAATGGGCCGGAGCGCGTACCCGAGAAGATCGCCCTGTTCGCCGAACTGGACACATTGGCTCGGCCTGATGCGGTGCTCGCCAGCTCCACCAGCGGCATTCCCGCCAGCGCCTTTACCGAAGGATTGGCCGGCCGCGCCCGCTGCCTGGTCGCGCACCCGGTGAATCCGCCCTATCTGATCCCGCTGGTGGAAATCTGCCCCGCGCCCTGGACCGACGAGGCCACCGTCGCCCGCACGCGGGAGATCATGACCCTCGCTGGCCAGGTGCCCGCCACGGTGAAGAAGGAAATGGACGGGTTCGCGTTGAACCGCCTGCAAGGGGCACTGCTGGCCGAGGCATTCCGGCTGGTCGCGGATGACGTCATCTCCCCCGTCGATCTCGACGCGCTGGTGAAGCACGGCCTCGGCCTGCGGTGGAGCTTTATGGGACCGTTGGAGACCATCGACCTGAACGCCCCCGGCGGTCTGGCGGATTACTGCGACCGGTATGGCCCACTCTACGCGAAGATGCAGGAGCAGATGACCCCGCTTGAATGGACGCCCGACCTCGTCGGCAAATTACATGACGCTCGGCGGGCGGAGCTGCCGGCGAACATGCAGCCGGTGCGGCAGGAGTGGCGCGACCGGCGGCTGATGGCGCTGCTGGCCCATAAACTCGGATTTCCCGGATAAGACCGGATTGCTGGCGTCCGGGAACTGGACGACGCGCTCGGTCTTTCCGATCTGGCCGGTGCGTCGCTGTCGGAATACCGGCGTATCCGATCGATCCACGACCGCACATTGCCCCAGGGTGCACGGCGGCATAGTGTCGATTCATCGACGTTCCGGCTCTGCCGCGATCCCCGCCGCGATCCCGTTCCTCGATCGGAGTTTCGACATGGCGCCAACGATCAAACGCGGCGATCGCGGCATTGCCGTCCGGGAATTGCAAGGTTTGCTGAACACGCGCAGCGGCGGATTGCACCTGGTTCCCGACGGCCATTTCGGCCAACGGACCGAGGACGCCGCCCGAGCCTTCCAACGCTACGCGAAATTGACCCCGGACGGGATCGTGGGACAGCGGACCTGGGCCGCGCTGCATCGGGACGAGCATGCGCCTCCGCCGATATGCATGTGGTTCGATCCCGTCGACACCGGGCTGGTCGATCGGTTTTTCCGCGATCTCGGGCGACCACCGCCTCCGGCCCCGGCAGCGCCGACCACGACGCCGCCGACCGCAAAACCACCCATCGCAAAACTAAGCGACCAACGGAATTACCGGCGCCTCCTCTTTCCCGACTACCGCGGCCAAGGCTATATCATCAACGACTTCCTGCGCTTTAAGGACTACGCGATCCGTCTGCTCCCCAGCACCGAAATCCGTGGACCGAACGACGACATCCAGGGCTTCAAGAACGAATGTGCCCAATTCGTCCAATATTTCGGGGTGCCCAGCACTACGTCCTGGCACCGCGGCCCGCGGGTTTGCGATTTCAAGCCCGGCGAATTGCCGCAAGGGACGGTCGTCTCGACGTTACGTGACGGCAAGTACTACAGCGACTACTCCGGGCGGTCCCATGTTGGGATCTATCTGAACCACGACGATTACGCGACGTATTTAGCCGGGAAGAATCGCGCCGCGGCTGTCACTCTGTTCGATCAATGGAACGGTACGCGCATCGGCCCACACAAAAAATTGTATGCGGTCGACGCGGACCAAGAAGGGAGCGTTCTCAAGAACGGGCGGACCTGGGAGGATAAAGGCAAACAGCGCACGCGGCGTGTGAACTGGGTCGCCGACGGCGAGGAGTATTACGTGTTGTTGACGGACCAATAGCATGCGCGCCGGACGCGCGGCGGCGGCGCTGTTTTTCTGGTTGGGTTCGGGCGCGGCCTGGGCCCAGGCCGATCGGCTGATCGCCGCGTGCCCGCCTTTCGCGTCCGAGCGGACCGCCATCCCACCCGGTGCGCGCATCGTCGGGCGCTTGCCCGCGCGGGATCTGCCGCTGTGGGACGCGACCGTGTCCCTAGGCACGCCTGAGGACGTCGGCACCGACCGGGTTTTGGCCGAACAAGAACGGGATGACGAAACCTGGTCCGCCGCGGGTGCGGCGACCTATGTCTGGGACGTCCGGCCTGGGCCGCTACCGCTCATGCTGGCGTGCCGCTACGGCGCGACCTCCGCTGACAGCCTGGGCGTATCGGACGCCGCGCCGCTGCTGCTGATCCCGCTCCCGTTCGCGATGCGGGGCGAATGCGCGGTCGTCCATCAAGCACCGAGCGCCGATCGGCGAGCGCACCCGCTGAGGGAAGCCGTTTGCCGTGCGGTTCCGGGGCCGTAGGCTCGGCCTCTGCGGCGGCGTGGGTTGTGCCCCCCGGCGTCGAACTCAAGTTACAGCCTGTAAACGGCGTCAGCATCGGTTGAATCGCTTCGGCATGTTCGGAGCCACATGTCATGTCCGCGGGTCATGCGTCATTAGATCGTTGATTTCGGCTGAAAATTGCATAGCCGGGACAAAGCAAGCCAGCCTCACACCTGATCGAAGTCCACCACCACCCGTTCGGTGACCGGCCGGGACTGGCAGGTCAGCACAAAGCCGGCGGCCAACTCCCAAGGCTCAAGGGAATAGTTCACCGCCATCTCCACTTTTCCTTCCACCACCTTGGCGCGGCAGGTGCAGCACATGCCGCCCTTGCAGGAAAACGGCAGGTTGCGCCCGGCTCTGAGGGCGGCGTCGATGATCGCCTCCCCTTCCGCGACGGGAATTTCCACGCGAGAGCCTTCGTGGATAATGGTCGCGATGGCGGCGGGCTTGGCCCCCGCGGCAATCGCGACCGGCCGCGGCCGCCCGTCCACCGAGGGTGTGAAACGCTCCACATGCACATGCGGGATGCCGATTTCGGTCAGCACGGCGGGCAGGCCCTCGATCATCGGCTGCGGGCCGCAGACGAAGGCGTGATCCACCGGGGGCAGCATCGCTGCCAGACGCCGCACCTTGTCGGCGTCCAGGTGGCCGTTCAGCATGGGGATGTCCTGTTCCTCCCGCGACAGCACGTGGAACACGGACAGGCGGGACAGATACCGGTCCTTCAGATCCTCGATTTCAGAGCGGAACATGATGCTGTCGGTGGACCGGTTGCCGTTGAACAGGAAGAAGCGGCTGCCGGGCTCCCCCGCCAGCAGCGCCTTCATCAGCGACAGCACGGGGGTGATGCCCGATCCGGCGGCGAACGCCGCGAAGCAACGACCGGCCTCCGCGTCGGGCGTCAGGCCGAACCGCCCCTCCGGGGTCATCACCGATAGGGTATCTCCCACCCGCGGCACGGCATTGGCCCAGGTGGAGAATACCCCTCCCTCGACCCGCTTGATCGCCACCTGCAACCCCGGCTCATCCGGGGCGGAGCACAGGGAGTAGCTGCGCCGCATATCCTGCCCATCGATCTCGGCGCGTAGCGTCAGGTACTGGCCCGGTGTGAAGCGGTAGGCCGGCTTCAACGCATCCGGCACCTCGAACGTCAGCACCACCGCGTCCGCTGTGTCATGGCGCAGGGCAGTGACGCGCAGCGTGTGGAACCGGGGGCGGGCCATGCCGGCGATCAGGCCGTCTTCGCCGACCGTCCCAAGCCGCCGTACAAATCCAGCACCCGTTCGAACCAATCCGAGATCGGTCCTTCTGGATCGATCACCGGAAATGTACTCGTGCACCGCGGCCACATCAGCGTCCCCGCCACGATATGATCCGCGTAACTCGGCGCCGCACCGCCCAGCCACGGCCGCCCCTGTAACGCCACACGCAGCGGGGTCAACGACGCGCGGAACGCCGCCACCCGCTGCTCGCGCCCGGCCTGCACCTCTTCCAGCGTCTTGCCGAATCGGGCTTCGCGGCTGGAGCGGAAATATTCCTTATCCTTCTCCGCAACCACATCCAGCAGATCGCGCACGATCAGTGTCGCGATCCCCGGCACCATCACCGAATCCGCCCAGGCGTTGATGAAGCGCGCATGCGCCTGCCCGGCGGCGCCGCCGAACAGCGTCGGTGTCGGTGCGGACGCTTCGAGGTGCACGGCGATCGCCCAGCTATCGGATACCACGGTGTTTCCGTCCTGGATCACCGGCACCCGCTCCTGCCCCGAGAACGCAATCGCGCTCTTGTCCGTGAAGCGCCAGGGAACCGCGTCCACCGACATGCCGTTGTGCGCCAGCGCGAATTTGGTGCGCCAGCAGTAGGGGCTGAAGCGCAGGTCGGGATCGGCCCCGGCCAAGTCGTACAGCGTGATCATCAGGCCCTCGCGATTCCCAGGAAATCTTCGGCTTTCAGGCTGGCGCCGCCCACCAGCGCGCCGCCGACATGCGGCACCGCCAGCAGCGACGCGGCGTTCGACGGCCGGACGGAGCCGCCGTACAGGATGAGGGTCTCCTCCCCGGCCGCCCCAAACCGGCGCACCAGTTCCTGTCGGATGAACAAATGCATGGCAGCGACATCGGCCTCTGTCGCGGTGCGGCCGGTGCCGATCGCCCAGACCGGTTCGTATGCGACAACGCCCGCGAAGCCATCCGGCAAGCTGCCCGTCAGTTGCCCGCCCACAACCGAGGACTCCCGCCCCGCCTGCCGTTCGGCATCGGTCTCCCCCACGCACACGATGGGTGTCAGCCCCGCCGCCACCGCCGCCAGGGTTTTGGCGCGCACCAGCGCGTCACTTTCCCCGTGGTTCTGGCGCCGTTCGGAGTGGCCGAGGATCACGAATCTGGCCCCGGCATCCCGCAGCATGGCCGCCGAAATATCGCCGGTATGCGCGCCATGGGTTTCGGTGTGGCAGTCCTGCCCGCCCACCGCGACCGGGGATCCTGCCAGAATGCGCACCACGGCCGCGATTTGAGTCGCGGGGGGGCACACCAGCAGGTCGCGGGTCAGCGCACCGGCGTCCAGCAGGGGGGTAGCGATCGCCGCGGCCTCCGCCGTCAGGCCATGCATCTTCCAGTTACCCGCGATCAGTTGGCGCATGGCGTGTTCCTCCTAGGCAAACCTCTCGAGGTTTGCGCTCAAACAAAAACCTAAGCTGGTTTGCGCCCGCACGAGGTTTACGATCCCATCTGTGTCCTGACCCGCGCAAGCCTGCTTAGGCCCCTCCCCTACCAGAACTCCGCCCCGGCTGGCAAAGCGCCCCTTGCCCATCTATATGCTGCCGGCTCCGCCATTGAGGCCGCCAAATGGAATCAACTGTATGATCACCGCCTTCCGCCGCGCTTTGGATACCTGGTACGTCAAGGCGTTCTTCGTCATCATGGTGGGGGCGTTCATCTTCTGGGGCATCGGCGACGTCGTGCGCTTGGTGGGCACCTCCACCTGGGTGGTGAAGGTCAGCGGCCAAACCATTGAGGCGCAGGCATTTCAGGCGGAGTACCAACGCGCGCTGTCGGCCGCGACGCAACAACTGCCACCAGGGCAGGAAGCCACGCCGGACCTCAAACGCAAGGTCGGCGAGTCCGCGATGGAGCGCATCGTCGGCGAAGCGGCCATGAGCGGAATTTTGCGGGACATGCGCCTGGTCAGCCCCGATTCCACCGTCGCCGCCTACGTGCGCGGCATGCCGGTGTTCAAGGACAACACCGGGCAATTCAGCAAACCTCTGTTCGACGCGGCGCTGCGCAACAACGGGCTGACGGAGCAGCGGTTCCTGCAATCGGTGCGCATCGACCTCACACAGCGGCAATTGCTGGGCGCGGTGACGGCCGGCGTGCTCGCGCCGCAGGCCGAGGCGATGCCGGTGTACGCCGCCATCTACGAAAAGCGCGCTGCCGATATGGTGGCGTTCTTGTTCAACCGAGCGCCCGCGGTGCCGCCGGCGGATGAAGCGACGCTGCGGCGGTTCTACGACAATCACCCCGACATTTACGCCACCCCGGAATACCGGCGGATCAAGGCCGTGATCCTGTCGCCGAAATCCCTGGCGAACGAGATCGCGATCACCGACGACGACCTGCACGCTGCGTATGAACGGGCCAAGATCACCTACATCACCCCGGAAAAACGTTCCGCTCAGGTGATTTCGGTCGGCGATGAGGCGAAGGCCAAGGCGCTGCAAGCAACCTGGCAGGGCAACGCCGACTGGGCCGCGATGCAGGAAGCCGCCAAAACCGCGGACGCCGCCGCCGTGGCACTGGACGATTCGACACAGGAGCAGTTTCCCGATTCCGATCTGGCGAAAGCCGTGTTCGCCGCCCAGGAAAACGCCGTGACCGGACCGGTCAAAGGCGCGCTCGGCTGGTACCTGGTGAAAGTCACCCATGTCGCGGCCGGGAGCGAGAAAACCTTCGACGCGATCAAGAATGAGCTGAAGGACCGGGTGCTGGCGGAAAAGGCCACCGACATCATCTACACGCGCGCCAACACGCTGGACAATCTGCTGGGCAATGGCACGTCTCTGGACGATCTGCCGGGCGACCTCGGCCTGATCGCGCTCGCCGGCACGCTTGACGCGGAAGGCAAGACGCCAGAAGGCGAGCCGGCCCCGCTACCCGATCCCGCCGAACTGCGAACCGCGATTATCGCCACCGCCTTCCAACTGCGCCCCGGCGATCCGTTGCGCCTGACAGAGGCCAAGACACCCAGCGGCCCCGCCTATTTCGCGCTGACGATCGAGGAGATCACCCCGCCCAGCGTCAAACCCTTCGACGCGGTAAAGGACCGGGTCAGCGGAGATTGGACCTTCGAGCAACAGCACCACGCCCAGAACGAGGCCGCCGCCGCGATGCTGGCCGCCATCCAGGGTGGCCGCAATTTCGCCGATGCCGCGACCATCGCCGGCGTGATACCGCGTCTGACACCGTTGGTTTCCCGCGGGGAGGGCGTGGCGGGCATGCCGCCGGAGCTGCACCAAATGCTGTTCGGGCTGAAAAAGGGCGAACCCACCATGGTCGAGACAGCGGAAGGCTTCATCGTCGCCATCCCGGCGGAGATCGTCGTACCCGATCCGAACACCGACAAAGCCGGCTACGACAAGATGCGCACCGACCTGTCGCGCAACATCGCGTCCGATTATGCCAGCGTGTTCCAGGAAGCCGTGCGCCTGCGCGCCAACCGGCGTATAAACCAGGCGAATTTCGACCAGATCGTGCAACCCCAGCAGTAACAGAGACCCCGATGAACGTGTCCGTCCCACCCGGTTTTGCCGCCTTCCGCTCCGCTTACGAGGACGGGCGCGGCTGCCTGGTGTGGCGCAAAGGCGTGTCGGACCTGGATACTCCGGTTGCCGCGTTCCTGAAGCTGGCGCATGGCCAACCGAATTCTTTTCTGTTGGAAAGCGTGGAGGGCGGGGCGAAACGCGGCCGCTACTCCATCATCGGCATGGCGCCAGATTTGATCTGGAAGTGCCAGGACGGCAAGGCGTCGGTCAACCGGCATGCGCTGTCGGCACCGCACGCCTTTCTGCCCGACCCGCGCCCGGCGCTGGAAAGCCTGCGCGCGCTGATCAATGAGGTGCGGCTGGACGTACCCGCCAATCTGCCGCCGATGTCGGGCGGGCTGGTCGGTTACCTCGGCTACGACATGGTCCGGCTGATGGAAAAGCTGCCGGAGAAGAACAAGGACACGCTTGGCGTGCCGGAGGGCGTGATGGTGCGCCCGACGTTGTTCGCGATCTTCGACAACGTGAACGACGAGCTTTCCCTGGTGTCCCCGGTCTACCCTCAGCCCGAGGTCTCCGCGGCCGAGGCATGGTCCCAGGCGCAGGCGCGTCTGGCCGAGGCAGCGGACGCGCTGGACCGGCCGATGCCGCGCCAGCCTCCCCCGGTGATGCTGCCCGACCCGCCGACCCCGGCGTCAAATTTCACCAAAGAAGGCTTCATCGACGCAATTGCCCGGTGCAAGGAATACGTCGCGGCGGGCGACGCGTTTCAGATCGTCATCAGCCAGCGGTTTTCCGTGCCATTCACGCTACCGCCGTTCGCGCTGTACCGCGCGCTGCGGCGGATCAATCCGGCGCCGTTCCTGTTCTTCCTCGATTTCGGGGGGTTCGCGATCGTGGGTTCCTCACCGGAGGTTCTGGTGCGGTTGCGCGACGGTGTCGTTACCATCCGGCCGCTGGCGGGGACGCGGCGGCGCGGGGTCACGCATGACGAAGACATGGCGCTGGAAGCCGAATTGCTGGCCGATCCGAAGGAGCGGGCAGAGCACCTGATGCTGTTAGACCTCGGGCGTAACG
The DNA here is from genome assembly GCA_903924985.1 of uncultured Acetobacteraceae bacterium. Classification (GTDB taxonomy): domain Bacteria; phylum Pseudomonadota; class Alphaproteobacteria; order Acetobacterales; family Acetobacteraceae; genus Rhodopila. The sequence goes on from CAIYDT010000117.1 coordinate 45,920, forward strand.
ACGTAGGCCGGGTCTCGGCCGTGGGCAGCGTCAAGGTGACCGAGAGCTTCATCATCGAGCGATTCAGCCATGTGATGCACATTTCGTCGAACGTCGAAGGCAAACTGCGCGACGGGCTGGACGCCCTGGACGCCCTGGCGGGCGGTTTCCCCGCCGGCACCCTGTCCGGCGCGCCCAAGGTGCGGGCGATGGAAATCATCGAGGAACTGGAACCCGACCGCCGCGGCATCTACGCCGGCTGCATCGGCTACTTCGCCGCCAACGGAACGATGGATACCTGCATCGGCCTGCGCACCGCCATGGTGAAGGACGGCACGATGTACGTGCAGGCCGGCGCGGGAATCGTCGCGGAGTCCGTGGCCGAGGCGGAGTACGAGGAGTGCCACCAGAAGGCCCGTGCTTTGGTGCGCGCGGCGGAAGAAGCGGTGCGGTTCGCGGCGGGGAAGTCGGGGGGGAACAGCGGGGCCGGGTAAGCAGGCGTATGCTGGGAGCAAAATCGCAATCTTGCCTTAGGGTCGTGGATATCCAGATATCCGCGTGACCCCGGCGTTTGACGCCGCCCCGAAACCCCGCACCCTCCCAACCAACAACAAAGCAGGGCGCCCATGGCCGAGACGACCGATCCGGCCGACACACACACCGAGGTCCCCCATCGGGCGATGATCACTGTCTGCGCGATCGGGGCAACGTTGCTGCAATCGCTGGATCAGACCATCGCCAACGTGGCGCTGCCCTATATGCAGGGCAGCTTCTCCGCCAGCTATGACGAGATCACCTGGGTCCTGACCTCCTACATCACCGCCGCCGCCATCATGACCGCGCCGGTGGGGTGGATGGCGATGCGGTTCGGACGCAAGCCGTTGTATATCGGCTGCATCGTGGGGTTCACGATCGCCTCCATGATGTGCGGGCTGGCGCAATCGCTGCCGCAGATGGTGATCTTCCGGCTGTTGCAGGGCATGTTCAGCGCCGCTTTGGTGCCGCTGTCGCAGGCCACGCTGCTGGACATCTACCCGCACGAGCGGCGGGGTTTCGCCATGGCCATCTGGGGCGTGGGCGTGATGATCGGCCCGATCATGGGGCCCACGCTCGGGGGTTTCCTGACCGAGGCCTATAATTGGCGCTGGGTGTTCTACATCAACCTGCCGTTCGGCCTGCTCGCCACATTCGGGCTGCTGACCTTCCTGCCGCGCAGCCAGGGCCTCACGCGTCTGAGCTTCGATTGGCTGGGTTTCGTCGTGTTGACCGCCGGTATCGGCGCCTTTCAGATGATGCTCGACCGCGGCCAGGACCTGGACTGGTTCACCTCGCGAGAAATTATCATCGAGGCGGTGGTCGCCGGCCTTGGCCTATACTTGGCGCTGGTGCACATCGTCTGCGCCCGCCAGCCGCTCATCCGGGCAGACCTGTTCAAGGACGTGAATTTCTCCGCCGGGCTGGCGATGATGTTCGCGGTCGGCACCCTGCTGGTGTCGAGCCTGGCGCTGATGACCCCCTGGCTACAGGTGATGAGCAACTACCCGGTCGAAACCGCCGGCCTGATCATGGCACCGCGCGGCTTCGGCAATCTGTGCACCATCATGTTGTCCGGCCGCCTGACCACGCGGGTGGACGAGCGATACATGGTCGGCTTTGGGCTGTCGCTGATCTGCTATTCCTTCTGGCGGATGACCGGCTGGACGCCCGACATCTCGGTGCACGACATCGTCGTGACGATTATCATTCAGGGGGCCGGCCTCGGTCTGGTGTTCACGCCCTTGCAGGTACTGGCCTTCGCGACGCTTTCACCCGCGCTGCGGACCGAGGGCGCGTCGCTGTTCAGCCTGCTGCGCAACATCGGTGCGGCGATCGGGGTGTCTGTCACCTCGGCGGTGCTGGCACACAACACCCAGGCGATGCACGAGGTGATCGGCGGGTCCGTGACCCCGTTCAACAGAGCGCTGGAAATAGCGGTCGGCGGACACGGATGGCTGGATCCGGCGACGCACCGGGGGGCGGCGCTGCTGGATCGCATGGTCAATCAGCAAGCGCAGATCGTCGCCTATGTGGACGACTATAAGATGCTGATCCTCACCACCTTCCCAGCTATCGCGTTGCTGCTGCTGATGCGCCTGCCGGGCCAGGCAGCGGCGATGCGCAACCGATGAAACCGGTTCTGCCGCGGTTTCGCGACGATCTACGCCTGACGGATCGCGTCGCTTCGTGCTGGATAATCGGCGCGCTCTGCCCGTATCCTTACAAACCGATGCCCCTTCCCACGATTCCCCCCCCCGACATCCCTGGCCCCGCCCTAGTCAGGGTCGTGGGCGACGTTCATGGCGATGCCACCGCGTTTCGCTACGCCGCCGCGACCGACCGGTTCGTCATTCAGCTCGGGGACCTCGTCGACAATGGCCCGAGCAGCGCCGGCGCACTGCGGATCATGTTCGATCTGATCGACCAGCGGCGCGGCCTGTTCATCCTGGGCAATCACGAGTTCAAGCTGGCCAGAGCGATCGCCGGGCAGACGAAACGCATCGACCCGGCCCTGGCCGCCACGCTCGGGCAACTCGACGAACCCCTCCGCGATCGCATCGTGCGGGAGGTCGCGCATGCGCCGCTCTGGCTCCGTCACGGCAACGCCCTGTTCGTGCACGGCGGCTTCCATGCCACGATGCTGGAGCAGCCACCACCGGGAGCAGGGCTGGAACGGCCGCACGGTGCCGCGGCGCGCGCGCTGTACGGCGAACCAACGGGCCGCATCCAATCCGATGGGTATCCGGAACGCAGTCTTGCCTGGGTGGACCGCATTCCCGCCGGTATCACCGTCTATTGCGGGCACGACCGGCGCAGCAACGATGGCCGCCCCTACCGCCGCACCGGCCAGGCCGGCGGGGTCGCGGTGTTCCTGGATACCGGCGCCGGCAAGGGCGGCCATTTGTCCTGGATCGACCTCGATTTGCTGGAAAGTAAATTTGTTGGTAACAAAACTCCCGCTGCGAATCTGAAGTAACGGCGTATGCCGCATTCTGGGAGGTTGACACTGCCTAAGATTTCAGCTTTCGCCAGGGCCATAGGGTCCCTGCGCCAGACCAAAGTGCCCGCGGCTCGGCTCGCGCAGGTCGGTCGCACGCGCCACCGGCGGCTGGACGACGTGATTCAGGAAGCCTTCCAGCATGCCTGCCTGAATGGCGATCTGGAAACAGCGGTCGATCTGGCCGACCTGCTGGAGCGCAAAACAGCCCGCTGGCTGGCGGCAAATGGCACCGACAAGCGCAACAGCGCGGCGCAGCTTACGGCGATGCGGACGGAAATCGCACGGCGCCGCCAAATGAAAGCGAACGAGCGGTGATAGCCGAACCCGCCGCGCGATGCGGGGCGGGACAAGACGGCTCGGGCGTGGCAGAGTGTCCCTATTATGCACCAGCTCCTCCTCCTGCGGCACGCCAAATCCTCCTGGGATTCCGCTAACCTCCCCGATCGCGAACGGCCGCTGAACACGCGCGGACGCCGGGCGGCGATCCTGATGCGGCAGGCGATGCACGATCTGGGGCTGGAGCCGGACATCGTCCTGGTCTCCACCGCCCGCCGCACGCGGGAGACGCTGGAACTGCTGGAACCCTGGAATGCGACGCCGTTGGTGGAGCACATGGACTCGCTCTACCTGGCGCCGCCCCGATTGTTACTGGAAGCGCTACGCGGCGTGGCGGACACCGCCCGGTCGGTGATGCTGGTCGGGCATAATCCCGGTCTGCATGAGCTGGCACTGTCCTTGATCGAACCGGGGGCCCAAAGGGACGTGCACCAAGCCCCCTTACGCGACCTCGCCCGGGGTTTCCCTAGCGGCGCGCTGGCGGAGTTCTCGATCCCCGGCCCGTGGTCCCGCCTCGATGCGGGCGGCGGCCGGCTGGTGCGCTTCATCGCCCCACGCAGTCTCGCGGGAACCGGCTGACCCCCATGCTGATGGAGTTCAGCCTCCATCCAGACGACGCCTCTCGCCTTTCGCGGTCGAAACTGCTTGCCCGCCCCCCCGCCGCTCGGTCGATTTATCGTACGGTGCGGCTGGTTTGGCATGACAGCCCCGAACGGGATTTACGAAGCGACGGCCTGGCGCTGGAGGAACGGCGCGGCGGCTGGCGGCTGGAACGCCTGACCCCCGGGAACCACGCCTGGCTACCGGCGCAACCGCCGCCGGAGATCGCCCATGGCCGGCTGCCGGCAGACCTCGGGTACGCCCTGCCGGATGGGCTTGGACCGTTCGCGGTCTTCGAGGGGCGGCTGGCCACCTCGGTCCTGGATGCCGTCACCATGGGGCTGCTGCGCGGCAGCATCAGTCAGACGCCCGTTTGCCGCCTGACGCTGGATGGCGCGGACGCGGCGGTGCGCGATCTCGCGCTTGCCCTGGCCGGCGGATTCCGCCTGAACGTGCCGCGCGCCAGCCTGGCGGCCGAGGCGATGGCGATCGCTGACGCTGTGGCCCCGCCCCCCCGCCGGCTGGGTGCACCCGAACCCTTCGGCGACACGACGGTCGCCGCCGCCTTCACCAATGCCATCGGGCATTTCACCGATGTGGTGTTGCACTTCGCGCCGCTGGCGGCCGAGGGCGGGCCGAATACCGAACCCGTACACCAGATGCGCGTCGCGGTGCGGCGGGCGCGCTCCGCCATCGCGGTGTTCAAGCATGGGCTGGCGTGCCCAGACGTCGCGGCCGCCGACCAAGCCCTCAAAGCGCTCGGCGCCGTGCTTGGACCGGCGCGCGACTGGGATGTGTTCTTGACGGAAACCCTGGCCCGCGTCACCGCCGCGTTCCCCGAAGACGCGAAATTGCGGCGACTGACGAAGGCCGCGCAGCGCCAGCGGTCGGACAGCCATGCGACCTTGCGCGACTGGCTGCTGTCGCCGGGATTCCGGCAGTGGGCCATCGGTCTCGCCTGGCTCTGCGCCAGTCAAAGCTGGCACGCGACCCTCAGTGCGGAGGAACAGGCCGCCAGCGCCATGACGCCCACGGATTTCGCCGCCCACGTGTTGCAGCGCCGCTGGAAAAAGGTTTCGGCAGCCGGTAAGTCCATCAAGACGCTGGACGCTCCCGGCCTGCACAGGCTGCGCCTGCGCGCCAAGCGTGCCCGCTACGCGATGGAGATTTTCGTCCCAACCGGCAACGCCAAACCGGCGCAACGCCTCATCCGGCAACTCAGCACGCTACAACAACGTCTGGGCACGCTGAACGACGGTGCCGTCGCGGCTGGGATGCTCGACACGCTGGGAGGAGCCGGGGGGCGGCACGGCTACGCGGTGGGGCTGGTTCTCGGCTTTCTCGCGGCGTCCGCGAACACGGAGCGGCCGCGCATCCTGCGCGCCTGGAAGAAATTTCGCAGCACCCCGCGTTTTTGGGCTTGACCGAGTCGCGACACACCTGCATCCGGGACACTTACGGCGGCAGTCCAAGTGGGTGGGGGCCGAACGCGTGCCGATCGATCGCAAGCGACGCATTTTCCGTCCGGAAGGGACGCCCTTGGGTCGCCCGTCCCGCGGTGCCGCGCTGACCGTTCTGGCCGGCGCATTCATTGTTACCGGCGGCGCGTGGTTCGGGATGCAGCCTTCCCAGGCACCCGCATCCACGGCCCCACCGGGGCATCTCTCCGCCGACCCCGCTCAGGTCCGTGTCATCGATGGAAGCACTCTGTTGCTGCGGGGCCGAACGGTGCAGCTGGCGGGGGTCCAGACGGCGGAACATGGCCCGTTCTGCGAGGCCTCGAGCGGCGCGCGCTTCGATTGCGGCGCGGCGGCAACCAACGCCCTGGCTGGTCTGATCCGCGATTCCGCGATCGACTGTGCCCTGAATGGCGCCGGGCAAAATGGGCGGCCTTTGGCGGTGTGCTCCGCCGGCGGGCAGGAAATCAATCTGACGATGGTCGCCTCAGGCTGGGCACGCGCGGAACCTGGCGCGGCCGCATTGGGAGACGCGGAACGACGCGCTCGGGCGGAACGCCGGGGGCTTTGGGCGAGCGCTTGGGCCACGGCGGACTGACGCACGCGCCCCGGGCTTTCGGTAACGCCGATGCGAAATCCATGTACGACACGAAATAATCTTTCGCATTAGGGCGCTCGCACGTAACGGGCCGCATTGCGCTCAAGACGGCATTGCCACCCGAGCACACGATTAACCATATTGTAGTTAATTTTGATTTTTGCGTTGCAGCATCACGGATTACGCCAACTGATCTTGCTCGCACCGTCGCGGCATGGCAGGTGTCTGCCACATTTCGGCTTAAGCGCCCCACGGATCAGGTGAGGATAACGGCGATGGCACAGGCAGCGGAAACCCGCAAACGCGGGAAGGCCAGGGAACCCCAGGTCAACCAACCCGAGCTGATGGGCGCCTACCGCACCATGCTGCTGATCCGCCGGTTCGAGGAGAAGGCCGGCCAGCTTTACGGCATGGGCCTGATCGGCGGCTTCTGCCACCTTTATATCGGCCAGGAAGCGGTGGTGACCGGCATGCAGATGGCAGCCGGAGAGGGCGATCAGGTCATTACCTCGTACCGCGATCACGGCCATATGCTGGCCGCGGGCATGGAAGCGCGCGGCGTGATGGCGGAGCTGACCGGACGTTCGGGCGGCTATTCCCGCGGCAAGGGCGGCTCCATGCACATGTTCAGCAAGGAGCGGAACTTCTTCGGCGGGCACGGGATTGTGGGCGCGCAGGTCAGCCTGGGCAACGGTTTGGCGTTCAGCAATATGTATCGCGGCAACGACCGGGTTAGCTTCACCTATTTCGGCGAAGGCGCGTCGAATCAGGGGCAGGTCTATGAGAGCTTCAACCTCGCCGTGCTGCTGAAGCTGCCGACAGTCTTCATCATCGAGAACAACCGCTACGGCATGGGCACCTCGGTGGAGCGCTCTTCGGGGTCGCACGATTTGTCGAAGAACGGTGCGCCGTGGGGCATCCCCGGCCAGAAGGTGAACGGCATGGATGTGCTGGCGGTACGCGAGGCGGCCACGACCGCGGTGGCACATTGCCGAGCGGGCAAGGGGCCGTATTTACTGGAGGTGGAGACGTACCGGTATCGTGGGCACTCCATGTCCGATCCGGCCCGCTATCGCACGCGGGAGGAAGTGCAGGCCATGCGGTCGCAGCACGACTGCATCGAAAGCGCCCGCCACCAGTTGGAAGCGCTGGGCGTCGAGGAAGGGGCCTTCAAGGCGATCGACGATGAGGTGAAGGGCATCGTTCAGGATGCAGCGGACTTCGCCCAGACCAGTCCCGAGCCGGATCCGGCCGAACTCTGGACCGATATTTTGGTGCCAGATGGAATAGGAGCCTGAGCCGTGGCAACGCAGATACTGATGCCGGCGCTGTCGCCGACCATGACCGAAGGCAAGTTGGCCAAATGGCTGAAGGGCGTCGGAGACCACGTGAAGGCGGGCGACGTGATCGCGGAGATCGAGACCGACAAAGCGACCATGGAGGTCGAAGCGGTCGATGAGGGCAAGCTGGCGCAGATACTGATCCCCGAGGGGACCGAGGGCGTGGCGGTAAACACCCCCATCGCGGTGCTGACGGTGAACGGGGAGGTGTTTACGGCCGCTCCAGTCGCGGCCCCTGCCCCCGTCGCGGCGCCGGTTGCTGCCCCCCCTGCCCCGATGGCCGCTCCGGCCACCGTCGAAGATAAGGATTGGGGCCCGACCAAGCCGACGACGGTGCGGGAGGCTTTGCGCGACGCCATGGCGCTGGAAATGCGCCGCGACGGCGACGTGTTCCTGTTGGGCGAGGAAGTCGCGCAGTACCAGGGCGCGTACAAGATCAGCCAGGGGCTGCTGGACGAGTTTGGCGCCAGGCGGGTGATCGACACGCCCATCACCGAACACGGGTTTACGGGGATGGCCGTCGGCGCCGCGCTCAACGGGTTGAAGCCCATCGTGGAGTTCATGACGTTCAACTTCGCCATGCAGGCGATGGACCAGATCATCAATAGCGCCGCCAAGACGTTGTACATGTCGGGTGGCCAGATGGGTTGCCCCATCGTGTTCCGCGGCCCGAATGGGGCGGCGTCACGGGTGGGGGCGCAGCATTCGCAGTGCTATGCGAGCTGGTACGCGCATGTTCCAGGGTTGAAGGTGGTGGCGCCCTGGTCGGCGGCCGACGCCAAAGGGCTGCTGCGGGCGGCGATCCGCGACCCCAATCCGGTGGTCTTCCTGGAAAACGAGATCCTCTATGGGCAGACGTTCGACTGCCCGGTGGACGACGACTTCATCCTTCCCATCGGCAAGGCGAAGATCGAGCGCGCCGGCACGCATGTGACCATCGTCGCCTTCTCCATCATGGTCGGGGTGGCACTGGAAGCGGCCAAGATCCTTGCCGAACAGGGGATCGACGCGGAGGTGATCAACCTGCGTACCCTGCGTCCGCTGGACACCGCCACGGTGGTAGAAAGCGTCAAGAAGACCAACCGCCTGGTCACGGTGGAAGAAGGCTGGCCCTTCGCCGGCATCGGTGCCGAGGTGACCATGCAGGTGATCGAGGGCGCCTTCGATTGGTTGGACGCCCCGCCGGTGCGCGTGCATGGGCTGGACGTGCCCCTGCCCTACGCCGCCAACCTGGAAAAACTGGCCCTGCCGCAGCCGTCGTGGGTTGTGGACGCGGTTAAGAAAATCGTCTGAGAGGGAGCGGGACCATGGCCACCAACATTCTGATGCCGGCGCTGAGCCCCACCATGACGGAGGGCACGCTGGCGCGTTGGCTCAAGAAAGAGGGCGACGTGATCAAAGCCGGCGACGTAATCGCCGAGATCGAGACCGACAAGGCGACCATGGAGGTCGAGGCCGTCGATGAGGGCGTGCTCGGTCGCATTTTGGTGGTGGATGGGACGGAGGGTGTGAAGGTAAACGCGCCCATCGGGGTGATGATCGACGCTGGGGAGGCCACACCATCTGGTGCGGCACCCGCGGCGGCAAGACCGGTTCCAGTTGCGGCTGCCCCCGCCCCGGTCGCCGCGGCGATGGCGGCCCCGGTCGCGCGCCCGACTGGCGAACGGGTCGTGGCCTCGCCATTGGCGCGCCGGATGGCGGCGCAAGCTGGCGTCGATCTGGCGGCCCTGAGCGGGACTGGTCCCGGCGGGCGGATCGTGCGGGGGGATATCGAGGCGGTGGTGAAGGGCGCTCCGCCTCCCGTTGTCGCCGTTGTTCCGGTTGCTGCGCCTGTTGCTCCGAAGGCACCGGTTGTCTCGATCACGGCACCGCATCGGGTCGTGCCACACAGCTCCATCCGCAAGGTCATCGCCCGCCGGCTGACGGAGGCGAAAGCCTCCATCCCGCATTTCTACGTCTCGATGGACGTGGAAATCGACGCGCTCATCGCGCTGATGGACAAGCTGAACGCCAAATCCCCACCGCGCGAGCACCCGGATTGGCGCTTCATCACCATCAACGATCTGGTGATCAAAGCCTCCGCCGCCACGCTGCGGCAGGTGCCGGCGGTGAACGCCAGTTGGACCGACGACGCGATGGTCCTGTACGACGATGTCGATATCAGCGTGGCAGTCTCCATCCCGGACGGGTTGATCACCCCCATCGTGCGCAAGGCCGACCAGAAAGGCCTGCTGACCATCAGCCGCGAAATGAAGGACATGGCGGCCCGAGCGCGGGCGGGAAAGCTGAAGCCGGAGGAATTCCAGGGCGGCGGGTTCTCGATCTCCAACATGGGCATGTTCGGGGTGACGGCATTCAACGCCATCATCAACCCGCCGCAGGCCGGTATCCTCGCGGTGGGCGCCGGGCAGAAGCGCGCCGTGGTGAAAGACGGCGCACTGGCGATCGCGACGGTCATGACGGTGACTCTGAGCGTCGATCACCGCGTCATCGATGGCGCTTTGGCCGCGACCTGGCTGAAGGCGTTCAAGGGCATCGTTGAAGACCCGTTGAGCTTGATGCTGTGACGTTCACCCTGCGCGACGCGACGCCGGCCGACGTCCCGGACGTGCTGCGTCTGGTGCGGGGGTTGGCGGAGTACGAACAACTGCTGCACGAGGCCGTGGCCACCGATGCGGATTTCCGGACCGCGCTGTTCGGACCCACGCCGCGGGCTTACGCGGTTCTGGCGGAAGTCGCGGACAAGCCCCCCGTTGGATTGGCGCTGTGGTACTACACGTTCAGCACTTTCACCGGCCGACCGGACATGTTCCTCGAAGATCTGTTTGTGGAACCCGCGTTTCGCGGCACCGGTATCGGGTTGGGATTGTTACGGCATCTGGCACGCCGAGCGGTCGCGGAGAAATGCCGCCGCATCGAATGGCGCGTGCTGAACTGGAACCAACCCTCGATCGATTTCTACGCCCGTCTCGGCGCGACGCCGATGCAGGACTGGCACGTAAGGCAACTCGGCGGAGCGGCACTGGCCGCGCTGGCGCAAGGAGGCGGCGGAAATGGCTGACCAGAGCTTCGACCTGATCGTCCTCGGCGGCGGCCCCGGCGGCTACGTCGCCGCCATTCGAGCAGCGCAACTCGGCATGAAAACCGCGCTGGTGGAGCGCGAGCATCTCGGCGGCATTTGCCTGAACTGGGGCTGTATTCCTACCAAGGCGCTGCTGCGCACGTCGGAGATCAATCATTTACTCCATCATCTGCCGGAGTTCGGATTCGCACCGGTCACGCCGCAATTCGATTTGGACAAGGTGGTGAAACGGTCGCGCGGAATCGCGAAGCAACTGTCGCAGGGCGTGGCACACCTGTTGCGGAAGAATAAGGTCACCGTGTTCGACGGCGCCGGCGCGCTGGCCGGCAAGGGCACGCTGGCGGTGACGAAGGACGGCAAACCGGTCGCAACCCTGAAAGCTCCGCACATCATCCTGGCCACGGGGGCGCGCGCGCGGTCGCTGCCGGGGATCGAGGCGGATGGTCGTTTGATCTGGTCCTACAAAGAAGCCATGGTCCCCACCGCGATGCCGAAATCGCTGCTGGTGATCGGCTCCGGCGCCATCGGCATCGAGTTCGCCAGCTTCTACCTGAACATGGGCGCCGCGGTCACGGTGGTGGAGGTCCTGGACCGCGTATTGCCGGTCGAGGACGCGGAAATATCGGGATTGGCCCATAAAGCGTTCGAGAAACAGGGCATGAAAATCCTGACCAAGGCGTCGGTGAAGTCGGTGAAGAAGAATGCCGACAGCGTCGTGGTCAGCGTGGAAGCGGGCGGCAAGGTGCAGGAAATCACCGTCGACCGCGTGATCTCCGCCGTCGGCATCGTTGGCAACACCGAAGGCCTGGGGCTGGAGGGAACCGGCGTGAAGGTCGACCGCACCCATGTGGTCATCGACGAATATTGCCGCACCGGGGAGCCCGGCGTTTACGCGATCGGGGATTTGGCGGGCCCGCCATGGCTGGCGCACAAGGCCAGCCATGAAGGCGTGATGTGCGTCGAGAAGATCGCCGGGGTGAAGGGCGTGCACCCGATGGACCCGTTGAACATCCCGGGCTGCACCTATTGCCGACCGCAAGTAGCCTCGGTTGGGCTGACCGAGGCACGGGCCAAAGAAAGCGGGCGGGACATCCGCGTCGGCCGTTTCCCGTTCATCGGCAACGGCAAAGCGATCGCCATGGGCGAGCCAGACGGCCTTGTGAAAACCATCTTCGACGCGCGGACGGGCGAACTGCTCGGCGCCCACATGATCGGCGCCGAGGTGACCGAGATGATCCAGGGCTACGTCATCGCCCGCACGCTGGAGACGACGGAAGCCGAACTGATGCACACGGTGTTCCCGCACCCGACGATCAGCGAGACAATGCATGAGTCGGTCCTTGACGCCTACAAGCGGGTTATCCACTTCTAGGTCATGACCATTACCCGAACCATCATCGACCACCGCCACCCGGAGAAGGCGCATCGCCCGGACAACCCGATCCAGCGGAAGCCCGCCTGGATCCGGGTCAAGGCGCCCAATCACCCGATCTACCGTGAAACCCGCGAACTGATGCGGACCAACGGGTTGGTGACGGTGTGCGAGGAAGCCGCCTGCCCCAACATCGGGGAATGCTGGTCGCAGCGGCACGCTACCATGATGATCATGGGGGATACGTGCACGCGGGCTTGCTCGTTCTGCAACGTGCGCACGGGGATGCCTTTGGCGCTGGATGCGTCGGAACCCGCGCGTGTGGCAGTTGCGGTTGCGCGACTTGGGCTGCGGCATGTGGTGATTACGTCGGTGGATCGGGATGATCTGCCGGACGGAGGCGCCGAACACTTCGCGGCCGTGATACGGGCCATTCGTGGAGCGGCGCCGGGGACAACGATCGAGGTCCTGACACCAGATTTTCTGCGCAAGACCGGCGGTGGCGACATCGTCGCGGATGCCCGGCCCGACGTGTTCAACCATAATCTGGAGACTGTGCCTCGGCTTTATCCCTCGATCCGGCCGGGGGCGCGATATTACCAGTCGTTGCGGCTGCTCGATAGCGTGAAGCAGCGCGCGCCGGGGATTTTTACCAAGTCGGGGTTGATGGTTGGGTTGGGCGAAAGCCGGAGCGAGGTGGCACAGGTGATGGACGATCTGAGGATCGCGGAGGTCGATTTTCTGACGATCGGACAATATCTGCAACCAACCGTGAAACATGCCGCCGTCGCCGCGTTCGTCACACCCGAGGAATTCGAGGATTACGCCGCCATGGCGCGCGCCAAAGGGTTCTTGCTGGTCTCGGCGACACCGCTGACCCGCAGTTCCTACCACGCGGACACCGATTTCGCCGCGTTGGCAGCTGCCAGGAATCGCGCTTAATGCCCACGCACGCGGAACGGCAGATCGTTCCCTACAGTCCGGAACAGCTCTTCGACCTCGTGGCGGATGTAGAGGCGTACCCGAAGTTCCTGCCATGGTGCGTCGGTGCTCGGGTGCGAACAAAAACCGAGCGGGAATTGGTGGCGGATTTGACGATCGGGTTCGGACCGTTTCGGGAGTCGTTTACCAGCCGGGTGACGCTGGAGCGGCCACAGCGGGTGAAGGTCCGGTATGAAAATGGCCCGTTCCGATATTTGAACAACCAGTGGGAGTTTCTGCCGCATCCCCGTGGGACGGAGCTGGATTTCTTCGTGGATTTCGAATTCAAAAGCCGGATTTTACAAGCGGCGATCGGGCTGGTTTTCAATGAGGCCGTGCGCCGGATGGTCGGGGCGTTTCATAAGCGGGCACGGGATGTTTATGGGGTGGGCAAAACGTGACTTTCGGTTTACAGGCAATGAACGCTGACCAAAGCGTCTTTAAGCCGCGCCTCAAAAGCAACAAATGATCGCGATACCCTGAGACTGTCCAGGGATTGACGTTCCGCAATCGACGAATACAGGAACTGCAGGTCATTAAGCCGTCGCCGCCGTCGGCCCGTTACAATTTGGATTGCGTTCGTCAACACTCTTTTAGGATCGGTGAGCCGCTCCGCGCCGTTGGCATCAATCGGCAAGCCAAGATTTTCAGCTGTAGCGCGGGAGCCTAGCGCCTTGGTAACGGCCATTGGATCGGCAAGCATCCAGGATTCCGTTTCGTGCCGCGGCGTTACCGTCACGCACCTGACCGGCTCCCACCCGCACCGCCGCTGCATGGCCTCACAATAAGCAGCCCCTCGCGACGGAAGCGATGCTTCAACGCTGCGACCACCCGAGTCAGCGTGGATGAAAACCATGAGAAATGCGTCACGTGCCCTACACGCCTCCTTAGCGACCTGATCCACTGGCCCGCGGGAAAGTCTCACGGCGGGCATTTCAGGTATAGTGGCGGCCTGAGCATTATTTCGCAGCACGAGGTCAGTCATAACTCTCGGAATGAGAGCGTTGAAATAGTGCGCATCCGTCTCCCCCTCATATAGGGCTGCCCACCCAACATAAATCATGCCGCACCATGATTTTGGTGGAGGAGTTTTTCGATTTCGAATTTCGTCAGATGCTTTTCTGGGTCTATTATATCGCCAATTCGCTTTACACCCGTACGCATACGGGTTTTGATGGACTTCCGGTTTCGCAACGGCTCAACAACGATGACGTTATCCGCGGCGACGATCTCGGCATCGTTCAGGGATTCCATCACTTGGGGCGAATGGGTGTTAAGCAAAATTTGAAACGAGGGCTCCGTTGGATCCATCGATATGTAAGCGGAATTTCGCAAAATCTCCACAAGCATGCGAATCCGCCCTTCATGCACACCGTTCTCAGGTTCCTCGAAGCATAAAGTACCGCGGCGCCGTGGATCATTCAATACAGCGATCAGTGCCAGCAGACGAATGGTCCCGTCCGAAATGACCCTTGAGCTGAAGATTGACCCATCATGAAATTCCAAGCTAAAGGAGTAGCGCTTCTGGGACGGTTCGTCCTGGATGATGATCCGGCGCACGCTGGGAATCAACGATGCCAGATCGGCCACAACGTCCGCCAATACGCCATCCGGCCGCAGATCGGTGGCGGTTTCCTGCCGTTGGTGCGCAAGTACCGCCGCCAGGTTCGACGCATCTGCGTTCATGAGCCGGTCCTCAAATCGGCCGTTCTCAGCCCGAGCCGCCGTTGGATTGATTTCCAGAAAGCGAATGTTGATCAGGACATCCCGCAGGGCATGAAGGTGGGGAAATTCAGACGTCGTCATGGTCGACAGTGTTGTACGGGACGCTTCCTTCAACGAAACGCGCCGAGGCGATCCATGCTTATTGTGTCCGTCCTGACGGATCAGAATACCCTCTCCGTCTGGGCTCTTCTCGATAAAGGAATTGCGACGGTTGGCATATTCGATTTTTATATCGTCGGAAAATTTACCATGATCGGCAATTTTCGCGATGGGGCGGCAAGTCTCCTCCCTGACGAAAATCCCGACTGGGGTACCGTCTTTGTTTTCAATGAGTGCCAGTGCCAACCTGTAGCGGACACGCTGCCCAGATATCTTGTACGTTGTTCCGAAATCATCGACGCCATGCGAGCCCAGGAGAACCTCGACCGCAAACGACATGCACTTCGACACTTCGCCACCACTTCGACGAAAAAGTTCCTCGGGTTCTCCACGGAGCCTTCGCGTAGCTGTCGGAATGTCATGTTGGGCTAAAAGCGACAGAAACCGCAACGCATCGAACAGGTTCGACTTACCGCTGGCATTGGGTCCGACAATCGCCGTGAACGGCTGAAGGTCGAGGCTGAATCCCTCGAACGTCTTAAACCCGTCGATCTCGATGCGTGTGATCATGTTCGCTCCGGTGAGGGACGGAGCATGCGCCCCGCCCCACACTCCATCAACCCGTCTTGAACTGTCCCCCCGGCGTGGACTTTGAAATCGCCATCTCCTCCTCCGACATATCCGCCGGAATATCGGCGAACAGCGGCGTGCTCAGGTACCGTTCCCCAGTATCGGGCAGCATGCACAGGATATTCGATCCTTTCGGGGCTTTCGCCGCCACCTGCAACGCGCCCGCGAACGTGGCGCCGGAGGTGATGCCTACGAAGATCCCCTCCTTCGCCGCCAGTTCCTTGCTGCACCGCAGCGCGTCCGGTCCGGCCACGCGCACGATCTCACTGATCAGACCGGACGTCACCGCGTCGCCGGTGATTTTCGGGATGAAATCCGGGCTCCAGCCCTGCATCGGGTGCGGTTTGAACGCCGGATGGGCATGCGCGGGCGTTCCGTCGGCGTTGCGCCCCTGCGGCGAACCGCTGGTCAGCATCGCCGCGTCTTCCGGCTCGCATACCACGATCTTGGTCTTCGGCGATTCCACCGCCAGCACCCGCGACACGCCGCGCAAGGTGCCGCCGGTGCCGAAGCCCGTGACCCAGTAATCCAGCGTCGTGTCGGCGAAGTCGTCGATGATTTCCCGAGCGGTGGTGCGCGAGTGAATATCGGGGTTGGCGTCGTTCTCGAACTGGCGGGTCAGGAACCAGCCGTTGGCCTTCGACAGCTCCATCGCCTTGTTCACCATGCCCATGCCCCGCTCCGCCGCCGGGGTCAGCACCACCTGGGCGCCGAGGAAACGCATCAGCCGGCGGCGCTCGACGCTGAAGGTTTCGGCCATGGTGATGACGAGGGGGTAACCCTTCTGGGCGCAGACCATCGCCAGGCCGATGCCGGTGTTGCCGCTGGTGGCCTCGACCACGGTCATGCCGGGCTTTAGCTCGCCGGATTTTTCCGCCGCCTCGATCACGCCCAAGGCCAGCCGGTCCTTGACAGAACCAAGCGGATTGAACGCCTCGATTTTAACGAATAAATTTACGCCCTCCGGCGCCAATTTGCCAATTTTTACTACCGGCGTATTGCCAATGGTTTCGAGGATATTCGCGTAACGGCGTCCCATGGTCTGCCTCCCTGACTGATACGCCGCACTATACAGAATTCCATTCCACGCGGTAGCGTCCCCCTCATTTGGAGGGAACCGCCATGTCCATCGCCGCCGCCGTCTTCCGCGAAGTGCACAAGCCCCTGACCATCGAGCAGGTGGACATCGACAAGCCCTGGGGGCGGGAGGTGCTGGTGCGCACCGCCGCGACCGGCGTCTGCCACTCCGACCTGCACATCGTGGACGGGCTCGGCCGCTACGCCACCGACAAGCCGTTCGTTCTGGGGCACGAGGGTTCGGGGGTTGTGGAGGCCGTCGGCGCCGATGTCACCACCGTGCGCGTCGGCGACCACGTGGTTGCCTGCCTGTCCGGCTTCTGCGGCACCTGCCCGCAATGCCTGAGCGGGCATCCCAACGTCTGTACCGGCGGCCTCGTCACAAGGTCCGAAACCGCGACCCCGCGCCTGTCGCAGAACGGCGGCCTGTTCCGTCAGTTCGCCAACATCGCCAGCTACGCGGAAAAGATGCTGCTGCACGAAAACTCCCTGGTGCGCATCGACCCAGACCTGCCGCTTGACCGCGCCGCCTTGGTGGGCTGCGGGGTGCTGACGGGGGTCGGTGCGGCACTCCGAACCTCCGGCATGCAGGCGGGCCAAACCGTCGCGGTCTTCGGGTGCGGCGGCGTCGGCCTGTCGATCATCCAGGGTGCCCGCATCGGCGGCGCTCGGCAGATCATCGCGGTGGACCAATTCGACTCCAAGCTGGACATGGCCAAGGCCGCCGGCGCCACCCACACCGTCAACTCCACGCAGGACGACGCTGTTAAAGCTGTGCGTGGCCTGACCAAGGGCCTTGGCGTGGATCACGCCTTTGAGGCCGTGGGGCTTTCCATCCTCTGCCGCCAGGCGATCGAGAGCCTCGCCGTGCGCGGCACCGCCACGATTGTCGGCGTGCTGCCGGCGGACGCCACCATCGAGTTCCCCTGGCTGGCGATCCGGCCGGAATGCAAGGTTCAGACCTCCCGCATGGGTTCCAACCAGTTCCGGGTGGATATCCCCAACTACCTGGAATTCTACCGCCAGGGCCGGCTGGACCTGGACTCCATGATCAGCCGCCGTGGCAGGCTGGGCGACATCAACGAAGCCTTCCGCGCGATGAAGGCCGGCGAGGTCGCTCGTTCGGTGCTGATGTTCGACTGATGAACCTCTACAACATCTGGTGCGACCTGAAGCCGGGCGTGGGCGATGTGGACTTCAGCCAGAAGGTCGCCGCCTACCTCGGACACCTGGAGGAGCAGGGTTTGATCGAAGGCTGGCGCCTGTCACGCCGCAAACTGGGACTGGGGCCGTCGTCCCTGGGCGAGTTCCATATCGTGATAGAATGCAGCGATCTCGCACAACTCGACGCCGCGTTCGGGCAGGTGGCCAGCCGGCGGGACCCGGTGGAGGGCTACCATTTCGGGGTCAATTCCCTGGTGCAGAACGCCACGTTCGCCCTCTACCGCGACTTCCCCGACCCCGAACGGCATCAGGGGGAAGAGCGTTTCTGAGCCAACGCCCCGGCGACTCGCCGGATGACACCGTCCCAGTCCCCCGGCGTCTCCTGCCGGAACAGCCGCGCGGACGAGTACCAAGGGCTATCCTCCCGCCCCAGCAACCAGCGCCAATCCGGCACATGCGCCAGCAGCACCCAAACAGGCGCCCCCAACGCGCCCGACAGATGCGCGACCGCGCTGTCTACAGCAATTACCAGATCGAGGGTCCCGATCAGCGCCGCGGTTTCCGCGAAATCGGTCAGCTGCGCGGAAAGATCGGGCAACCCCGCCTCCCCCGCCCGAGCACCCACTTGCAGGTTGATGAAATCCACACCCGGCACGGCCAGCAACGGCGCCAAAGCCGCCACCGGGACCGATCGCCGCCGGTCGTTCGCCTGGGCTGGATTGCCTGCCCAGGCAATGCCGACGCGGAACCCTGACACGCGCCACCTCGGCTCCACCCGCAGATACCCCCCGGCGAACGGCACGCCGCCAAGCGCCAGCGGCAGGCTCATGAGGTCGATCCAGGCATCGTAGCCCTCCACACGAGCGGTGCGGGGCAGCACGACCACCCCCGGCATTGCGGAGAGCAGTGGTACCAGCGTGGGATCGCATTGCAGAACCGGGGTGCCGCCGCGTTCGGCGATCGTCAGCAGGTAACGCGCAAACTGGATGGTATCCCCAAACCCTTGCTCCGCCCGCACCAGGATCACCTGCCCGGCCGGGTCGCGGCCCGACCAATACGGCCCCGGCAGCGAGGGGAAATCGGCACGGAAAGCCGGGTGTCGCTTACGCCATTCGTATTCCCGCAATCCGCGCGGCATGTCTCCGGCCAGCAGCAGGGCCGAGGCGAGGTTCCAGTGCGCCTCCGCCATGCCGGGCGCCAACCGCACCGCCGCCTCGCACGCCGCGATGGCCTCCGCCAGCCGCCCCTGGGTCAACAGCAGATGACCATGGCTGGCGAATGCCTGCGCCAGATCCGGGTTGAGGCGCAGCGCCGTCCGGTGATGCCGCTCCGCTTCCGCGCGGTCTTCCAACTCCACACACACATTACCCAAATTCAGCCACGCCACCGCCAGGCTCGGCCGCAGCACCACTGCTCGGGTCAACGCGGCCCGAGCCGCCAAAGGGCGGTGCAGCGCGCTGAGCGCGGTGCCTTGGGCGAAGTGCATCTCGGCGTCGTCGGGCAGCATGGCCAGAGCGATGGCGGCCTGATCCAGCACTTCCCCGTACTGCTCCGAGGCCAGCAAGGCGCGGACCAGATTGCGGCGGACGTCGGGATCGTCGGGCCTGTCGTGCAGCGCGCGTAGCAGCAGACCGGAGGCCTCGGCCGGCTGTCCGGCGCGCAGCCGCAGGAGGCCGTTCAGGTAGCAGGCACGCCGACCCGGGTCGCCGGCATGGGCAAGGATTGTTTCCATCCACCGCTTATGCGCTGGGAATGATTAATAAATCGTGGCTCATTCTGTGTTCCGGGGTGGTGGGTCCTCTTTCAAGCGACGATGGCTCCGACCAGCGCTGCGAGGAGGTTTTTCCCGCGTTTGCGGGCGTTATGGACGAACTGGAAAAAACCCAGGTAGAGCGGTAACTTCTCCTGCGAAATACCGCGGTGCGGGCGCAACCAGGATCGCAGCAGC
>CAIYDT010000118.1 GCA_903924985.1 uncultured Acetobacteraceae bacterium
GATCTCGAACGCCACCGTGCCGTTTACCAAGAAGCTCGCGGAACAGGGACGGGCGCATGATGAAATTGCGGCAGAAGATCTCCGGCGGGTTCCGTTTGCTGGCGGGGGCCAGAGATTTCGCGGTTATCCGGACGCTGATCTCAACCGCCCGCAAGAAAGGTTGGAACATGCTGGCCACGTTGTCCGGCGACGCGAAGGCCCTCAGCGCGGAACTCCGCTGGGCCTGGCCAGGCCGTGGGTACCTGGGCAGTTACCCGTATTGTTATAAAACATCGCCGTGCCACCATTTTCGGAGGCGGTCGGGTCAGGCCCGACCATGACGGGGAATGCGCCGGGTTTGGAGGGGCTTTTACCGCCCCTCTCCCTCAAGCGGACGGGGAGAGTTGATTAGATACCCCGCCACCGTCTCACCCCACCCGCGTCATCCCCCAACCCCAACTCCCGCCGCCCGAGCATGTAGTTCACATGCGCCAGCACCTCCCCAAACGCGAAGCCGGTTTGGTGCGCGTCCAGGGCGCGGTCGAACAGGCAGGGGACCAGTTCCGCTACCGACAGGGGCTTGTCCCGGCATGCGGCCAGGATCGCGCCGCAGCGTTGCTCGTGATGCGCCAGCAGTTCCTTGACCCGTGCATGCAGCCCGTAGAACGGCAGCCCGTGCCCCGGCAGCACCAGGACGTCGTCCGCCACCGCCCCTCGCAGCAGCCGCAGCGAGGCCAAATACGCGGCCAGGGGGTCCTCATCCGGCTCCACCGGGTGCACCCCGACATTGGGGGAGATGCGGGCGATCACCTGGTCCGCGGCGAAGAACAGCCGGTCCGCCCCGCGCCAAAGCATCGCCTGCTCCAGCGCGTGCCCCCCGGCGGTGAGCACCTGGAAGTCCCGCCCGCCGACGCCCAGCGCATCCCCGTCCTTCACCCGCGTGTAGCTGGGGGGCACGCCGGTGGTCAGGCTCAGATAATGGTGGCCGCGGCCGAGCACGGCGTCGGTATTTTCCGACGACAACCCGTGGGTGTGGTAGAAGGACCGGTGTGCCTCCCCGGTCATGTCGCCGCTGCCCATGCGGGCGGTGACGCTGAATAGGTATTCGGTGCGTGGCATGGTCAGTTCCAGGCCGAACCGCTCGTGCAGCCAGTTGGCCAGGCCCACGTGGTCCGGGTGGAAGTGGCTGGCGATCATGCGGGATAGGCGTTGGCCCTTCAAAGGCCCGGACAGCACCGCATCCCATCCTGCGCGGCAGTCGTCGGTGTCCAGGCCGGTGTCCAGCACCATCCAGCCGCCGTTGTCCTCGATCAGGTAGATGTTGATATGATTGAGTTGGAACGGCAGCTTCAGACGAATCCACAGCACGCCGGGGGCGACCTCGGTCGCCTCCCCAAACGCGGGATACTGGGGGAAGGGGTAGGTCAGTTCGTGCTGCATCGCGGCACGATACAGGGAAAACCTACCGCGTCACATGCTCCGCGATCGCAACCCAGCGTCCATCCGGCTTGGCCCACACGTCGGCGTAGCGCCCGCGCGCCGGAGGAGAGTAACCCGCGATGTGCGCGATCCCCAGCTGCTTTAACGCACGACCGACCTGGGTCAGGATCGTCTTGGATACCTTCCCGTCGGCCTCCGGCGTCTCGAAGGCGCCGCTGCCCCGGTCGGTATACAGCGAGCAGAACACTCCGTGCCGCTCCGAAGCGGCATGGACCAGACCGGCACGCTGGAGGGTGCAGCTCGGTCACCATATAACCCAGCCTGTAATGGTGCCGTTGGCCCAGGTGTTTGTGGAAATGTTTCACCATGAAGCCGCGGTAGATTTCGCGGTAGAGGCCCAGCATCCGCTCGATCTCCGACCCCGGTGCGCGCCGCCGCGACGGCGTCAAACGCCGGTCACTTCACGCGCTTACGACAGGGTGCCAAACCGCCCTTGCATTCCGCGCTGCAACATTCAAACTCTCACCCATGTCCGGCCCCGACTCCGGTTTCCCTGCCCGTGTTCGTGCCGTCCTCGGCCCGACCAATACGGGTAAGACGCACCTCGCCATTGAGCGCATGCTCGCGCATGCCTCGGGGATCATCGGCTTCCCGCTGCGTTTGCTCGCGCGAGAGAATTACGACCGCATGGTCGCGCAGAAAGGCGTCAAGAACGTCGCGCTGATCACCGGGGAGGAGAAGATTATTCCCTCCGACGCCAAGTGGTTCTCCTGCACCGTCGAGGCCATGCCGTTGGATCGCTACGCCGAGTTCGTGGCGGTGGATGAGATCCAGCTCTGCGCCGATCCCGACCGCGGCCACGTCTTCACCGAACGCCTGCTGCACGCGCGCGGCATGGTGGAGACGATGTTCCTGGGCGCCGAGACCATTCGTCCGCTGCTGCAGCGGCTGGTGCCGAACGCCACGGTGGAAACGCGGCCTCGGCTATCACAACTGACGTACGCCGGTCCCGCCAAGTTGGTGCGCCTGCCGCCGCGTAGCGCTGTCGTCGCGTTCAGCGCGCAGGAGGTTTACGCCATCGCCGAACTGATCCGGCGCCGGCGGGGCGGCTGCGCGGTGGTGATGGGGCGCCTGTCGCCGCGCACGCGGAACGCTCAGGTGGCGCTGTATCAGGAGAAAGAGGTCGACTTCCTGGTCGCCACCGACGCGATCGGCATGGGCCTGAACATGAACGTGGACCATGTGGCGTTCGCCGGCCTGGGCAAGTTCGACGGGCATCGTCCACGCCGGCTGACGGCCTCGGAGATGGGGCAGATCGCCGGACGCGCCGGGCGGGGCATGCGTGATGGCACCTTCGGCACCACCACCGAGTGCAGGCCGATCCCGGAGGAAACCGTCAACGCCATCGAGGCGCACAATTTCGACTCGCTGGAGCAGCTTTGCTGGCGCAACAACGACCTGGATTTCAGCCATCTCGACGCGCTGATCGGCAGCCTCATGGAGCCCGCGCCGCGTGCCGGTCTGGTCAAAGGCAACGACGCCTCGGACCTCGAGACCCTGATGGCTTTGGCCCGTGAGCCCGAAATCCGCGAACTCGCCCGGGGACGGGCGCGACTGCGGCTGCTGTGGGATGCGTGCCAAATTCCCGATTTCCGCAAGCTGACGGACGAGACCCACACCCGCCTGTGCGCCCGTATCTTCGGCCATATCGTGAAGGAAGGGCGGTTGCCGACCGACTGGCTCGCGGGACAGATCGCCGCGCTGGACCGGACGGAGGGCGACATCGACACCCTGATGTCGCGCCTGTCGGGTGTGCGCATCTGGTCGTACATCGCCGCCCGCTCCGACTGGGTCAAAGACGCCGTTCACTGGCAGGGCAAGGCGCGGGAGGTGGAGGACAAGCTGTCCGACATCCTGCACGAACGCCTGACCACCCGATTCGTGGACCGCCGCGCCACGCATCTGATGCGCCGGTTGGACGCGACGGACGGACAGGAACTGCTGTCGGCGGTGACCCGGCGCGGGGAGGTCGTGGTGGAGGGCCACCAGGTCGGCGTGTTGGAGGGTTTCGGCTTCGCCCCCGATCCCTTGGCCGAGGGCGACGAGAAGAAGCTGGTGTTGCGCGCCGCCCGCCGCGCATTGCGGGAGGAAATGCCGCGCCGGGTGGGTGTGGTGGAGACCGCGCCGGACGCGGCGTTCAGCCTGACTCCAGCGCACCGCATCGTCTGGGATGGTGCACCGGTCGCGCGGATTGTCGGCGGCGACACGGCGCTGACACCACGGGTGCAGATCCTGGACAGCGAGTTCCTGGACGGCGCCCAGCGGGAACGGCTGCGGCTGCGGCTGCAACGCTTTCTCGACGACCAAATCCGAGCCGATCTGGCGCCGCTGTTCTCGGCGGCGGAGGCGGCGGAGCGGGTCGCCGGCGCACGCGGGCCGTTGCACCGGCTGCGGGAGACCTTGGGCCTCATTCCCGGCGTTGACGAGGAGACATTGGCCCCGGAATTGCGGGTGAAGCTGAAAGCGATCGGCGTGCGCTCCGGCCGGTTCGCGCTATTTTTACCGGCGATCATGAAGCCGCATGCTGCCCAGATGCGCGCCAGACTGTGGGCCATCCGGAATGGCTTTGCCGTGCCAACGCTGCCGGGGCCGGGTGCGGTCTCGCTGCCGGCGGCAACCGATTGGCCCCCTGGCTTCGCTGCCGCGATGGGATGGCTGGAAGCTGGACCGGTACTGCTGCGGCTGGATATCGCGGAACGCGTCGCTGGCGAGCTGGCCTACACGGCCCGCAGGGGTGCGACACCGTTGCCGCCCGGCCTGGCCTCCCGGTTCTCTGTTAAGGCGGACATGCTGCCGGCGGTGCTGCGCGGTCTGGGTTTCCGGGTTTTGCCGGGCGGGGGGTTGGGAGCGGAGGAATACGGCCCGCCCGCGCCACCCATGGTGGTGCCGCTGCGCCGCCGCCGGGTTGCCGTGGCCGAACAGCCGGTACCAGCCCAGATCCCCCACGGCCCCTTCGCGGCTTTGGCCGCCCTGAAGCGGTAGCGCGTTTTGGCTGGCGCCGAACTGGAAGATCGCGATTGGCAGCGGCTGGACAAATGGCTCTGGTGCGCCCGCTTCATGAAGGCACGCAGCGATTGCGCCGGTCTGGTCGGCGAAGGCGCCGTTCGCATCAACCGCCAGCCCACCGACAAGGCCCATGCCCGCCTGCGGATCGGCGACGTGCTGACCGTGGCGATTCGCGGCGAGGTGCGCGTCATGCGGGTCCTGGCCCTGGCCGCACGCCGCGGCCCCGCCGCCGCGGCTCGTACCTTATATGAGGAGATCGCATAGGCGGTCTGCCCGGTGACAATCGGTCTTGCGCTGCGGGGCAAAGGCCGGCATATCGCCCGCCTTCATAAACCGGCAAACCGCGCGCCTCGCGCAACATTCCAGGGGTTCCCCATGACCTATGTGGTCAACGAAGCCTGCATCAAGTGCAAATATATGGACTGCGTGGAAGTGTGTCCGGTGGACTGCTTCTACGTCGGCGAGAATATGCTCGTGATTCACCCGGACGAATGCATCGATTGCGGCGTTTGCGAGCCGGAATGCCCGGCGTCGGCCATCATTCCCGACAGCGACGACAAGGCCACCGAATGGGTGGAGATGAACCGCACCTACGCGGCGATTTGGCCCAACATCACCCGCAAGGGGGAAGCACCGGCCGATGCGGACGAGTGGAAGGACAAGCCGGGCAAGATGGCGTTGTTCTCCCCGGAACCGGGCAAGCCCTAATCTTCTTCCGCCCTCACCACTGGTGGCGGAGGGCGGCGTTCCTATATTGGCCGCACGGAGACAAGTGCCGCGCCTGTCGCGGCCCCATGACATAAGGGATACGGGGTGTCGAGCATGATGGATCCCGCGGGAACAGCGGTTTCGCCACAAGATGTTAGCGCGGCAGCGCCAGCCATCGCCGCCGAACTCAAGGCGGCCCGCAAACCGGCTCGGCCGGCCGCGCGTGCCGCTGCCACGGAGACCGAGGTGAAGACCGGCGCGCCGATCGAGGCCGAGGCGCCAGCGCCCGCGGTGGCTCCGGTCGCAGAACCCGCGCCGGCACCGCGGACCGAACCAGAGATTCGCCGCCCGGTGCCGCATGGCGGCCCGACCCAGATCCCCCGCGCCATGGCTAAGGCGGAAATCTTCGTGGAAGGCGATCATGTCGTTTACCCCACGCATGGTGTTGGCAAGGTCGAGCGCATTGCCACCGAGGAGATCGCCGGCCATCGGCTGGAGCTGATCCACATCACCTTCGAGGAAAACCGCATGACCCTGCGGGTGCCGGTCGCCAAGGCCCGCACCGCCGGTCTGCGCAAGCTGGCGTCGCGCAAGCAGTTCGATGATGCCATGGCCGTGCTGAAGGGCCGCGCCCGGATCAAGCGCACGATGTGGTCCCGGCGGGCTCAGGAGTACGAGGCAAAGATCAACTCGGGCGACCCGATGGCGATCGCGGAGGTCGTGCGCGATCTGCACCGCAACGCCGGCCAGCCGGATCAGAGCTTTTCGGAGCGGCAGATTTATGAGTCCGCGATGGACCGGCTGGCCGCGGAACTGGCTGCCCTCGACGGGACGGACAAGCCGACGGCGGTGACGAAGCTTGGGGATTTTTTGAAGACGGTGTGAACCAGGCCGGCGTTACTACTACCTCGACACAGTGGTTTTGACAGGGTGCCGGCGCGTTCGTCCCGGCCGCCCGAAGCCGCGACCGCTCGGTTTTGGTGAAGCGGATCGGCTTGCTGTCGAAGGGCCGCTTTGGGACGATGCGGTGGGCCGACCCGACC
>CAIYDT010000119.1 GCA_903924985.1 uncultured Acetobacteraceae bacterium
AGAGGCGGGTTTACGGAACTCTCAACCAGAGGTTGATCACCCGGCAGGGGAGCAGGAAAAACCGGAAGATATTGGCTCATGCCAGAATGGTGCTGGCGATTCTACCTCGCAGGCAAGCCCAACTGCCGGATTTAGGTTCATCGCGGCGAACGATCGGCGCAGCTTGTCGGCGACGAGCGGGTTCTCGGCTTCCATCGCTCGGTTCAGGCAATCGAGGCCGGCATACTGGGCGGCGACGATGTGCGCGGCGAGCATCTGTTCCACCGGATCGCGCGGGCGAAAGGCGGCGACGGCCGTGGTCGCGGCGGCAAAGCGTTCGGCATACTCGGCGTCGGTTTCGTCGGCCTGGGCACGGAGCGTGGCGGTGACGGAGTGCAGCAGGTCGCGCGTGAAGGGGGCGTTCGGGTCGATCGGGGCGGGATTCATGGCAATGGGTCCGTGTTGAAAAAATGGGATGGCATGCGGGCGGGGTGGCGGCTCGCGGAAATGGGGATTGTTAGCCTAATATAGGAAATTTGTCAATTTATTTAGGTCGTTGGGCAAGGCGTGCCAGACCGATGCCAGGACACGGTACTTACCGTCGATGCGCCAAAACATCGACGTGCCGGTGTTATGCGCGGATGCGCTTAGACAGCTACGACGGGTCACATACGATGACAGGCAGCCGCGCACCTTTCCGATGGCCTGCCCCTACACGCTGGAACAACGCCTGACCGTGGAGCCGGAGGCGCTTGAAGAAGCGCTCTTCGGCCCGGACGTCGGCTAAATGGCACCCTCCGCCTTGAGACCCTCCACGACCGAGGCGCTCAACCCCAACCATTCGCCCAGCACCTCAGCGGTATTCCCACCCAGCACCGGGGAGGCTTTAACCCGCGACGGCTTGCCATCGACCCGCACCGGCCAGGCCGGCATTTTGAAGGGCTTGTGCACCGGGTGGACCATGGTCTGCATGATGCCGCGCTGCTCGAACGTCGCGTCGTTCTGCAACTCCATCGTGTCCAGCACGGCGCCGGCGGGGATGCCGGCCTCGCCCACCGCCGTCATGGCCTCGTGCTTCGTGCGGGTCTTGGTCCAGGCGGCGATGATCGCATCGACCTCGGCTTCCAGCGCCACGCGGTCGGCGGGGGTGGCGTAGCGGGGGTCGCCGATCAGATCCTCCCGTCCAATCAGCTTCAGCAACCGGTCCCAATGGTCCGGGTTCGCTCGGCTGGTCATAATGAACACGTAATCGTTGGCACCGCCGGGGGCGCAAGGGTACAGGCCCATCGGCGCGTTGTTCACACCCGGCACCTTGGACCCGCCACGCTCCGCCGCTTTGCCGGTCAGGCCCTGCGTCGCGAAGTTGATGCGCATGTAGTGCATGATCGCGTCTTGCATGGCGACCTGGAGCTTATGCCCTTCCCCCGTCTCCCGCCGCTTGTACAGCGCGCCCAGGATGGTGATCGCCATCAGCATCCCGGTGCCGGTGTCCCCCAGGGAGAAACCGGGCCGGGTCGGCGGGCCGTCGGGCTCGCCGGTCACGCTGAACGTGCCGCCGGCCGCTTGCGCGATCATGTCGAACGCGAGGTTCTTCTCGTACGGGCTGCCCTCGCCGAAGCCTTTCACCTGGGCGTAGATGATGCCGGGGTTGATTTCCTTCACGACATCGTAGGAAAGGCCCAGCCGCTCGATCGCGCCGGGGGCAAAATTCTCGATGCAGACGTCTGCCTTGCGCAGCATGTCCTTCACCAGCGCCAGCCCCTTGGGCGACTTCAGATTGACGGTGATGGAGCGTTTGTTGGCGTTGAACACGTGGAAATAATATGGGTCGTTGTCCGGCTGGCCCTTGCGCAGGCGCCGCCCGGGATCGCCGAGGCCGGGGTTTTCCACCTTCACCACGTCGGCACCGAGCCAGGCAAGGGCCTCGGTGCATGACGGGCCCGCCTCGAACTGGGTGAAATCGACGATTTTCACGCCGGAGAGGAATTTGAATTCGGCGGTGTTTTCGGACATGGCGGTGTCTCCTGCTGGTTGGCCGAATGTTGGCATGGAATGCCCGGGCGGGCCAGCCATGCGAGCGGCGAGGATGACGCGGCGCGGGTTCTTCCTCTAAATCGGGGGAAGACGATAGGAAATTGCTTATGCTTGCGCCTCGACTCGCGAAAATGTCCTCCGGCCACGTTCATTATGCGTGGGTCGTGCTGTGCGTGGTGTTCGTCGCCATGCTCGCCGGGGTGGGGGTGCGGGCGGCGCCGGGGGTGATGATCCTGCCGTTGCAGCAGGCGTTCGGCTGGGACGTGAGCACCATCTCCGGCGCGATCTCGGTCAACATCATGCTGATGGGGTGCTGCGCGCCATTCGTCACGGGGTTGATGCAGGCGATCGGGCTGAAACGCACCATGATGGGGTGTTTGGGCATCCTGGCGCTGGCCACCGGGTTGTCGTCGTTCATGACCGCGCCCTGGCAGTTCTACCTGACCTGGGGGTTGATGGTCGGCATCGGCTCGGGGGCCGGCGCGGTCGGGCTGGCCGGCGCCGTCGCCAACCGGTGGTTCGCGCGGCGCAACGGCTTCGCCACCGGGCTGCTGTTCGCCGCCAACGCCGCGGGGCAGTTGGTGTTCCTGCCGGTGCTCGCGCTGATGGCCGAGCGGTATGGGTGGCGCGGGGTCTCGGTGGGGGTGACGGTGGCGATCGCGGCGGTGCTGCCGGTGGTGTGGCTGCTGCTGCCGGAGTCCCCCTCGGCCATCGGCATCCCCGCCTTCGGGGCCACGACGGTTGAGCCGCTGCGGCATGCACCGGGCGGCAACATGCTCGGGGTGGCGTTCGGGGCGCTGCGGCGGGCGTCGAAATCGGTGGATTTATGGCTGCTGTCGGTGACGTTCGGGGTCTGCGGGCTGTCCACCAACGGGCTGATCAACACGCATATGATTGCCTACTGCGCCGATTTCGGCATCCCGACGGTGCAGGGGGCCTCCATTCTGGCGGTCATTGGGGCGTTCAGTTTGGTGGGATCGGCGTGCTCGGGGTGGTTGTGCGACCGTTACAGCCCCCGGGTGTTGCTGTTCTGGTATTATGGGTTGCGCGGACTTTCGCTGGTGGTGATGCCGTTTACCTCGTTCGACGGGGTCAGCCTGTCGGTGTTCGCGGTGTTCTATGGTCTGGATTGGGTGGCGACCGGGCCGGCGACGTTCGCGCTGACGAATGAGGTGTTCGGGCGGCGGGACGCGCCGGTGATCGTGTCGTGGATCTTTGCCTCCCATCAGGTGGGCGGGGCGATCGCGGCGTTCGGGGCGGGGATGGTGCGGAGCGTGTCCGGCAGTTACCTGCTGGCGTTTGTGGGGAGCGGGGTGGCTTGTCTTCTGGCCTCCATGCTGGTGCTGCGCATTACGCCCCGGGAGGCTCGGATTCCGGTGGCGGCAGAGTAGGGGGGCCCGCCCGTTTGGGCCAGTCGTTGCGGAAGTAAAGTGTTTTAACGCAGATAAGAAATGCTTTCGCAACCACCGCACCGGCCGCCCCCTTCCCCCGACTCCCCCACCTCCCCTATCATCCCCCGATGCCCCACGCCGATTTCGTCCACCTCCGCGCCCACTCCGCCTACTCCCTGTCCGAGGGCGCGATCCGCGTCGACAAGCTCGCGGCTCTGGCGAAGGACGCGCACATGCCGGCGGTGGCGATCACCGACTCCGGCAACCTGTTCGGCGCCCTCGAGTTTTCGCAGTACTGCGTTGGCAAAGGCATTCAGCCCATCATCGGCTGCCAGATCGCGCTCGCCCGCGCCGACAACGCCCGCCTCGCCCCCGACCCGATCGTGCTGCTGGCGCAAAACGCGATCGGCCTCGCCAACCTGCAGAAGCTGTCGTCGCAGGGGTTCCTCGACACCGACCCCAGCCTCAAGCCGCAGCAAGCCTGGGACAGCATCGCCAAAAACAGCGCCGGCTTGCTTCTCCTGACCGGCGGCACCGCCGGCCCCCTGGGGCGCATGTTGGCCGAGGGCCAAAAACCCGACGCCGAACGCCTGCTCGACATGATGCTGGAGGCCTTCCCCGGCCGGACGCTAATCGAACTCCACCGCCACGGCCTGGACATCGATCGCGCGATCGAGCCCGGCCTGATCGCGCTCGCGGATACAAGAAACCTGCCGCTTGTCGCCACCAACGACTGCCTGTTCGCCACCCCCAACATGCACGAGGCGCACGACGCCCTCCTGTGCATCGCGGAAGGAAGAATGCTGTCCGAGCAGGACCGACGCCGCGTTACGCCCGAGCATTGGTTCAAGCCGGCACCGGTGATGCGCGCGCTGTTCGCCGACCTGCCGGAGGCCTGTGACAACACAATCGCCATCGCGAAAAGCTGCGCCATCATGGCGGAAACCCGCAAGCCGCTGCTGCCCACTTGCCCCAAGGTGCGGGAGGGTGCGACGGAAGAAGAAACCGTGCGCGCCATGGCGGCCGAGGGGCTGCAACGCCGCATGGACGACGTGAAGGCCGACGATGCCAGGCGCGCCAAATACAAGGAACGCCTGGACTACGAACTCGACGTCATCGCGAAGATGGGTTTTTCCGGCTACTTCCTGATCGTTGCCGATTTTATTCAGTGGTCCAAAGCCAACAACATCCCCGTCGGCCCTGGCCGCGGGTCGGGCGCGGGATCGGTGGCCGCCTGGGCGCTGACGATCACGGATCTGGACCCTCTGCAATTCAATCTCCTGTTCGAACGCTTCCTGAACCCGGAACGCGTATCGATGCCCGACTTCGACATCGACTTCTGCCAGGAGGGTCGCGACCGCGTCATCGAATATGTCCGCAACGAATATGGCGGCGACCGCGTCGCGCAGATCATCACCTTCGGAAAACTCCAAGCCCGCGCAGCCGTCCGTGACGTCGGCCGCGTGCTCGGCCTTCCCTACGGCCAGGTCAACAAAGTCGCCGAACTCATCCCCAACAACCCCGCGAAACCCGTCACGCTGGCGCAAGCAGTCGAAGGCGAACCGCGCCTGCAAGCATTGCGCGACGAAGACGAAGCCATCGGCCGCCTGATCGAAATCGCTTTGCAGGTCGAGGGCCTGTACCGCCACGCCTCCACCCACGCCGCCGGCGTGGTGATCGGCGACCGACCGCTGGTCGAACTGGTGCCGCTCTACAAAGACCCCAAATCCGACTTCCTGGTCACCCAGTATTCCATGAAATACGTGGAACAAGCCGGATTGGTAAAATTCGACTTTCTGGGCCTGACGACGCTCACGATCCTCGACCGCGCCAAGGGCTACCTGCGCAAGCTGGGGATCGAGGTCGACCTCGACCACCTTCCCCTGGACGACACCAAAACATACGAGATGCTGGCACGCGGGGAGGCTGGCGGGGTGTTCCAGATGGAAGGCCAGGGCATGCGCGACACGTTGCGCCAGATGCGCCCCGACCGTTTCGAGGACCTCATCGCCGCCGTCGCCCTGTATCGCCCCGGCCCCATGGCCAACATCCCCGATTATTGCCGCCGCAAGCACGGCGAGAAATGGGAACCGCCGCATCCCGATCTGGCGGAAATCCTGGGCGAGACCTACGGCATCATGGTCTACCAGGAACAGGTCATGCAGATCTCGCAGAAGATGGCGGGATACAGCCTCGGCGGCGCCGACCTGCTGCGTCGCGCCATGGGCAAAAAGATCCAGAAGGAGATGGAGGAACAGCGCGCCATCTTCACCAAAGGCGCCATCGAACGCGGCATCGACCCGGCCAAAGCAACCGAGGTCTTCGACCTCATGGCCAAGTTCGCCGATTATGGCTTCAACAAATCGCACGCCGCCGCCTACGCGCTGATCGCCTATCAGACCGCGTGGCTGAAGGCCAACCACCCCGAGGTGTTCATCGCGTCCTGCATGAGCCTCGCGATGAACAACACCGACCGGCTGGCGGCGCTGAAACAGGAAGCCGAACGCAGCCATATCAAGATCCTGCCGCCGGACATCAATGCCTCCGTCGCCGATTACGCCGTGGAACGTCAGGAAGACGGCACACTGGCGATCCGTTACGCTTTGGCGGCGGTCAAACGCGTTGGCTTCGCGGCGATGGAATCCCTGGTGACGTCGCGTGGCGACAAACATTTCACCGATCTGGCGGATCTCGCCTCACGCGTCGATCCAAAGCAGATCAATAAAGCCCAATTCGAAAACCTGATCCGCGCCGGCGCCTTCGACTCCCTGGAAAAAAATCGCGCCCGCCTGTTCGCGGTGGCGGAAACCATCGTGCGCCGCGCCCAGGCAAACCAGGAGGAAAAAGCCAGTGGCCAGATCGGGCTGTTCGGCGCGCCCTCCCCGGGCGATGCCAGCTCCGCCGAACCCATCCGCTTGCCGGACATCCCCGACTGGGCGCCGCTGGAACGCCTCGCTTTCGAGGCCGATGCCGTGGGCTTCCATCTGACGGCACATCCGCTGGACACCTATGCCCAGGCCCTCCGCCGCCTCGGCGTCATCCGCTCAGCCGACGCGGAAACCAAAGCCAAATCCGGCGCGCGGTCGGTGAAACTCGCGGGCACCGTCGTCGCCACCAAGGAACGCATCACTCGCACCGGCAGCCGCATGGCGTGGGTGCGAATTTCCGACGCCTCCGGTTCCATCGAGGTGACCTGCTTCAGCGAAGTCCTGGGGCGGTCCCGCGACGTGCTGGCACAGGGCAACAACGTGCTGGTGACCGCCGAACTGAAGGTCGAGGGCGAGGCGATGCGCGTGACCGCCCTGGACGTCACGTCCCTGGATCAGGCGGCGGCGTCGGCCGGCGCCTCCATCCGCATCTGGCTTGGCGAGACCGCCGCCGTGCCGCACATCCGCGATCTGCTGTCACGTGAAAGCGGCGGCAAAGGCCGCATCACCCTGGTGCCGCGGCTCGGCACCGACCAAAGCGTAGAAATCGCTTTGCCCGGCGGCTACAGTGTCACCCCCCGTCTGGCGCAGGCCCTGAAAGTGCTGCCGGGCGTGGAGCAGGTCGAGGAGGTCTGACCGGCCGCTCGCTCAGCGCGCAGTGCCCGACGGCGATGCCCAGCGGTACGGACAGCATGAACCACAGGAAGAGCAGGTTAACGATAGAGAGCGGCATTTGTTGGACCGCGAAACCAGCCATTACAATCATCCCCAACACACCCACACAGAGCAAAACGTTACGGCCGCTTCTCGATATTGACATCTGTTAATTCTCCCATGCAACGCGACCACCTCCCCATGCGGTCGTCAACGACACACGCAAATCCCGCGCCAAATCGAGAATGCGCGCAAAATGAATGGGTTAGGATTTAAGTTGCGAAATATATTTCACGATCTGTAAAATTTTCCGACACCCCACCCCGGGCTTGCCGCGGTTTGCAATGACCGTCAGAGTCCCCGGCCAAGCATGTGAAGGAAACCCCAAGATGGCGGATGCGCGCGGCCTGGCCCACGAGGCCCTGGATGAACTGCTGGATCTGGGCGCTCTACCGCGGACCCTGGGGGAGCGCGTTCGGATCACCGGCGACGATCCCGTGCTGCCCACACGCTACCGCATTGGGATCGCCGGCGCCGCCGTCCTGGCCGCCACCGGAGTCGCGGCGGCGGAGCTGTGGCGGCTGAAAACCAAGCGCAAGCAGACCGTGTCGGTCGATGTGCCGGCGGCCGCCATCTCCCTCCGCGGCGGCAGGTACATGGAGATTAACGGCCAGCCCTGCGACCGGGAGTTCGCGCCGCTGATGAAGTTCTACCCCGCGAAGAACGGCCGTTGGGTATTCCTGCATACCAACTTCCCGAATCTGCGCGACCAGGCGCTGCGCATCCTCGGCGTGCCGGACGACTACAACGCGGTGAAGGAGGCCATCTCCGGCTGGGACGGAGAAGCGCTGGAGACCGCCCTGCACGAAGGCGGCGCCGTCGGGTCCTTCGTCCGCACCCATGGCGAGTGGAACCGCCACCCGCACGCCGCCGCCGTCGCGCTGATGCCGGCGGTGGAAATCATCAAGATCGGCGACGCCAAGCCGCGCAAGCTGCCGAAAGGCGACAGGCCGATGTCCGGCATTCGGGTGCTGGACCTCACCCGCGTCATCGCCGGGCCCACCGCGTCGCGCACCATGGCCGAACACGGCGCCGATGTGCTGAAGATCACCCGCGTCGGGCTGGCGGACTCCGGACAGATGGACCTCGACACCGGCATCGGCAAGCTGTCCGCCCGCCTCGACCTGCGGCAGAAGGACGATCATGCCAAATTGCTGGAACTCGCGAGTACCTGCGACATCTTCACCCAGTCCTACCGCCCCGGCACACTCGCCGGCCGCGGCTTCGGGCCGGAGGAACTGGCCGAACGGCATCCCGGTATGATCTACGTCACCCTCAGCGCCTGGGGGCATGATGGGCCGTGGTGCAACCGGCGGGGCTACGACACCGTGGTGCAGGCGGCGACCGGCATGGCCGATGCTTCCCGCGACGACACCGGCCCCAAGCATCTGCCGGTGTCCGCCATCGACTATGTCGGCGGCAACCTGATGGCCTACGGCGCCATGGTGGCGCTCGCCCGACGCCATACCGAGGGCGGCAGTTGGCTGGTGCGCGCCAGCCTCGCCACCGCCGGCCGTTGGATCGTGGATCGCGGCGTGCTGCCGCGATCGGCCTATGAGAACGTCCCCGCCGACCTGCCGGCCGACGAAATCGCCCGCCTCTGCACCGAGGTCGACATGCCTTTGGGGCGCATGCGTTACCTGGCCCCGATCGTCCGCATGTCCCAAACCCCCACATTTTGGGCTCGCCCGCCCGTGCCGCTCGGCCACAGCCCCGCTGCCTGGCCGACATGACGCGAGCCCGGCGCCGATCAAGGCGTTCAGAGCGGCGTTGGAGGACGCGATGGACATGATCCGCGCGTTCGGACCGCGCTGGGAGTCAACGCCGCACGGGGCCTTCCCCATCGCGTCGTTCATGCACCGGATCGGCATGATCGCGGTGGCGCCAGAGACCTGGCGAGATATGTTTTTCGAGGAGGGTTGGGTCCCCGGTGGGAGTTGAAGCGGCAGTTGAGCCTGCCACGATCCTGCCTTATAGGCGTGCGAACACCGACCCGGCGCCCCTCGGCGGCTTAAGGAGACTCAATGGCTGCCATGGCCGAGACCAACGCGGAAAACGCCGCCCTTGCCCAGCAAGTAGTGGTACGGGCGTGTGGAGAAACCCCCGTTCGCCGCATGGCCGACGCGATTCGCGCCTTGACGATCGACGCGGTGGAAGCAGCCAAATCAGGTCACCCGGGCATGCCGATGGGCATGGCCGACGTCGCGACCGTCCTTTGGTCCCGGTTCCTGAAATACGATGCCGCGGATCCTCGGTGGCCTGACCGTGACCGGTTCGTGCTGTCCGCCGGCCATGGCTCCATGTTGCTGTATGCGGTGCTGCATCTCACCGGCTATGCCGGCATGGGGATCGAGCAAATCAGGCAATTCCGGCAACTGCACTCTCCCTGCGCCGGGCATCCGGAATATGGCGAGCACCCGGGTATCGAGTGCACCACCGGCCCCCTGGGTCAGGGCCTCGCGACCGCCGTCGGCATGGCGCTGGCGGAACGGCATATGGCCACCCGTTACGGCAAGTCCCTGGTCGATCACCGCACCTGGGTGATTGCTGGCGACGGGTGCCTGATGGAAGGCGTTAGCCATGAGGCGATCGGGCTGGCCGGTCACCTGCAGCTCGAAAAACTCACCGTCCTTTGGGACGACAACAGCATCTCGATCGACGGCGCGACCGGCCTGTCGACCTCGGAAGATCAACTGAAGCGCTTCGCCGCGGCCGGATGGGCGACAAGGCGGGTGGATGGGCACGACCCAGACCAGATCGCGGCGGCAATGTCGTTCGCGGTGCGGTCGCGGAAGCCGACTCTGATTGCTTGCAAAACCATCATCGGGCTTGGCGCGCCGACCAAAGCCGGCACCGCCGGTTCGCATGGCTCGCCTTTGGGGCCGAAGGAAGCCGAAGCGGCCAAGGTGTTCCTCGGCTGGAATGAAGCGCCGTTCAGCGTGCCAGACGATTTATACGAGCGCTGGCATGCCGTGGGTTCTCGCGGCGCCGGAACAAGGCGCGCCTGGCTGAAACGCCTCGCCCGTCATGCCCAGCGCGCCGATTTCGAGCGCGCCATCGCCGGCCGCCTGCCGGACAATTGGCACGAAGCCGTGGCGATGCTGAAGCAGGACATCGCCGACAACCGGCCCAAGCTGGCGACAAGGCAGTCCAGCCAGAAGGCGCTGGAGGCTCTCGTGCCTGCGACTCCCGATCTGGTGGGCGGGTCGGCCGACCTGACCGGGTCCAACCTGACGCTGGTCAAGGGCATGGGTTTCGTATCGCCGGGCAATTACGCCGGGCGATACATCCATTACGGCATCCGCGAGTTCGGGATGGCCGCCTGTGCCAACGGTCTGGCGTTGCATGGCGGGATCATTCCGTACATCGGCACGTTCTTCGTCTTCACCGACTATATGCGCCCGGCCATTCGTTTGGGTGCGCTCATGGGTCAGCGCGTTATCCATGTGATGACGCACGACTCCATCGGCCTCGGGGAAGACGGTCCCACCCATCAGCCCGTCGAGCATCTGGCCAGCCTGCGCGCCATGCCGGGCCTGCACGTTTACCGGCCAGCCGATGCGCTGGAAACGGCGGAGTGCTGGGAACTGGCGGTGAAGCGCGCCGATGGGCCGTCGATGCTGGTGCTAACCCGGCAATCTCTGCCCGCGCTGCGCACCGACATCGTGGAGAACCGTTCCGCGCGCGGTGGCTACGTACTGGCGGAAGCCGAGGGGCCTCGTCAGGCCACACTGATCGCCACCGGGTCGGAGGTCTCCATCGCCATGACGGCGCGCGAGATGCTGGCCGGCGAGAACATCCCCGTCGCCGTGGTGTCCCTGCCCTGCTGGGAATTGTTCGCGCAGCAGGAAGAAAGCTACAGGGCAGCCGTGCTGGGCGGGGGTTTGCGCGTCGGCGTGGAAGCGGGATGCGACTTCGGATGGGAGCGCATTATCGGCACCGACGGCGTCTTTATCGGTATGCCGGGCTACGGCGCGTCCGCACCGGCCGAAGAGCTGTACAAGTACTTTGGGATCACAGCCGAGGCGATCGCAGCAGCCGTGCGTAAACGATTGTCTTAAAGAGAGAAAAAGGAAACCGACCCATGGCCGTTTCGGTCGCAATCAATGGTTTCGGGCGCATCGGGCGGTTGGTGCTGCGCGCCATCGCGGAAGAGGGACGCACCGATCTGGTGCCGACCCGGATCAACGCCTCGACCAGCATGAACATGGACTCCGTTGCGCATTTGTTTGCTTATGACAGCGCGCACGGCCGCTTCGCTGGCCAGGTGGAAGTGTCCGGCAATACGCTGACCGTGCGGCATAACGGCAAGGTTTACGGACCGATCCCGGTGACGTTCGAGCGCGATCCCAGCAAGCTCGATATGTCCGGCATCGATGTCGTGATGGAATGCACCGGCAAGCTGACCAGCAAGGAAAAATGTGCCCCACTGCTCGCGGTCGGCGCGCGCAAAGTGCTGATCTCCGCCCCCGGCGACGGGGTGGACGCGATGATCGTCTACGGCGTCAACAACCACGACCTGAAGCCGGACATGACGGTGATCTCCGCCGCGTCCTGCACCACCAATTGCCTCGCCCCGATGGCGAAGGTGCTTCACGAGCGGTTCGGCATTCTGCGCGGCTACATGGTGACCATTCACGCCTACACGAACGACCAGAACACCCTGGATGGGTCGCACCGCGATGCACGCCGGGCCCGCACCGCCGCGGTGTCGGCGATCCCGACCTCTACCGGTGCCGCACGCTCCATCGGGCAGGTGATGCCGGAGTTGAAGGGCAAGCTGGACGGGACCTCGATCCGCATTCCCGTGCAGAACGTCTCCATTGTGTCGCTTGACGTGAACCTGGCGAAGGCGGCTACCAAGGACGAGATCAACGCAGCCATGCAGGACGCCGCCAAGGGCGCGCTGCGAGGCGTGCTGGGCTACAACACCCTCCCGCTGGTGGGCATCGATTTCAACCACACCTCGGCCTCCTGCACCTTCGACGCGACGCAGACCGCCGTGGTGGATGGCGCGCTGACCCGGGTGATGGGTTGGTACGACAACGAGTGGGGCTTCTCCTGCCGCATGCTCGATGTCGCCGCATTGATGGGCGCTCGCTGAAAATTTCGGAGATTCGATCATGACCTTTCGTACCCTCGATGGCGTCGACGTCAGCGGGAAGCGCGTGTTGCTGCGCGCCGATCTGAACGTGCCGGTGCGGGACGGCAAGATCAGCGACCTCACGCGCATCGAACGCCTGTCCCCGACCATCAAGGAGCTGTCGGGCAAGGGTGCCAAGGTTATCGTGTGCAGCCATTTCGACCGCCCCAAGGGCAAGCGCGTGCCGGAGATGTCGCTCGCACCCATGGCCGTCGCGCTGGGGCAGGTGCTGGGGCGGAAGGTCGCCTTCGCGGACGACTGCATCGGGCCTCCGGCGCGGCAGGCCGTCGCTGCCATGGCCAACGGCGATGTGCTGGTGTTGGAAAACACCCGCTACCACGCCGCCGAGGAAAAGAATGATACGTCCTTTGCGGCCGAACTCGCCGCGCTGGCCGACATCTTCGTCAATGACGCGTTCTCGGCGGCGCATCGCGCGCATGCGAGCACCGAGGGGGTGGCACATTGCCTGCCATCCTTCGCCGGTCGCCTGATGCAAGCGGAGCTGGAGGCGCTTCACCTCGCGCTTGGCAACCCGACCCGGCCCGTCGCGGCGATCGTGGGCGGCGCCAAGGTGTCCACCAAGCTGGAATTGCTGGGCAATCTGGT
Organism: uncultured Acetobacteraceae bacterium; assembly: GCA_903924985.1. Taxonomy (GTDB): domain Bacteria; phylum Pseudomonadota; class Alphaproteobacteria; order Acetobacterales; family Acetobacteraceae; genus Rhodopila. The sequence goes on from CAIYDT010000119.1 coordinate 12,795, forward strand.
CGGCAAGGTCGACATGCTGGTGATCGGCGGCGCCATGGCCAACACTTTTCTGTCCGCGCAAGGGCTGAACGTCGGCAAGTCGTTGCAGGAAGCCGACATGCACGCGACGGCGCTGGACATCCTGGCGAAGGCGAAAGCGGCAAACTGCGACATCGTGCTCCCGACCGATGCCGTGGTCGCGACCGAGTTCAAACCCAACCCGCCGACCCAGACCGTCGCGGTCAGCGCGGTTCCGTCGGACACGATGATCCTGGACGTCGGCCCGGCCTCGGTGGCGGCCCTTCTGGCCCGCCTGCCGTCCATCCGCACTTTGGTTTGGAACGGCCCGCTGGGGGCCTTCGAAACCCCACCGTTCGACGCCGCGACCGTTGCGCTGGCGAAGGCGGTGGCGGTCGCGACGCAGGCGGGCACGCTGCGCAGCGTCGCGGGTGGCGGCGACACTGTCTCCGCTTTGCGTCAGGCCGGGGTCATCGACCAGATGACCTATGTGTCCAGCGCCGGCGGCGCGTTCCTGGAGTGGCTGGAGGGCAAGACCTTGCCAGGGGTTGCTGCGCTCGACGCTTGAGCATTCGGGTCTACCTCGCCGGAATGGCCGTCGCTCCCGCCGTGGCGGCGCATCGCGATACGGAACGAAGCCCATATTCGTAGCTGCGAGGCGTTGATCGCCAACCTCACCCCGTTCCGCGGCCCCAGCGCCGATGTCGACACCGTCTACGAGATAGGCTTTGCTCGGGCGCTTGGCCTGCAGATTTTCGGTTACGCTACCAACGCGATCCCGTTCCTGGACCGCAGCCTGGCGCAATTCGGCCTGTTCGACAATTTGATGATCGAGGGCGGCATCGCTGGCTCCGGCGGCAGCCTGATCGCCGAACACGCCGACGACCGGTGGCGCGATCTGGCGGTGTTCGAGCGTTGTGTGCGGGTGGCGGCCTCAGTGACGGCCCATCCCATTGCCGATCCCCCGAGGCTCAACCCCTCAACGGCAGCGGGTGGATCACGCTGAGCCCCATGTCATCCGCGCCCTGGACTGGGAATGACCGCACCAGGGCCGCGGTCATTTCTCCCAGCCTGACCAGAGCCCGCCGCTACAATGTCTCGGCCGCCGGATCAGCCACTAAACCGAGCTTCCGTCTTCGCGTTACATCAAGTCCCTGAAA
>CAIYDT010000120.1 GCA_903924985.1 uncultured Acetobacteraceae bacterium
CGCCCTCGGCGGCAACAGCCCCTATCTCTCCGACCTGGCCTTCCGAGAAGCCGCCACGATCATCAGCGTCGTACGATCCGGCCCCGATAAGGCCGTGGCCGACGCCATGGCCGAACTCGCGGCAATCCCCCCCTCGGCACGGCGCCCGGTCGTTACCGCGGGCATGCGCCGGGCAAAGCGCGTGGTGGCTTTGGCAACCGCCATCGCGGATATCGGTGGAATATGGCGCCTGGACAGGGTCACCGACGTGTTGGCATCGCTCGCGGAATCCACGCTGCGCCTGACGGTCGCGCATTTGCTGCGGACGGCGCAGGACCGCGGTGAACTGAACCTGCCAAACCCCGACGACCCCGCGCAGGGATGCGGGTTCGTGGCAATCGGCATGGGCAAACTGGGCGCACGCGAACTGAACTACTCGAGCGATATCGACCTCATACTGCTCTACGATCCGACGATCGCGGTTTATACCCCGCAGACCGCCGGCGAGGCGATGGGGGCATTCACGTCACGTCTGGCCCGCGATATCGTGACCTTGATGGAGGCACGCGATGCGGACGGCTACGTCTTTCGCACCGACCTGCGCCTGCGCCCGGATCCCGCCGCCACTCCGCCGGCGATCGCGCTGCCGGCAGCGCTGACCTATTATGAAAGCCTCGGTCAGAATTGGGAACGCGCGGCAATGATCAAGGCGCGCCCGGTGGCCGGGGATCTCTCGCTCGGCGTTGGCTTTCTGGAGGCAATCCGCCCATTCGTCTGGCGCAAGGGGCTCGATTTCGCCGCTGTCGCCGATATTCACGCCATGAAGCGGCGCATCGACCAGCATGCGCAAAGCAAGCAAGCGGCATCCAGGATAGGGGCAAGAAGGAACGGCAGCACGGTATCCGGCGTCGAGGCTCCGGTCAGACGCATCGCCGGGCACAACGTCAAGCTAGGCGAAGGCGGCATCCGAGAGATCGAGTTCCTTGCCCAGACCCTTCAGCTCGTTTGGGGCGGGCGCGACCCAAGCCTCCGGGTAACGACCACGCTGGAGGCGCTTCGGCTGCTGGCCCGCAGCGGCCATCTCGCCCGCCGCACCGCTACCGAACTCGCTCGCTCCTACCGCTATCTGCGGCAGGTCGAGCACCGGCTGCAGATGGTGGCCGACCGGCAGACCCATACCCTGCCGGATACGCCGGAAGGACTGGCCCAGTTCGCGACGTTCATGGGCCACGCGAACGCCCAAAGCTTTGCCGAGGAGTTGCTCTCTCATCTGAAAACGGTCGGACGACGCTACGCGGAGGTGTTCGGCGATGTGTCCGCCGGTTCCGATATAAGCGAAGCGGGGGCGGCGCTCGATTTCAGCGGTGTGGACGACATACCGCCAGAAACCGCCGCCGTTCTGGAGGGGCACGGGTTTACCAATCTTCCCACAGCCATTGCTGCAATACGGGGCTGGCTGGCTGGCCGGCCGCGTGCGCTGCGCTCGGAACGATCGCGCGACCTGATGGCCCTTTTGTTGCCCTCCGTGCTGGCGGCGCTAGGGCGTCAGCCTCAGCCAGACATCGCTTTCAGCCGGTTCGACAGCCTGCTGGCCCGCATGCCCGCAGGGGTGCAGTTGTTGTCGCTGTTTCAGCGCAACCCGTATTTGCTGGACCGAATTGCCGCAATTCTTGGGGCCGCACCATGGCTCGCCGACTACTTGGCCCGCAATCCCGCCGCCCTCGATGGGTTGCTGAGCCCGGAGGAGGAGGTCGACTCTGCACGCCTACTGCGGGTCCGCCTGCGCGATGCGGCAACGCTGGAGGACATTATCGACATCACACGTCGGATGGTGCGGGAGGAGGAGTTCGGATTGGCTGCCGCAACCATAGACGGGCGGCTAGATGCAGATGATGCCGGACTGCGACGAACCGCGCTCGCAGACGCCGCGCTCTCGGCCCTGCTAGATCCCGTGCTGGTGGATTTTCGATCCCGGTTTGGCCGGGTTCGCGGCGGCGGAATGGCCGTGGTCGTGCTCGGCAAGGCCGGCGGCAGGGAGATGATGGCCGGCTCCGACCTCGACCTGATGTTGATCTACGACCACCCTGAAGATGTTACCGAAAGTCACGGGCGCGCCGGGAGCAGACGGCTTCCCGCCAGCCAATGGTTCGTCCGCGCCGCCCACGCCTATATCGCCGCGGTAACCGCGCCAGGCATCGACGGGCCGCTCTATGCCGTGGACATGCGCTTGCGTCCCTCCGGCAACAAAGGTCCGGTGGCTGTGTCCCTGCGGTCCTTCCGCCAGTATCATGCGACGTCGGCCTGGACCTGGGAGCGGATGGCGCTGACCCGAGCCCGTGTGATCGCCGGACCGCCAGCCTTGCGGGCTGCGATCGAGGCCGGGATCGAGGAAGCGCTGGCGCACGCCGGAGAACCGGCGACTATTCGCGCGGATGCGACGGCGATGCGTTCCCGGCTGGCGCGCGAGCTACCGCCAGCGGGGCCGTGGGACGTGAAACTGCGGCCCGGCGGCCAGATCGAAGTGGAGTTCATCTGCCAAACCCTGGAATTGGTGCATGCGGCCGTACATCCGGAGGTGCGGAGCCAGACTACCCGCGTCGCTCTGCGGCAGTTGGCCGATGCCGGCGCGCTATCCGCCGATGAAGCCGACACGTTGATTCGTGCCGATCGGGTCTGGCGGACGGTGCAGGGGATGCTCCGCATCATGCTCGGCCGGACTGCCCCGTCCAATCTGCCCGAGGCCACCGCCCAGACGTTGTTGCGAGCTGCCAAGGAAGCCGGGGCGCCGGCGGTTGACTTGGCCGGTTTGCGCCTCATTTTGAGTGGTCTGGCGCGCGAGGTGCGCGCCATTTTCGTGCGGCAAGTAGGAGACATTGCGGGATGAGCGTAGCGGAAGGTGACAAGGCTCCGGCTTTCGAGATGCCCGCGAGCGGCGGGCGTACGGTCAGCCTGGCCAGCCTCAAGGGCAGGCCGTTCGTGCTGTATTTCTATCCCAAGGCCGACACACCCGGCTGCACCAAGGAAGCCTGCGCCTTCCAGGAAGCCCTGCCACAGCTTGGCAAGATAGGGGTCGAGGTGATCGGGGTGTCGCGCGACAAGATGAAGCCGATCGACAAATTCGCGGAAAAATACAACCTGACCTTCCCGCTCGCGTCCGATGAGGTCGGCGATGCTTCCTCCGCCTATGAGACCTGGGTGGAGAAATCCATGTACGGTCGGAAATACATGGGGATGGAGCGCAGCACCTTCCTGATCGACAAGATCTGGCGCAAAGTCAGCGTTCCCGGCCATGCCGAAGCGGTAATGGACGCCATCGCCGCGTTGTAGACTGAACGGCCCGGCGGGTTATGACCGCCGGGGTTCGAAGCGCAGGCGGGACAATGCGCATGCGGCGACCACCCCCAGGCCACAAATCACGACCCATTCCGCGGGGCGCGGCCCGAACGCGAAGTCCAGATTGGCCGAAAGCACGCGCCACGGATTGATCCGTGTGGCCAGTGCATACCAGGCGAATTCAAGTCCCGCCGTAAGCATGCCGGCAGCGATCGAGACCACACCCAGCACCCAAGGTGAAGCACGACGCCGCTCGGGCAGTAGCCGCCACAGCGTCAGCCAGATGAACAGGCCAGCGGCCAGAACGGCAGCAGAAACGCCGGCTTTGGCCTGTAGGAAATGATGCAGCAGCATCAGCACCCCAATGCCGTAGATCGACCAATGCAATCGCTTCCAATTGCGCCCCATCCGGCGCACCGCCGCATCGGTCGATGTCGCGCCAAGGGCAACCAGGCCGATCAGCGCGACGAACCCGATGGTCAAATAGAACCGGCGCACGATCTCCAACACGACTTCCAACCAGTGGAAGTTCATATCGACGATATAAAGACTCAAATGAGCCAGTGCATACACCATCGCGGTGACACCAAGCATGCGCCGCACCAGAACGACCTTGGGACGATCGAACACAACACGCGCTGGCGTCACGGCCAACGACAGCAGAATAAAACGAACCGTCCAAAGACCGGTAAGATGGATCGCGGCATTCACTGTCCGCGGGCCGAGATCGCCGTTGAGCCACCAAAACACGATCAGCATCGCCGGCACGCATGCGCCCAGCAAAACCAGCGACTTCAGCGGGGACAGTCGCCCTTGCCGATCCCGCCATGGCGGCAGAAAACGCGGACGCGTTGGACGACGTACTCCCGTGGCGGTCAACGTGGAGCTCATTTTTCCGTGCCTCCGATTAGCCCGGCGGCCGTAGCGATTTGCTACCCATCCCGCCCGACGGCAAGCCCGCGGAAGGCATCTCCATGCGGTGGAAGCCTGGCGGCGCACTGAATTTGGCTACTGGCTGCGCGGCGTAGGTTACCGCTGTTGCAACCAGTTTCCCCGTCCCTCGCTTAGGGTCACTGCCCTCACCGCGCAAGATCACGCCATCCTCGGTGACGCACAGCCGTGCCGTCGTCTGGCCACTGGTCACGGTCCATACCGTGCATGCGAGTCCGGCCACTTTGTCTCCGCCACCACGAACGAAACGCATCTTGTCGTTCAGCAGCAACCCGGCGCCGGCCTTGTCGTCCAACGACATGTCCATAAAGGTCTGCATCGGCTCCATGACCATGGTAACCCGGCCAGCGGCACGATCGACCAGCATATATCCAGGCAGCGACACCTGTTCGATCCTCAGCCGGCCACTGGCGACGGAATAGCTCATTTTGATGGTTTGCCCGTCCTGCCCATCTCCCCGGCCCATCGCCCCGGGCGGTATCTGGGAAGCCCGAACCTGATAGGCAACCGTGACGTCCCGAGTAGGCGCCAATGGCGGATGCTCCGCAGCCTGAGCGGCGCAAAAACTGCCCAGCAGCCCAGTGGCAACCACGATCCACCGGCAGGCGATGCTCTTAGGCGAGGTCATTGGGATCTTTCTCCTTGGACGACAGAAAGCCTGCCGCCCCGCTCTCTTTGGCCGGCCAAGTGCCTGCCTTCAATCAAGGATTAATCGTAACTGCCCAGGTAGTCGATCGCTGATCGACGGTTGACACGCGAGTCGCGGCATGAGTCAAGCTTCCCATGTCGTTGCCGCCGCCCGATTCCCAATCTGGTTCCGATGCGGGCGCGCCGTCCGGCGAAGCCG
>CAIYDT010000121.1 GCA_903924985.1 uncultured Acetobacteraceae bacterium
ACGAACTGCCCGGTCGGGTTGACGTAGAATTCCTTCTCGGCCGGCATCCAGCCCTGCGGCAGGCTGCTCTCCACCAGCGGCCAGAGCATTTGCTTGATCTTGCCCTGCTCCATGCCCTCGACATGCTGCGTGGACACGACCACCGAGGTCGCGCCGACCGGCTCGCCGTCGACATAGCGCAGTGTCACCTGGCTCTTGGCGTCCGGCAGCAGCCCGGCAACCGAGAGATCGTGGTTGCGGCGCAGTTCGCTGATCCGGCGCAGGATCAAATGGGCGTAATACAACGGCGCCGGCATCAGCACGTCGGTCTCGCGGCAGGCATAGCCGAACATCAGGCCCTGGTCGCCGGCGCCCTCGTCCTTGTTGCCCTCGGCGTCCACGCCCTGGGCGATGTCGGAGGACTGGGCGTGTAGATGCACCTGGATCTCGGCGTCCTTCCAGGAGAAGCCCTTCTGGTCGTAGCCGATGTCGTGGATGGCCAGCCGCGCCAGATGCGCCAGATACTCGGCGGTTACCGTTTCGGGTCCGCGGACTTCACCGGCCAGCACCACCCGGTTGGTCGTCACCAACGTTTCGCAGGCGACGCGGGCATAGGGGTCGGCCGCCAGATACGCGTCCACCACCGTGTCGCTGATCCGGTCTGCAACCTTGTCGGGATGACCTTCCGAGACAGACTCGGAGGTGAACAGAAACTCACCCTTATCGCGCATCTTTCGATCCTTGCACCGCATAGCCCGGCCAGGCGCCGGACCGGCGGTGTGTGGCGGAATCATTGGGGCGGGTCAAGGCAACACAGGAACGAACCTGCCTGTCAGGCGGACATTCCGAGCACATCCATCATTGAATAAAGTCCGGCCGGCCGGCCCTGGACCCACAGCGCCGCGCGCACCGCGCCGGAGGCGAACGCCCGGCGGTCGAAGGCACGATGGGTCAGCACGATATGTTCCGCGCCGGCGGCGAAGATCAGGCTGTGCTCGCCCACCACTTGCCCGCCCCGCAGCGCGGCGAACCCGATCGCCCCCGGCTTGCGCACCCCGGTATGGCCGTGACGGCCGCTTTCCATCACGTCAGCCAACACCTGCCCACGCCCCTTCGCCACCGCGCGCCCCATGCCGATCGCGGTGCCGGACGGCGCGTCCACCTTCTGGCGGTGGTGCATCTCCACGATCTCCGCATCGTATTCCGCCGCGGGCAGCGCCGCCGCCATCCGTTCGGCCAACGCCAGCACCAGATTGACCCCGGAAGCGAAATTAGCCGCATAAACGACCGGAATCCGCTTCGCCGCCGCCGCTACCGCCGCCTCATCCGCATCCGATAGGCCGGACGTGCCGAGCACCCAGGGCTTGCCCAGATCCGCCAAGACCTTGGCATGACCCTGCGCAAGCGCCGCGTTGGTGAAATCGATCACCACGTCGCTTACCCCGGCCAGCGCCGCAACATCGGTGAACCCGCCCGAGCCGTCCCGGCTGGTACCACCCGCCAATTCCGCTCCGGCCGCCGTCACTTCCTCGGCCAGTAGCCTTCCCATCCGCCCGGTAATGCCGGCAATGCCGATCCGCATGCTGCTTCCCCCAACCCCATGATCCAGTGGGACAACTTTGAAGCCACGGCCGTCCCCCGTCCAGTTGTCCCACCGTAGGCACCCGCGTGCGACCCGAGGATGGCTTTACCGGCCGCCCTACATCCGACAACACAGGTCATGACCCCTTGCGAAATGTTACGTGGCGGCATGAATTTTACGTGACTTGATACAAAACGATCATTCACGACGGTAAGCTAAGAATTGAATTTCGCTGGCGACCCGAGCACCAGCTGGCCACGTCTCCTGCATCCCTGGCCCGCTTCGTTCCGCCCTCACTCCATTACGCGCTGGCCCCCAGCCCTTGAAACAGGACCCCCAACCATGTCCGCCATCAAGTCAAAAAGCTCGATCCGTCCGTCGCTGACCGGCGCCACCCTGTTGATGGCCCTTGCCGCTCCGGCACAGGCAACCACCTTCGCCGTTACCAATCTGGTCACCAACAACCAGACCCTTCACCCCGCATTGATCGACGACCCGAACCTGGTCAACGCCTGGGGCATCTCCCACAGCGCGACCAGCCCGTTCTGGGTTTCCGACAACGGCACCGGCGTCTCCACCCTTTACCGCGTCGATCCGACAACAAACGCCACCACCAAGGTCGCTCTGACCGTGACCATCCCCGGCGACGGTACCGTCACCGGCCAGGTGTTCAACGGCACCGCCGGCTTCAATGCCGATCCCTTCCTGTTCGTTTCCGAGGACGGCACGATCTCCGGCTGGCGGGGCGCACTCGGGGCCACGGCCGAAACGCTGCAGATCGGGTCGTCCGCCAACGTCTATAAAGGCACCACGTCGGCAACGGTTGCTGGAAACCAGTATCTCTACAGCGCCAATTTCCGCACCGGCACCATCGACATCCTGAAAGGCGCCGCGGGCGCGCCAAACCTGACCGGCACGTTCACCGACCCGTCCCTGCCTTCCGGCTATGCACCGTTCAATATCCAGCTGCTCGACGGCAAGTTGTATGTCACCTACGCCAAGCAGGACGCGACCGGGCACGACGAGATCGCGGGCCCCGGCAATGGTTTCGTGGATGTGTTCGACCTGCAGGGCAATTTCCTCGGCCGCGCCGGCTCGGCGGGCGCGCTCGATGCCCCTTGGGGCCTTGCCATCGCCCCCACGTCCTTCGGTGAATTTGCCGGCGACCTGCTGGTAGGCAATTTCGGCGACGGCACGGTCGATGCCTTCAACCTCGGTACCCACAGCTTCGTCGGACAGTTGAAGGGAACCGACGGCAATCCACTGGTGATCGACGGCCTGTGGGGTCTGAACGCCGGCAACGGCGTTGGCGCCGGCAGCCCGGGGAAAATCTATTTCTCCGCCGGACCGGACGACGAATCGAACGGCCTCTTCGGTGTCCTGACCGCGGTGCCGGAACCCGCAGCAATCACCCTGCTAGGCGTATCCTTCACCCTGCTGGCGGCAATCCGCCGCCGAACCTAGAAACGCAGGTCTGGGGGCGCTGCCCCCAGCGGGGTCCAGGGGCAGCGTCCCTGGCCTTGCCTACTGTCTTCCCGTCCTCAATCCCCACTCGGCTGCTGCAGTTTTTCCATGACCTGATCCAGCGAGAAACTGGCTGCCTTCTGGCGGGGCGGGAACTCCTTGAACGTTCCCAGGAACTGGCCGACATAGGCCTGTGCCGGCACCAGCATAAAGGCATGATCCAGCAGCCAGTCGTAATAGGTGTTGGACGTGATGCTGGCGCGCTCGTAGGGGTCGAGCCGGAGGTTGAAGATCATCGGCACGCGCAGATGGGTGAACGGCTCTGCCCACACTTGCAGGGTTCCGGTTGCCCGTTGCTCCAGGAAGACGAACTTCCAATTGTCGTAGCGCAGGCCGGTCAGGTCGCCGTCGTCGGAGAAGTAGAAGAACTCCTTGCGTGGATCCTTGCTGTCGGCGCCGGTCAGGTAGGGCAGCATGTTGTAGCCGTCGAGATGCACCTTGAAGGTCTTGTCGCCGGCCTTGTAGCCGGTCAGCAGCTTCTCCTTGATGTTCGGCTCGCCGGCCGCGGCCAGCAGGGTCGGCATCCAGTCGAGATGCGAGACGATCCCGTTCGATACGCTGTTCGGCTTGATATGGCCCGGCCAACTGACCATCGCCGGCACCCGGTAGGCGCCTTCCCAGTTGGAGTTCTTCTCGTTGCGGAAGGGCGTCATCGCCGCATCGGGCCAGGAATTCATGTGCGGGCCGTTATCGGTCGAATACATGACGATCGTGTCGCCCTCGATGCCGAGCGCTTTGATCTTGTCCAGCACCGTCGCGACATTCTTGTCATGGTCTATCATGGTGTCCGCATACGGACCCATCCAGCGCCCGGCCTGGCCCAGGCTTTCCGGTTTGGTGTGGGTGCGGAAATGCATGTGGGTGAAGTTCACCCACAGGAACACCGGTTTCTTCGCCTTCACCTGCTGTTCGAGGAACGCGGCCGAACGGTCGGCGATGTCGTCATCGATGGTTTCCATCCGCTTCTTCGTCAGCGGGCCGGTATCTTCGATCCGCTGCGTGCCGTCCGGATTGGCGAAGCTGTGCAGCACGCCGCGCGGGCCGAAATTCTTGCGAAAATTGGGGAATTCCGGATCGTTGGGCTTCGGATAGTCCGGCAGCTCCGGCTCTTCCTCGGCGTTCAAATGATACAGATTGCCGTAGAACTCATCGAAGCCGTGCGCGGTCGGCAGCATCTCGTCCTTGTCGCCGAGATGGTTTTTGCCGAACTGTCCCGTCGCGTAGCCTTGTGCCTTCAGCAGTTCGGCAATCGTCGGATCTTCCTTGCGCAGCCCGAGATCGGCGCCTGGCAGGCCCACTTTGCTCAGCCCGGTGCGGAACACGCTCTGGCCGGTGATGAACGCCGAACGTCCGGCGGTGCAGCTCTGCTCGCCGTAATAATCGGTGAAGATCACGCCTTGTTGAGCCACCGAGTCGATGTTCGGCGTGCGGTAGCCCATCAGCCCGTTGGTGTAGGCACTGAGATTGGACTGGCCGATATCGTCGCCCCAGATGATGACGATATTTGGCTTTTTCGGCTCCTGAGCCGACGCCGGTGCGATCTGCCCGGCCAAACCCGCCAGCAGCAGCGCGACACCCGACAGGCTCAATCGCCTTGAACTACACCAGGACTTCATTCCGGCCTCCCCACGACGACGGGCCAAC
>CAIYDT010000122.1 GCA_903924985.1 uncultured Acetobacteraceae bacterium
CGATGTGTGCTCGGTGCGGGTGATCGCGATCGCAGACCCCATGAAACCCTCCGTTCTTCAATGATGAACGAAAGGCAGCGAATCAGGGTTCGCGACCGATTCCTAGCCCCCGTGAGTCAGGGGAAACGGCGGTTGGTATAAGTAACCGGAATGACCGTCCCACCCAGCTTCGTGCGCCTCACCCTGCCGCTGGCCGGGGTCAACGTTCTCAACCAGGCTTCCCGAGCGCTGCTTGCCACCATCGGCCCGACTTTGGCGTTGGAGTTTGGGCTGTCGGCCACGGAACTGGGGCTGCTGGCGGCGACGTTCTTCGCCTCCTACGCGATGGCGCAGTTGCCGGCGGGGCTGGGGATGGACCTGTTTGGGGTCCGGCGGGTGCAGATGACGCTGGTGCTGGTCGCCGCTGTGGGGTTCGCGATCTGCGCCAGCTCCACCAGCATCGCCGGTCTGGCGCTCGGGCGGTTCGTCACTGGGCTGGGGGTCGCCGTCGGGATGGTCGCGATGCTGGCCGCGCACACCCAATGGCTGCCGCGCGACCGCGTCGCGGGCATGACGGGGCTTGGCGTGTTCGTCGCCTCGTTCGGGGGCATGGCCGCCACCTTGCCGGCGCAACAACTGCTGCCGCTTGTCGGCTGGCGGGGGCTGTTCTGGATTCTCACCGGGCTGGCGCTGCTGGTGTCGGTCTGGATTTATCTCAGCGTGCCGGAGCGGCCGGTCTCCACCACCCCCAAGCGCAGCCTGCGCGCCGAGATCGTGGAGTATGGCCGCATCGCCCGCCACCCCGCGTTTCTTGGCATCGCCCCAGCAATCACGCTGCTGTCGGGGCTGAACTTCACCTATGGCGGGCTGTGGGCCGGACCATGGCTGCGCGATGTCGGGGGGTACCAGGGCGCCGCCCGAGCCGGGTTGCTGATGTGCTTCGCGCTGGGGATGATGACCGGAAGCCTGTTCACCGGTCAGTCGGCATCGTTCCTGACACGACGCGGGCACGATGCGATGGTGGTTCCGTGCATCGGCATGGCGGGGCTTTGGCTGATGCAGTGGGTACTGATTCTGAACCCCTGGCCGAACGCTTATGCGATCGGGTTCTGGTGGTTCCTGTTCGCGTTTGTGAGTTCGTCCGGCCCCTCGGCCTATGCCGCCCTGGCGCATCGGTTCCCGGCGGAGATCGCCGGCCGGGTGGGCACGCTGATCAACTTCAGCATGCTGCTGATGGTGTTCTTCCTCCAGAACGCCATCGGCTGGGTGCTGGACCTCTGGCCGCGCACTGCCTCAGGCGGATGGAGTGCGCCGGCCTACGGATGGGCGATGGGCATGACGGTGGCGGCGCAGGGCATCGCCGTCGCCTGGATGCTCATCGCCGGGAGACATCAATCGTCCCGGTGAACGCGTTCCTTCCGTTCGTGCCGCTCCTGCGCCTCGATCGACATCGTCGCGATGGGCCGCGCCTCCAACCGGCGGAGGCCGATCGGCTCGCCGGTTTCCTCGCAGTAGCCGTAGCTACCGTCCTCGATGCGCCCGAGCGCCTGATCGATCTTGGACACCAGCTTGCGGGCCCGGTCGCGGGTCCGCAGCTCTAGCGCTCGGTCGGTTTCGACGCTGGCCCGATCGGTAATGTCGGCTTCGTGGATGCCGCCTTCCGACAGGCTGGCCAGGGTGCCATCGGCCTCCCGGATGAGATCCATGCGCCAACGGAGCAATTTCTGACGAAAATATTCCACCTGGATCGGATTCATGAACTCCTCATGCTCCAGGGGCCGATAGTCTGGGGGCAGGCTCACCATCATGCTTGCTGGTCCTGATCGTCACGTTCCCGCCCACGGCCCAGGCGACCGAGGCGGGTCCCCCCGGCCAGTCCAGGTCGTGAACGGGCGGGCTTATAGCGGCGCGTTTCACCCAGGCCAAGGGCGTAAGTCGCACTATCAAACGGCTGCAATAAAAGGATTATCGGTTCTCCCCCCAGCCGCGTCGCGTCAGCTCCACCCGCGCCCGCATCCGCACCGCGCCCAGGAGCGCCAGCAGGACCGGTGACCCCGTAGCGGGAACCGAACCCAGCATGCCGTCCAACCGCCCGAGCACTGCAATGGGATCGCCGCCGCCGAGCAGGGTTCTTTGCAGCGAAGCGAGCTCCGTCAGGAGCCTGTCGGCCTGTTGGCGTGCCGGCGCGTCGCCGTCGGGGTCTTCCATCGTTTCCTGAAGCCCGAGCAGCCCTCCCAGCGCAACGGGCGCCGCGATGCTCTGGGGCGCCTCCGGCCGGGCGTCATCGTCAGGCACGGCGAAGCCGGAAGACGCGCGCGAGCCACCCCAAACCCGAGACGCCGTCACACGTGCCAGCCCCACACCATCCACACCCGCCATGCGCTCGGCTCCTTTTGCTCCACCCGGCAGGTCTTGCCGGTCGCCGTGCCAGGGAAACGCCCGGATTTCCCAGCCGCTGCCTTTGGCACGGCCTTTGCGGTGCCCGCGGGGAGGATGCACCCAAATCCTTAACAAACCGTTAACGGAAGGCACGAACCTGCGCCCGATCGCGATCTTTTTTGTCCTGCTGGCTCTGATCGGCGCCCCAATGGCACCGGCGGCGGCGCAGGTGCGGATCAAGGACATCACGGATGTGGAGGGCGTGCGGGAGAACCAGCTGATCGGCTACGGCCTGGTGGTGGGGCTGAACGGCACCGGGGACAAGCTGAACAACAACGTGTTCACCCGCGAATCCCTGATCGGCATGCTGGAGCGGCTGGGCGTCAACACCCGCGACCAGGTCACCAACCTGTCCACCAAGAACGTCGCGGCGGTCATGGTCACCGCGCAGTTGCCCGCCTTCGCCCGCAGCGGCAGCCGGATCGATATCGCGATCTCGGCCCTCGGCGACGCCACCAACCTGACCGGCGGCACACTCCTGGTCACCCCTCTGCTGGCGGCGGATGGGGAGGTCTATGCCGTCGGCCAAGGCCCGCTGTCCAGCAGCGCGATCGCGGCCAGGGGGGCAGCCAGCTCGGTGACCCGCGGCGTGCCGACCTCCGCCCGCATCGCCAATGGCGCGACGGTTGAGAAGGAGGTCGCGTTCAAGCTCGACAAGGGCAACGTGCTGCGGCTGGGCCTGCGTAACCCGGACCTGACCACTGCCCGCCGCATCGTCACCGCCATCAACGGCGCGATCGGGGCGGCGGTCGGCCGGGCCACCGACCCCCGCACGGTCGCCATAACCCTGGGCGGGCGGGACCCGATCGACACCCTCGCGGCCATCGAGAACCTGCCGATCATCCCAGACAATGAGGCGAAGGTGGTGATCGATGAGGCCAGCGGCACCATCGTCATGGGCGCCAACGTGCGCATCAGCACGGTCGCCATCGCGCAAGGCAACCTGACGATCCGGGTCACCGAGACGCCGGAGGTCAGCCAGCCCGGCCCGTTCTCCAATGGGACCACGGCCGTGGTCCCGCGCACCCAGGTACAGATCGACGACCAGCACGACCGCAAGCTGGGCATCCTGAATTCAGGCGCCACCCTGCGCGACCTGGTCGCCAGCCTGAACGCGCTGGGCGTGGGACCGCGCGACCTGATCAGCATCCTGCAAGCGATCAAAGCCGAGGGCGCCCTGCACGCCGATCTTGAGATCCGGTGATGGACCTTTCCGTTGCGCCAGTGAGGGCGGCCGCCGATCCCGTGAAACTCCAAAAAGCCGCTCAGGACTTCGAGGCGATGGCCATCGGCCAGCTCCTTGCCCCCATGTTCGACACCGTCGACACCGCCCACGGCCTGTTCGGCGGCGGCGCGGGGGAGGAAACCTGGAAGCCCATGCTGATCGCCGAGTTCGGCAAGCACATCGCCGCCCACGGCGGCTTCGGCCTCGCCGCCCCGATCATGGCCGCGATGCTGCGCATGCAGGAATCCCAACCCCCAGACAGAATGAGGCAATCCCCATGACAAGGAACCTGATCGACGCCGTCACCGACCTCGCCGACACGTTGGCGCGGGAAAATGCCGCTCTGGACGCGCTGGACCTGTCCGGCGCGGTTGCGTTGCTGCCGGCCAAGCGCCGTGCGCTTGCGTTTCTGACCGAGACCAACGGCGTCGTGCTCCGGCCCGACCTGCGCCCGGCAATGGAGGTCGCCCTCCGCCGCCTGCGCGATCTGGCCGGGGAGAACCGCCGCCTGTTGCAGCATGCCCTGACCGTTCAGGGCCGGGTGATCGAAATCGTGGCGGGCGCCCTGCCCTGCGCCGAACCAGCCGGCCGGTATGCCGCACCAGGTGCGCGGGCCCGCGACGTGCGGCCGGCGGCCTGGTCTCTTGTCGCCCGAGCCTGACGACCGGAAAGCGGGCGTGTCGGCATCGCCTCACGTTGTAGGGACCTGTGCGGCGGCTTCCACCCTGTCCTCCGAGTGAAACCGGCAATTCAGTCATCAAGGTCACGATCGGGGCCTCGAACAGCAGGGGGAAATCTCTGTCCTTGCGCGCCCAGGCGATGACGGAGGGAGGAAACGCCGCGTCCCAACCTTGCCCAATCCCCCCAAACCCGCCACCTTCCTCCCCAATCCAACCCACCGAGGAAACCCAGAAAATGCCCCAAACCGTCGCCCGCCTGCTGGTGGACAGCCTCGAAGCGCATGACATCGACCTGATCTACTGCGTCCCCGGAGAGTCCTACCTCGGCATGACCAACGCGCTGGCGGACAACAACCGCATGCGGCTGATCGTCTGCCGGCATGAGGGCGGCGCGGCGTTCATGGCCGCCGCCGACGGGCGGATGCGCGGCGGCCGAGCAGGGGTGCTGGTGGTGTCCCGCGGGCCAGGCCTGTCCAACGCCATGATCGGCCTGCACACCGCCTACCACGACGCCACCCCGCTGGTGGTGTTCATCGGCCAGGTGGAACGGTTCGAGGCCGGGCGGTTGGCGTTGCAGGAACAGAACTACTCTCGACTCCTGTCCGACGTGACCAAGCTGGTGATTGAGGTCAACGACCCCATCCAGGCCAGCGAAGCGGTGGCGCGCGCCTTCCACATCGCCGAAAGCGGCACCCCAGGGCCGGTCGCGATCATCATCCCCGAGGACGTATTCGACACGGAAACAGAAGCCACCCTCAACCGCCCCCGCCCGCAGGCCATCGCCGGGCCACACCCGGACGATCTGAACCAACTCGCGGACATGTTAGCGAAAGCGGAACGGCCGCTAGTCTGGGTTGGCCCCGCCATGCGTGAAAACGGCCTCGACGAATTGAGACAGCTTGCGGAAAAATGGCACCTGCCGGTCAGCCCCACCCATCGCCGGCCGCATTTGTTCGACGCGTGGCACGACAACTACGCCGGCTACGTCGCCAGCCGCACGCATCCCGATGTCATCGCCGAAATGAAGAAATCCGACCTGTTGGTGGTCCTTGGCGAGCGTCTCACCGGAACCGTGTCGCAGAACTTCACCTTCCCCACCGCGCCGGAACCACAACTCCCGATCGTCCACGTGTGGCCCGATCCCAATGAGCTCGGCCGCGTCTGGCGCCCCGATCTGGCGCTGGCGTGCGAGCCGCGCGCGGTGGTGCAAGCCCTGCTGGCGAAAGGCACTCCCGCCAACGCCGAACGCCGTAAACCCTGGGTCGCGGGCCTGAACAAAATCCACCGTTCCCTGATGGAGCCGGCGTGGCAGCCGACCACCGACGGCGTGAATTTCTCCGCGGTCGTTTGCGAGATCGCCAGGCACATGACCGACGATACGACGGTCACGTCGGATGCCGGCAATTTCTCATCCTTCGTGCAGCGGTATCTACCGATGAAGCCGGGCCAGATGTTCCTGTCCTCGGTGGTGGGTGCGATGGGCGCCGGCCTGCCGATGGCGGTGGCAGCCTGCCTGCGCCGCCCCGGCTCCCAGGTGATCGCCTTCGCCGGCGACGGCGGGGCGCTGATGACGGGCAACGAAATCGCCACGGCCTGCCAGTACCGGGTAGCACCGATTTTCGTAATTTCAGACAATCATTGCTACGGCACGATCACCATGCACCACGACATCCGCTATCCCGGCCGCCCGTACCAGGCGGCGACGCAGCTGACCAACCCCGACTTCGCCGTCTGGGCGAGCGCGTTCGGCGCCAAGGGCTTCACCATCACCGACGAATCCCAGATCGCCGCCACCATCGCCGAGGCCTTCGCGGTGAAAGATAAGCCGGTGGTGATCCACTGCCACACCTCTCTGGAGCAAATCAGCGCCTGGCGCCGCCGCAACCTGCCCAGGTAAGTGCTGGACGCGGCGCGCCAAGGTCCCGTAACGTGCGGCCCATCCAAGACAATGCGCCCAATAGAGGCGCCCAAAGGGATATGAGGAGGACAGGATGGGTCAAACAACAAGAACAGCCGACAGCACGTTCGGCTGGGTACGCGACATCACCCCCTACCAGTGGCAGGTCTTCCTTGTCGCATGGCTCGGATGGTCGCTGGACAGCACCGATTTCGGGCTGTTTTCCCTGGTGCTGCGGCCCGCGCTGGTCGAGCTGTTAGGCGGCAATCCCTCGGTTACCGATATCGGGCGGGTGGGCGGCTATCTCAGCATGACCGGCTTGCTGGGCTGGGCATTCGGCGGGTTCTTCTTCGGCATCATCGCGGACTATATCGGGCGCATCCGCACCCTGGCCCTCAGCATCATTATGGTCGGGTTGTTCACCGGCCTGCAGGGCATCGCTCACGACACCACCTGGTTCGGCATCTACCGCTTCTTTACGGGTGTCGGCACCGGGGCGGAAATCGTGGTCGGCATCCCGCTGGTGGCCGAGGCCTTCGCCGAAAACCATCGCGCCAAAGTGCTGGGCTTCATGATGACCGGCGGCGCGGTGGGCAACTTGATCGGCGGGCAGATCTACGCCTTCGTCGGCCCCTACGGCTGGCGCTACGTGATGCTGGCGGGCGTATTACCCGCCATCGCGTTGCTGGTCCTCCGTCGCGGCATGGAAGAACCGGAGCGCTTCCAGGCCGTGCAGGCCCGCCGGCAGACCCTGCAAGCCTCAGCCAATCGGACCGAGGAGGAGCATCGCTACCTCGGCTTCGTGCCATGGCAATTGTTCAATCGGGAGAACGGCTACAGCACCTTCATCGGGTTGCTGTTCTGCATGGGCACCCTGCTGGCGATCTGGACCAGTCAGATATGGCTGCCGACCATCCAGGGCCAGATGCTGGCCAAGTCGGGGATCACCGGCGCGGCGGCGGCACCCTTCGTGGGACAGGGCACCACGCTGTGGGGCATCGGCGGCATCATCGGCTACGCCACGTTCGGCTTTATCGCCGACGCTTTCGGGCGGCGCCCTGCCATTATGTTCTACAACATCGGCACCATCGTCAGCGGGCTGGTGCTGTACCAGGGTCTGGATACCTGGGATTACTACCCGTACGTGCTGCCGGTGTTCGGGTATTTCGTGTTTGGGGTGTTCTCCGGCCACGCGGTGTATTTGCCGGAGCTGTTCCCAACCCATGTCCGCGCGACGGCGGTGTCGTTCTGCAACGGGACCGGGCGGGTCATCACCAGCTTCGGACCCCTGGTGGCTGGGCTGATGGTGGGCTTCTTCGGCGGGCAGTTCAGCCGAGCGGCGGCGGTCATGACGTGCATGGCGGTGCTGTCGATCCTGGCAATGATCCTGGGCCGGGAAACGCGGGACGAGCAATTGCCGCACTGACCCGGCGGGCACGACAGCCGAGCGATGATATGTACCGCTCGGCTGTCGCCTAGCTCTCCAGTTCGCTGTCCCAGTACAGGTAGTCGCGCCAGCTCTCGTGGAGGTAGTTGGGCGGGAAGGCGCGGCCGTTATCCTGCAATTCCCACGTGGACGGCTGGCGGGGTGTCATGCGGGGGAACATGCGGCACTCCCTGGGCAGGCGGGAGCCTTTGCGCAGGTTGCAGGCGCCGCACGCGGTAACGACGTTCTCCCACGTGGTGCGGCCGCCGCGGCAGCGGGGGATGACGTGGTCGAACGTGAGGTCCGGCGCCGGCGCCCGTTCGGCGCAGTACTGGCACTGAAAGGCGTCCCGCAGAAACACGTTAAACCGCGTGAAAGCCGGCCTCCTGGAGGTCGGGACGAAGTCCTTCAGCGCGATCACGCTGGGCAGCTTCATCGTCATGCTGGGGGAGTGGACGGCCTTGTCATACTCGTTCAGCACCGACACCCGATCCATGAACACCGCCTTGACGGCGTCCTGCCAGGACCAAAGCGACAACGGAAAATACGACAGCGGGCGGAAGTCCGCATTGAGAACGAGCGCGGGAAACTGCTGTCCGCCGTCAGGCAAGCCAAGCCCCTATCCGTTGGGGCGCCATGTCTGGGGATGAGATCGAAGCCAACCCACCAGATGGAGAGCGCCGCCGAGAACCAGGGGCTTTATGCCAGACGCCGATTCGGGCCGCAACAGCGCGACTCCGAGCGAGTCATGGATTCACGATTTGGTCATGCGAAGGCCTTTTGCAGGGTCAGCGCCGCCATGGCGATGCCGTGGTCGTCGATCCCATGGCCCAAACCCGGGGAATAGGCCGCTTCCACCGGCACACCCAGCCGTCTTAACTCGGCTTCCGCATCGCGTGACCGGCTGACGGGAACCTGTCCATCAGCCTCCCCATGCGCCAGCAGGACGGGCGCGCGGTTGCGAATCTCGGCTTCCAGAGAATCGGGAGCGATCAGGGCGCCGGAGAACGCCAGAACCGCTTTTGGGGCGACAGAGCGGCGCAGGCCGGTAAACAACACCGTCATGGCCCCCTGGCTGAACCCCATCAGGGCATAGGCGTCCGGCGGCAGGCCCAGGCGCACCAGTTCCGCGTCGATGAAGGCGTCCAGGTGCTTGGCGGCGTTGCGGGCACCACCCTCCATCACCTCCGGCCTGCGGTCGGACACGGGCCACCACTGGCGGCCGAATCCCGAAAAATGCTCCTCCGGCGCATTCACCGAGGCGAAGATGGCGTCCGGCAGCGTGTTGCCCCAGGTGGGGGCGATGTCGATCAGGTCGTAGGCGTCGGCGCCCAGGCCATGGCACAATATGACCAGTTGCTTGGGTGTGGCCTTGGAGGCCGGGCCCCAGTGGATCGCATCCAACACCGCCATGTCGCTCTCCTGTGTTTCTGTCTGCTGCGTACTCTCAGGCTCGCCCCGATGTCCATCGTTACCCGCTTCGCGCCCAGCCCCACGGGGCACCTGCACCTCGGTCACGCCTTCTCGGCGACGATCGCCTGGCGGCGCGCGCGGGAGGCTGGGGGGCGCTTCCTGCTGCGGCTGGAGGACATCGACCCGAGCCGGTGCCGCCCCGAATTTGCCACCGCCATCCTGGAAGACCTGGCTTGGCTCGGCCTGGACTGGGACGGGGATGTGCGCGTGCAGTCCGGGCATCTGCCGGAATACCAGGCGTTACTGGACGCATTATCCGAACGCGGGCTGCTTTACCCCTGCTTCTGCACCCGAGCCGATATCGCGCGGGAAATCGAGGCCTCCGCCAACGCGCCGCACGCGCCCGACGGCAGCCTGATTTATCCGGGGACTTGCCGTGCATTATCGGCGGACGAACGCGATGCTCGCATCGCGGCCGGGGAACGGTTCGCATTACGGCTGCATATGCAACGAGCGGTGCAGGGGCCTTTGTCCTTCGAGGAGGAAGGGGACGGAACGATCGTCTGCAACCCAGCCGCGTTCGGCGACGTGGTCCTGGCCCGCAAGGATGCCCCCGCCAGCTACCATTTGTGCGTGACGCACGACGACGCGCTGCAAGGCGTGACGCTGGTGACGCGCGGGCAGGATTTGCAACCAGCGACACACATACACAGGTTGCTGCAGGCGCTGATGGGCTGGCCGGCCCCGCAATATGCGCATCACCGGTTGCTGACCGACGCCGCCGGCCGCCGGCTGGCGAAGCGGGATCGCGCGGCCACGCTGCGGGATTTGCATACCGGTGGGGTGTCCGCGGGGGATGTGCGGGCGATGCTGGGCGTTTAGCCCACAAGGCGCGTAATTTCCTTTGGTGGCAGTGTGGCACCCCTGACGGTACCGTTGGCCTGCAACTCGGCGATCTTAAATGAATCGGCGTTGAGACTGACCCAGCGGCCGCCCAACACCGTCAGGAGAGTCACTCCTTCGGCCAGTTGGTGCTGGGCCTTAACGCTCTGTCCAACGGCACGGACGTCCCAAGGCCAACCATCTACCCCTCCAACGCCCGCTTGGCCACCCCGGCCAAATACCCCGCGGCCGCCGGCAAAATCCCATCGTTATAATCGTAATTAGCATTATGTAGCTCCCGCCCCCCATCCGTGGGCCCGTTCCCGATCCACACGAAGGCCCCCGGCCGGTGCTGCAAGTACCATGCAAAATCCTCCCCCGTCATAGCCGGCGGCATATCGCGTCGCAGGGGCAATCCCGCTCGAACGACGGCGTCGGACGCCATCGCCACGCCATCCGGGGAATTCAGTGTCACAGGATTCCCCCGAGGGATCGTCACCTCGATCTCCACCCCGCAGGTCAGCGCCACTCCAGCGGCGACCCGGTGGATCGCGGCCTCCACCCGGTCGCGCACATCGTCGCGCAAAACCCGCATGGTACCCCGCACCAGGGCATCCCCCGGCACCTGATTGGGAGCGGTGCCGCCCTGAATCATTCCGATGGTGATCACCGCGCTGTCCATCGGGTCGGTCTCCCGCGACACGACGGTCTGCAACGCCAGCACCAGATGCGCGGCGGCGATCATCGGGTCCCGGGTCAGATGCGGCAGAGCCGCATGGCCCCCATGGCCCTTGATACTGAAAATTAATCGGTTGCCGGCGGCCATCACCGGGCCGTCGTGCACCGCGACGGCACCCGCCTCCAGGCCCGGCCAGTTATGATAACCAAAAATGCGTTCCATCGGGAACCGCTCGAACAGCCCGTCGGCGATCATGCTCTTGGCGCCGCCGCCTCCCTCTTCCGCCGGCTGGAACACCAGTTGGACTGTTCCCGACCAGGATGTGTCCTGCGTCAACAGCGCCGCCGCCCCCAGCAGGGACACGGTGTGCCCATCATGCCCGCACGCATGCATCACGCCTGGGTCGGTCGACGCATGCGGCACGCCGGAGGTTTCGGCGATCGGCAGCGCGTCCATATCCGCCCTAAGCCCAACCGATCGATTGGACGATCCGCGCGTCAGCGTGGCCACCACGCCGTGCCCGCCAATGCCGGCGACAAACGGCACCCCCAGCTCCCGTAGTTTCGACTGCACGAAAAAAGAGGTTTCAGTCTCCCGCAACGTCAGTTCGGGGTGGGCGTGCAGATGGCGGCGCCAGGCCGTCAATTTTTCGAGGAGCGTTTTTTCCATACCCTCCCGCCTAACCCGATGGTCGGATGGATGCAACAGAATCCCACTCGCCACGGCGCCACCCCCGGGGCTCGTCCCGAGGGTCCCCTTCGCCACCGGCGGCATTAGGGATGGTGGATGGGAGAACGTTAGTTTTTCTTGCTTATTCCACTAACGAACGTTAGAACGCAGCCAGAACACCAAACGAGGCCCCACCAACCATGCTCGATGCATCCCGCCTGCACGTCTTCACCGCCCGCTCCAACCCCCTGGGCTGGGCCGCGCCGCACCGCAACTGGCTGCGCTTTGCCCGCCACATGCGGGATTCCGGCGTCACCCTCACCGTCATCGAATGCGCATACGGCGAGGAACCCTTCCGCTGCGACGCTGACTGCCTGCCCCGAGCGGAGGCCGGGGGCGCCCGCCACATCGGCGTGCGCGCCAAAACCCGCGGCTGGAACAAGGAAAACCTGCTGAACCTGGGCGTCCAGCGCACCCCCGAGGCACAGTACATCGCCTGGATCGACGCCGACGTGATCTTCCGCCGCGACGACTGGGCCGAAGCCACGGTCAAAGCCCTGCAGCACTACGACGTCGTCCAACCCTGGAGCGACGCCTACGACCTAGGCCCCAACGACGAGCACCTGGCCCACCACCGCTCCTTCTGCCGTCAGTTTTTCTACCGCGAACCCCTGGTCCCGAACGGCGGAAAATTCTGGCACAGCGACGGCGGCCCCTACACCTATCCCCACAGCGGCTACGCCTGGGCCATCACTCGCGACGCCTTCGACCGCGTCGGCGGCTTGTTCGAACTCGGCGGCATGGGCTCGGGCGACCACCACATGGCGCTGGCCCTGATCGGGGAGGCCGACAAGTCCATGCCATCGGGCACCACCGAAGCCTACCGAGCGGAGGTAAAGCGCTGGGAGGCTCGGGCAGTCCGGCACATCAACGGCAATATCGGCTTCGTCCCCGGCACCATCGAGCACCTTTTTCACGGCCGCAAAGGCGATCGCGGCTACCAGTCCCGCTGGGACATGTTCGTGAAACACGCCTTCGACCCGCACGAAGACCTGAAACGCAACAGCCACGGCGTGCTGGAATTCGCCACCAACAAGCCCGAGTTGCGGCACGACTTCGATCTATACCTGCACAGCCGCAATGAGGACACCAACGCCCTGGTCTAGCCGCACATACCCCCTCGACGGCCCGCGAGGGACAGCGTAGTTACCCGCCGAATCCGGACCGCCACGCAAACCGTGAAGCGGCCGGCAGGCAGGGAGACTAATGTACCATGACGACCACACCATTCGGCCGACGCGGCCTGCTCAAGACCGGCGCGGCCATCGTTGGCGTCAGCCAGCTTGGCGCGCCCTTCATCATCAAGGCGCGCGGCGAAACGCCTGTTAAAATCGGCTTTATCGATCCGATCACCGGAAGCCTGTCGGCCCTGGCCGTCACCGAGGTCGAGGCCGCGAAATGGACCGTCGATCAGATCAACAAGTCCGGCGGCATCCTGGGCCGCCCGGTCGAGCTACTGATCGAGGACAGCGCCAACGACACCGGCACCGGCGTCCAGAAAGCCCATAAGCTGATCGAGCGCGACAATGTCGATGTCATCCTGGGCGACGTGAACTCCGGCATCGCCTACGCGATCATGGGCGTCACCGCGGAAAAAGGCATCCTGCACATCGTTCCCGGCGGCCACACCGACCCGATCACCGGCACCGATTGTAAGTGGAACACCTACCGCACCTGCAACACGACCGCGATGGACACGTCCGCCATTTCCGGTGAGCTGATCAAGCGCTTCGGCAAGAAGTGGTTCTTCGTCACGCCCGACTACGCGTACGGCAAAACCCTGCAAGCAAACTTCATCAAGAAGCTGGTCGCCGCCGGCGGCGAGTATCAGGCGGAATTGCTGCCGATCGCCAACGCCGACTTCTCGGCCACGCTCATCAAGGCAAAG
Source organism: uncultured Acetobacteraceae bacterium (assembly GCA_903924985.1). Classification (GTDB taxonomy): domain Bacteria; phylum Pseudomonadota; class Alphaproteobacteria; order Acetobacterales; family Acetobacteraceae; genus Rhodopila. The sequence continues at coordinate 13,238 of CAIYDT010000122.1, forward strand.
GCCTACAAGCCGGACGTGCTGCTGAACAACATGGGCGGCTCCGCCCAGATCAACTGCATGAAGCAGTTCCTGCAATTCGGCATGGGCAAGGATATGGCCCTCGGCGGCGCCCTGTTCGAACTCGAATCCGTGCGCTCCGTGCCGAAAGAGGCACAGGCCGGCTGGTGGTGTCAGGAATGGTACTGGAACAATCCGAACGTGCCCGCCGTCAAGACGTTCGTCGACGCGATCACACCCGTGATCGGCAAGAAGCCAACCGCGCGCCATTGGATGTCCTATGTTTCGGTGCATGCCTTCCGCATGGCGGCCGAGAAAGCCAAGTCGCTCAAAGGCATCGACATGGCGCATGCCATGTCGGACATGGAACTGCCGCCGGAAGTCTCCCTAATGCCGGGGAAGATCCGCTACCGCGCGGGCGATCACCAGCTCATGAGCAACATCCATATCGGCCAAATGCACCCGCCCGAGGGCGATCCCGACAACTTCTTCACCATCGCGTCGACCGTGACGGGCGAAGAAGCGGCCGGGTCCGTGGAGTCCACGGGCTGCAAGATGTCTTTCCCGACCTAATCCCCCAGGGGAAACATATGACGGCGCGCCGCGCGGACCCTCCGCGCGGCGTGACGATTGTGCTCTCTCGCTCCAGGCAGGGTCCATGCTGCAAGTCGTGATGTTCAACCTCACCAACGGGCTGATTGTTGGCGCGTTTTACGTGCTGATGGCGCTTGGCCTGTCGATGATCATCAATCTGTCCAACGTGGTGAATTTCGCCCACGGCAACTTCCTGGCCCTCGGCGGGTATTTCGCGTTCATGCTGACGCCCTACGTCGGTTTCTGGGGGGCGCTGCTGATCTCGCCGCTGCTGACCGCGGTGTTCGGCTATGCGATCGAACAACTGATGATCCGGCACGTCTATGCGCGTAATCACATCTACAGTCTGTTGCTGACGTTCGGCCTTGGCTTCATCCTGCAAGACAGCTGTCGCTACATCTGGGGGCCCAGCCCTTTGCCGCTGGGCATTCCGGACATCCTGTCGACCCCGTTGACGCCCGATTTGTTCTTCATCACCTGGTACCGCATCTTCATGGTCGCCGTCGTGATCGTCGCGGTCAGCGGCTTGTTCGCATTCCTACGCTACACCCGTGTCGGCATGCGTATCCGAGCGGGGACGCTGGATTTGGACACCGTGTCGGCCCTCGGCGTGAACGTCGCGGCTTTGCGGTCGTATAACTTCGCCGTCGGCAGCTATCTCGCGGGGCTCGCGGGCGTGCTGGCGGCGGGACAGATCGGGCTAAACCCGAACATGGGCGACGACCTGATCATGCCGAGCTTCATCGCCATTATCGTCGGCGGTGTCGGCAGCCTCACCGGCACGCTTCTGGGCGGGTTATTGATCGGCGTGGCCGCCGCGCTGACCACGGTCGTCATGCCCTCCGCCTCCGAGGCGGTGATTTATGTCATCATGGCAGTTGTGCTGCTGCTCCGCCCACGCGGTCTGCTGGGCGAGGAAGGAATGCTGTCATGAACGATACTTTCCGCAACAAATATGCCACGACGGCGATTATCTGGATTCTGCTGCTGACCGTGCCGCTGTGGCTGCCGCTGTTCGGCGGCTATACGGCACTGGCCGGGCGCGTGCTGGTGTTCGCGCTGGCGGCCATGAGTTTCAACATGTTGCTCGGTTTCACCGGCGTCATGAGCTTCGGCCACGCCGCTTATTTCGGGCTGGGCGCCTACGGATGCGGGCTGTTCCTGAAATACGTCACGCCATCCACCTCGCTGGCGATGATTGCCGGCACGCTATTGGGCGGCATTGCCGGCACTTTGTTCGGTCTCCTGCTGGTGCGCCGCCGCGGCGTCTATTTCGCCATGGTGACCATCGCGTTCGGGCAGGTCTGTTTCTACATTGCGTATAAGTGGGACGATTTCACCGGCGGCTACGACGGGCTGCGCGGCTTTACCCGAGCACCGCTGGATTTCGGGCTGTTCAAGATCGATATTCAGAACAACAGCACCGCGTTCTACTTCTTTGTCGTCGCCGTCTTCGGCCTCGCCGCCGCGGCGCAGGCTTTCATCCTGCGCTCCCCGTTCGGGCGCACCATGCTGGCGATCCGGGAGAACGAGCGCCGAGCGCGGTTCCTGGGCATACCGATCGAGCGGCACATCTGGCTGTCGTTTTCCATCTCGTGTTTCTTCACCGCGTTGGCCGGCTCACTCTACGCGCTGTTGAACAATTTCGCCGATCCGCTTGGGTTGAACTACATCATGTCCGGTAACATCGTGATGATCACGGTGATGGGCGGCATGCGGGCGTTCTGGGGTCCGCTGGTCGGCGCGGTGTTGTTCGTGATGCTGCAGGATTACGTGTCTTCGATGACCACCAACTGGATGTTCTTCGTCGGCCTGACCTTTGTCTGCGTCGTGCTGTTCTTCCCCCGCGGCCTGATGGGCATGTTTCAAAAGGGAGCCAGATCATGACTCCGAAGCTTGAAATCCGCGGCGCGACCAAAACCTTCGGCAGCCTGATCGCGGTATCCGACGTATCGATGAAGGTCGAGCACGGCGAGTTGCGGGCAGTGATCGGCCCCAACGGCGCCGGCAAGACGACGTTCTTCAACCTGATCACTGGGTTTTTCCCGCCAACGGCGGGGGAGATTCTGCTCGACGGGCAGAACATCAACCGTATTCCCGCCGCCGGCCGCGTTAAACTCGGTATGGGACGGACGTTCCAAATCACCGAGATTTTCCCGGAACTGACGGTGCGCGAAAACATCCGCATCGCCGTCGAGACCGGTCTGGGATTCAGCCTGCGCGGCTGGCTAAACCGCGCCGACCATAAACGTGTCGACGACGCCTGCGACGAAGTGCTGGAGATGGGGCGCCTGACGCCGAAAGCCGACCGCCTGGTCGGGGAATTGTCGCATGGTGACCAGCGTGCCGCCGAAATTTCCATGACCCTGGCACTGAAACCCAGCCTGCTGCTGCTGGACGAACCGACGGCGGGCATGGGCGATGAGGAAACCTATCAGGTCACCGGATTGATCCGCCGCCTGCACCGCGATTCAAAATACACGATCGTTCTGATCGAGCACGACATGCGCGTCGTGTTTCACCTCGCCGACCAAATCTCGGTCCTGGCGGAGGGAAAATTGCTGGCCGAGGGAACCCCGGCCGAGATCGCCGCGAACGAGGTTGTGCAGAACGCCTATTTGGGAAAAGCCGAATGAACGCGATCGAGGTCAGCGGGCTCAATACCTATTACGGCAAGAGCCACATTCTGCACGACGTCGGCCTGACAGTCGAAGAAGGCAGCATCACGACCCTGCTGGGCCGCAACGGCGCCGGCAAGAGCACGACCATGCGCAGCATCATGGGGCTGACCCCGGCGCGGTCGGGCAGCGTCAAGGTATTCGGCCAGGAATGCGTCCGCATGGCACCCTTCCAGGTGGCACGCGAGCGCGTCGGTTATGTGCCCGAAGGCCGCCGCGTCTTCGCCAATCTGTCCGTCGAGGACAACCTCAAGGTCCCACAGGGCCATACCGGGCCGTTCGATATCCCCGCCGTCTACAAGCTGTTCCCTCGGCTGGAGGAGCGGAAGATGAACCGCGGCCGCCAGCTATCCGGCGGCGAGCAGGAGATGCTGTCGATCGCGCGCGCCTTGTTGCTGAATCCAAAAGTGCTGATTCTGGACGAACCGTCGCAGGGCCTGGCGCCGCTGATCGTGAAGGACGTGTTTCAGATCGTTCTGAACATGAAGAAGCAGGGCATCACCGTGCTGATCGTCGAGCAGAACGTGCGCATGACGCTGGAAATCGCGGATACCGCATACGTCCTCGATCACGGCATCGTCGTGCATCACGGTCCGGCGGCAGAACTCGCGGCGGACGAGGCGTTGATCCAGTCACTGGCGGGTGCGTCGGCCGAGGCGTGGGATCTGGATAAGGTCTGAGCATATCAGCCGACCGCGGACTGAGGTGGCCGGGAAAATTCGGACAGCGCCCCAAGTGGCATTTCAGCCTGAAAGCGGCTCGGATGCCGCGTATCAGGCCCGACCATAACGAAAATGGGAGATCGCTTCCAGGCGCGGCACCGTCATGATACCAGCGCGACATGGATCAGCCGCGCCTGGCCCCCCTCGCGGTATGCCCCGTTGCTCGCCCCGCCCGGCGCGGCGAGCGGTTGGGTGACGGAGGGCCGCGCGGTGACTGGTTTGAAGGTACTGCTGCGGGAGGCACCGACCGCCTGGGCGGCCTATGAAGCAGATATCGGATAAGAGCGAAGGACCCCACCCCATGTCAGCCGTAACCACCGAAATCCGCGGCCCCATCTCCATCATCCGCATCAACCGCCCCGAACGCCTCAACGCCATCAACCAGGCCGTGGCGGTGGAGATGCAGCAGGCCTTCCAGGCTTTCGACGCCGCCGACAACCAGCGCGTCGCCATCCTCTCCGGCACCGGTGAGAAAGCCTTCTGCTCGGGGGCGGACGTGTCCGACCTGCCGGAGCTGTGGCGCGCCATCCCCAACGTGGGCTTCAAGACCGACAAGCCCATCATCGCCGCGACCACCGGCTGGGTCATCGGGGGCGCCATCGTCATGGTCATGATGTGCGACCTGATGGTGTCCACCGAAAGCACCACCTTCTACTACCCCGAGGCCAAGCTGGGCACGACGGCCGGTGGCATCAGCACCCTCGCCTCGCGCATGCCGCACAAGCTGGCGATGGAAATCATGCTGCTGGGCAGCAAGATCCCCGCCCAGCGCGCCTATGACGTGGGCTTCGTCAACCGTGTCGTCCCCAACGGCCAACACGAAGCGGCGGCGCTGGAGATGGCGGAGCAACTGCTGGACTCAGCCCCCCTGGTCATCGGCGCGCTCAAGCGGCTGGTCGCCGACGTCATGCCGGTCGGCCCCATTGAGCACATGGTCGAAACGGCTCAGGTCCTGGCTCGGGTAAGACAATCCGAGGACCTAAAGGAGGGAATTCAGGCCTTCAAAGACAAACGCAAGCCCGTGTTCCGGGGCCGCTGACCTGATGCCCCTCGGTCAGTTTCAATGCCCGGAGTGCCAGGCTCCGTTGATCGGCTCGCCTGCCACCGGCGTGTTGTGCGAGCGATGCGGCGCCCGCGTGCCGATCGATGATGGCATTCTGGATTTCGTGCACGGTCCCATAGGGCCAGTGAGCGAACCCGAGGACTACGACGCACTTCATCATATCGATGACGTGCGTTCGGTGGCCCGGTATCGCAACCTTAAGCGCCTGGCCGGGGAACATTGGCCAAGCAGCCTGGGTTCGGTGTTGGAGGTCGGGTGCGGCACCGGCCTGCTGACACGCGCGCTGATCGCCGAGGGAGAAGCGACCGACCTGGTCGTCACGGATATTTTTCGGCCAATGCTGCGGGCGACACGGGAGCATCTCGAGCATGCTGGTTTGCTGTCGGCGATTCCCTTAACCTTCGCCACCCACGGCGGCACCGAACCGGTGTTTCGCGACGGCGCGTTCGCGACCTGCGTGGGTGGTTCGGTTTTGCACCACATGCCCGATGTACGTCGTTTCCTGTCAAATATGTTCCGCTGGCTGAAACCGGGCGGGCGGGCCTTCTTCACGGAGCCAAACCTGCGATATCACCGTGCGCTGGGGCAAACACTGGCGGATATTCTCGCTCTACTACACAATGAGGATCCCACCTACTCGGACGGCAAGCAGGCGCTGCTGAACCTGGTCAGCCAGTGGCGACGCGGCATACTGCATCAGGGCGATCTGGCCTTCCTGACGACGCTGGAGGACAAGCACATGTTCGCCAGCGACGCGTTCGAGGCGATGGGCCAGGAACTTGGGTTCGCCAAAGCATACGCGATTCCCACCTCATACCAACCGACCGGCGTCGGTTTCGTTGGGGCACTGTGTTCGCAGTTGAATGTTGGGGAGGCGGTGCGGTCATCCGTGCTGGGGTTGTTACCGGCTTTTACCGATCGATACCTTTCGCTGCTCAGCCCTCGCGACCAAACGGACAGCTTTCTGTTCTGGCTGGAAAAGGGCACCGGCCCCGTCATGCGGCATTTCCGCGGCCCGCCGGCGCCGGACGCCGAACCACCGGCCGATCTGCCGGAAGCGTTCCGAACGGGCGGGTTGCCGCCGCGCTGGTGGCTGGAACTGACCGCGACGCACACGCCGGAGGGGATTTCCCTGCGACTGAATGGCTGGTGTCTGGTCAACACCGATGTAAAGTGGATTCGCGTCACGCTGGGGGGCGTCACCCGGCAGGCGCCGGTCTGGCTGCCTCGCCCCGACGTGCAGGGGACGATCAATACCGAATCGGTCTACGCGTCCTGGAACGCTTTATGCTGCGGCGTGAATGAGACATTGTCCTTCGACGATGGCCCCCTGGACCTTACGATCGAGGCCGTGCTGGCAGGTGGTTTCGTATTGCCCATTCCGGCCCCGCCGGGTCTGCAATTGAATGAGCCTGTGGTCGTCACGCAATAGTCTGGAAAGAAGCAACGATGCCGAGCCCCGACCTGCCCCCCACACGCGCACAAACCACCGCCCGCGTGATACTGGCCGCGACACTGATGGGCGTGGGGCTTTGGACCTTGTGGGAATTCATCCCGGCTTTGGCTTGGGCCGGCATCATCGCGATCGGCATCTGGCCGATGTATCGCCTGGCGGAACAGCACTGCCCGCCGAGTAAACACAACCTGCTGCTGCCCAGCGCCTTTACCCTGTTGGTCGCGGTTGTGTTTATCGGCCCCCTGGTGCTGGCCGCGGTCCGGGTGGTACGGGAATGGCACACGATCGTGGATTGGCTGGAAGCCGCGCAGCAAACGGGCCTGCCCGCGCCGGACTGGCTGGCGCACCTGCCTTGGGGAGCGGATCAGGCCGTCGCGTGGTGGAACGAAAACCTGTCCGACAAGGAGTCCGCCGCGGAATTGCTGCGCCGTATCGATCGCGCACAGCTCATGGTTACCGGCCGCCAAATCGGTGCCGGATTGATCCACCGAGCGATCCTGTTTGGGTTCAGCCTGCTGACGCTGTTCTTTCTGTTTAAGGACGGCGACAGCCTGATCGTGCAAATGCGCCACGCCAGCGAGCGGGCATTCGGGCCGAGCGGGGAACGGGTCGGCCAGCAGGTCATTGCTTCGGTGCACGGGACGGTCAACGGCCTGGTGCTGGTAGGCGTGGCGGAGGGCGTGCTGATGGGCATCGCCTACGCCTTCGCCGGAGTGCCTCATCCGGCATTGTTCGGGGCGATCACGGCGGTTGCCGCGATGATCCCGTTCGGCGCGCCATTGGTATTCGGCGTGGCGGCGCTGCTGCTGGTGGTGCAGGGGGCTGGCATGGCAGCGATCGTGGTGCTGGCGATCGGCGGGGTCGTGACATTCGTGGCGGACCACTTCGTGCGTCCGGTGCTGATCGGCGGCGCGACGAAACTGCCTTTCCTGTGGGTCCTGTTCGGCATCCTCGGCGGTGTCGCGACCTGGGGCCTGCTCGGGTTGTTCCTGGGGCCGGCGGTGATGGCGGCGTTGATTATGTTGTGGCGGGAGTGGACGGGGGGCGAGGGGGAGTAGCCGATCGTGTATTTCGCGACCGCGTGGCTGAAACGGGAATTATCGACCTGAGTCTCGCCCAACTTCCACACTTGTCGTCTGGTGCGGCGATGAAACCCGCGGAAGATAGCGGGTTCCGTGAGACTTAGTCCGAGCTTCCGTCTTCGCGTTACATCAAGTCCCTGAAAAGACTCGAATCATCGCGTGGAACCCCTCTCAAACGTAGCCATGTAATATCATTCTTTAGACTTGTACGGGGAGGCCATATGTGCATGATACCCTCCCATGTA
>CAIYDT010000123.1 GCA_903924985.1 uncultured Acetobacteraceae bacterium
ATTTTCGCGAGGACGGTGCGTGCGGCGGTCCTCGGGTCAAGCCCGAGGATGACGTGTTGGTATGGCGCAGCCACGCCGCTAATCCGATGTAGCTAGCATATGTGCCGCAATCTGGCTAGCTTGATCGCGCCGCCGCCCTGCCGCACAAACGGCCGTATGACCATCCCGGTATCCCCATGAGCACCCACGATCCCGTCCGCTTCGTCGCCAAGAATATGCGGCTGGACCTGGAGCTGATCGCTCGGATGATTGCGCCGGGGTCGCGCGTGCTGGATATCGGCTGCGGCGACGGGTCGCTGATCGATAAGCTATTCCACGAGAAAGGCTGCGACGCCCGCGGCATCGAGATCGACATGGCCGAGGTCACCCATGCCGTGGCGCACGGGTTGCCGGTGATGCATGGCGATGCGGATACCGATCTGGCGTATTACCCGGATGCGGCGTTCGATTACGTGGTGCTGTCCCGCACCTTGCAGGCGGTGGAGCAGCCCAGGGCGGTGCTGCGGCAGATGCTGCGGATTGGGACTCGCGCGGTGGTCAGTTTCCCCAATTTTGGGCACTGGCTGGTGCGCTGGCAGTTGCTGATCACGGGGCGGATGCCGATGACCTCCACCTGGGACCGGCCGTGGCACGAGACGCCGAATATCCACCCGTGCACCATCCGCGACTTTTTCGTGCTGTGTGGGGAGGAAGGCTACGCGGTCGAGACCTGGCTGGCGGTCGACGATGCCGGGCAGCGCGCGCCGTGGCGGCGGTTTCCCCGGCTGGCGAATATGTTTGGGGAGCAGGGGTTGTTTGTGTTGCGGCGGGCTTGATCCCTGACACTAAGGGACCGTTGATATCGGCCGACGGCACGCTCTCTCACCGTCATGACCCGGGGGGATGTCAGGCGAGTCAATGGTTTAGGCCATCGGAATTATACCAACGGCCCGAACCACTGACTCAGGGCACGCTATATATTCGTCATGGCGGGCGCAGGCCCGCCATCCACGACCTACCCGACTATGGATGGTGGGCCTTCGCCCGCCATGACGAGGAAGATCGGCCGGTACGTCATTGGTTCGGGCCGTCGGGATTATACGGGGAGGTCCATCTCGATATGCACCTTGCGGGCGGTAAGGGTCGGGCGGATGGCGCGGCCTTCGCCTCGCCTTATACCAGCCCGCCTAAAGACTGACACACGCCCAATCCCGATGTGCGATTGATCTGATCCGGTCTGGGTCTTCGATCAGGAAGCGCCACGCTTTGGCGCATGCGTCCACGATGGCGTCGTAGGTCTCCCACACCGTATGGCTGAGGATGTTGCCGCGCAGGTAATCCCAGAATCAGGTTCAGTTCCGGCGTGTAGGGCGGGATGGGCAAGAGGGAGATGTTGTCCGGGACCTCCACCTGCCCGCCGGTCTGGTGCCATCCAGCGCCGTCGCAGAGGAGCACGGCATGCGCGCCCACCGCGCGAGACGGGCGGAGCGCACCGAACAGATACACCGAATCCCGGCGGTTATCCCTCACCGCCCGGGGCCGTGAGCCGATCGGTGCCCAGACATGGGGTTGCTCAATCCTGCCAAATCATAAGTGCCCATATAATCAAGGTCATCATGATATAGAAAAGCCAGGCACTCGCCAGCCGACACGTCCCATCGGATACGGCAGGCTGACCCTAGTGTCGGACGCCAACCCCAGGCGAAGCAGGGTTGTAACGCAGCCTAAAAAAAGGCTTAGTCCGTCAGTGTTATCCGATCTCAGTTCTTCGCTCCCAACCTCCGCACCATCGGCCGAGCCCGATGGCGTGCGGGATATGTCGCGATTGGAGCCAGCCCGCAGCGCCGGCAAATGGCAACCCCGGCGCGCCGGCCAGGCCCTCGTGGCCGCGTGCCTGCTGCTTCCGATCGCGCTGTTCATTGCAAAAACTCTCGACGATCGAGCCACGATCCTTGCCCAGGCAGAGCGTGACGTCGAAAGCACCACGAGTATCTTTG
>CAIYDT010000124.1 GCA_903924985.1 uncultured Acetobacteraceae bacterium
AGCCGCTGGAAGCCGCGCATCAGGGCCTTCTCCACCGGTCCGTCGTGGTCGATGATGAAGGATTGCAGGTCGTGCCATCACGGATGACCCACGCCGATGCCCAGATCGGCACAGATATCGACGAGCACCGCGCCAATCGCACGGCCGCGGACCATTTCGGCGATTTCCCGGTCGGTGGGCGCGCGGGCGAGCAGGGTGGCGTCGTCGTCCGCATCGTCCGATCGTTTCTGCTTGCGGGGTACGCCTGACGGGCGGGGTGCGGACGCGGCGGCACGGACGCAAGGCGGGGCGTCGATGCCTTGGGTGTTGGCGATCACGCGCTGTTCCAGCGCCGCGGCGAGCCGCAGGCCGCGGAGGATCCGGGCGACGATCAGGGTCAGGTTGAAGCTGCCGAAGCGGCGGGCGAGGTGCTGGGCTTGGTCCGGGGCGGGTTGCGACCGGACGGCGGCGAGATGGTCTCGGCCGGCGTCGATCAGTACACGGATGAAGCGGAGCAGAGCGGCGGCGCGCGACGGTTTCGCCGGCACCGCGACGGGGGATTCTCTCCCATGCGGTGGGGCGCTTTCGACCGGAGCGGTAGGCGCGTGGCTCATGAACGCACCGTGAACGAGAACGAGTGTGTTGTCAAGGGGTATTTCTACTAATAGTTGAATACGCGGGCGTGCAAGAGGCCCGTCTCGCCCGTTCGCTCGCTTCGGCTCGGCCTTTTCGAAACGGTGGAGAGGCTGACAAACAGCGTCCCCGCGATGCGTCCAACCGGAACGCAGATCTTGCGAATACGTCGCGCCTTGCCGTCGGAACCTCCGGGGTGCGATGCTGGCGGCCTTTGACACATCTATCGCACGCTGCGGCGGAACCACGATCAACGCACCGCTGCGGTTCCAGTCATGCGGGCGACGCTCCAGTACCTCGGCACAAGGTTTTGACAGGCTGCCAGAGCGTTCGTCCCGGCCGCCCGAAGCCGCAACCACCCGGTTTTGGTGACGAGGATCGACTTTCTGTCGAAGGACCGCTTTGGGTGGGAAGCTGACCTGCAGGGCTTGTCGTATCGATGTCTGCTCTGCGCCCATCGCGGCCGCTCCGCTTTTGAGATGATCACCTCAGAAGCGGACATCATGCCGACGAGGTTCTCTCGGCCGCCATGGTTGGGACGCAGACATTCGCGTTTGGGGGTTAGGCGGCCGCTTTCAGGGAAAACAGCTTGGACACGGCAGCGATCTGCGGGCCCGTCGCCTTGATAGTCGATGAACCGACGCGCAGGTAGCATTCCTGGCCCAGGAAAGACGGCTGTGACTGCCGTGGGACACGAATGCGGACGATCTCCAAACCTTTGTAGGCAATGACGTCCAGTGAGGTCAGCACGTTCGTTTTTAGCGGGTCGCTGAGATCGGCAGTTGTGATGTAGTTGGCTATGACACCAAGATATTTGTCGATGGCAATCCCCATCTTAAGCGCCTCTCGACCGATACCTACGATCTCGACGTGGTCGAACGTGATGGGGGTGATCCCATCCAACGTCGCGACGCGCTTGGCGTCAGCGGGCTTATCAGCGATCCCGACATACAGAAAGCCGTCGACGTCCGGCCCGGTGTTGGCAATGCCGCAAATGGTTTGTAAAATAGTGCGGAGCATGCCTGGGTCCTGCTGGCGTGTACCGTCCAGGCGGAGCAGGCCCTGCTTGAACTCATACCGCGCAGTTTCAGTTCGAGACCGGCGGATGGAATTCTCGAAATCGAAGATCATGCCGGGCCCGTGACTGAGGGCCGCAACATCGGCGGCGGTAAACTGATCTCGAATCAGCCCCTTCGTTACCTTTATGTTATTCTGCCTGTCGTCACTGCGGATGTGCTTCTGCCCAATCTCAATGCGGTTGGCCAGATCCTTCAGCGCCACCATGATCTTATCATCCTTGGCCGGCGTCATGCTTTCCTTGAACATCAATTCGTGAAATGCCATGAAGACAGCGAAAAACGGCGACTTTTGTGCATTGGATGTCGGCTTGGGATACACCGTCGAGCGGAAACAGAAGCGGGAAGGATCATACGCCTCAATGACGGAACGGATCGTGGAGAAAACTGTCTTCACTTCATACGCTAAACGGTCTTTGCCGAAGGCAGCGAGCCGCTGGCTGACCTTCTGGTATTCCCCCATGTTGCTGGCATAGAGCTGATTTAGGAAATCGCCTGATGCCTCTACAGGGCTGCCATACAGGATCGATGCGCATATGTCCGCGATGGCCTGCTCGTCATCGCTTTCCCGCAAATCACCCGTGCGCAAGATGCCCTGGAAGCACCAGAAGATGTCCTCGGCCTTTAGAGCGTAGCCGTGCGGGTTCCTGCTGGTTTCGATACTGATCTCGGGCATTTCGCTTAGGAGAAGAGTTTCCCGCGACACGTCCCCCCTGATCTCGGCTGCCAGCGTCCGTACCAGTTCGGCGAATGGAGAGAGGACGCCCGCCTGCCGCCGCTCCTGATCGCTAAGTTGCCGTCCGCCTGAGTTGATGCGGCCGAAAACGTCCGTGATCCGTGTAGCCTGCTCGCCCGGAAAGATCGTTACCGCAAGCTGATAATCCAGCATATCCGCACATTCCTGAGCGGGAAGGCGAGGGACATCACGGGGGTAGGCTGTGAACTCGTGTCGGTCGGCAGCCTGCCGCGCGCGGGCGAACTCGTTAATGTCGAAGCATCGGCCGTCCAGCAGGAAGCCATGCTCGATGTAGCTGAAGATAGCATTCAGCCGCTGCATGCCGTCGATCACCTCATAGGTGACCGGCTTGCCCACCCCATCGCCCGGCTTCTCGGCCAGCAGAAACAGCGGAAGCGGGTAGTCCTTGAGCAGACTGTCGATCAGCTTCTGCTTCTCCGCCACCGTCCATACCAGCTTGCGCTGATACTGGCGGTTGATCGTCAGCGATCCGTCCCGGTACAGCCGGTAGAGCGACTGGATGCTCATGCCCTGAGGGGATACGGTCATTTGATGCCTCACGTGGTGGGGCTTCATACGGGCGCATCGGGCCAGTACGCAATGGTTTCCGACTCCAGCGGGTGGTGAAGTCGCGGGCACCAACGACCCACTTCGATTCTCTGGACCCGAAGCTTTCGCACGTTGTGCCGCCTAACTACCGTCGCGAATGTCCGCTACGGGGTTAAGAACTGCCACTGAGCCGTCCGTATGTGGACGTCCGCTCTTGCCTGCTAATCGCGCAAAGCAGAAGGTCTCTTTTCGGCCAACTCTGGACCTTGGCCGCCAGCCGCGATCGTCCGCTTCGGGTCGGAACCGGCTATAACGCGCTGAGTCTCGCTCCGACTGGGCGATCATCTTGAATAAGGAGGGCAGCCCTGCAACCCGTCAAAACCTGTGCCGAAGTACTGGTCGAACGGCAAGCACCGCGCCGAACGCGCCGGCGATCCGGATCCAGCGGGTTTTCTATCCATCCGGCGGCGGATGCGGACGAGCCAACCAATGTCACTCCCGAGCCGAACACAGATGCAGCCACCTACCCGAACGTCGCCAGCAAATCGTCCACCTGCCCCGGCGTCAGCAGCCGCGGCGAGGCCCCTCGCAGCATCAGATACAGCTTCGCCGCCTCCTCCAGTTCCTCCGCCGCGTAAACCGCGTCGGTCAGGGTCTTCCCCGAAACCACCGGCCCATGATTTGCCAGCAGAACAGCCCGCGCATCCCGCGCCGCCGCGTGGATCGCCGGTTCCATCGCGGGATCGCCGGGCCGGTAGTATTCGACGATCGGCATCCTGCGCCCAACCCGCATCACGAAGTAAGGCGTCAACGGCGGAATGGGGTTCCCCCGATCCACATCCGGCAGACACGACACCGCCGTCGCCTGCGTGGAATGCAAATGCACCACTGCCCCGGCGTCATCCCGACCGGTGTAGAAGGCGCGGTGCATGAACACTTCTTTGGACGGTTTGTCGCCCCCGACATGCTGAAAATCCGCGTCCAGCTTCGAAATCCGCTCCGCCACAAGCGACCCGAGGCAGGAGTTGGTGGGGGTGATCAGATACCCGCCCTCCGACAGCCGCACGCTGATGTTGCCGGCGCTGCCGACGGAGAAGCCTCGGGCGAACAGGCTCGCGGCCAGCCGCACCAGCAATGCGCGCATTTCGGCTTCGTTCATCTCACGCCCCCAGCATCTGAAAGGCTTTGGTAAAGAAGTCCGGTGCGCCGAAGTTGCCCGATTTCAGCGCCAGCATCAGCGGCGGGCCGGAGCCCTCGGCCAGCGTCCAGGGCACACCCGGATCGATCTCCGGCCCGATCCGCAGCGACCGCACGCCCAGACGCGCCACGGCGGCGCCAGAGGTCTCCCCACCCGCCACGACCATGCGCCGCACACCGCGCGCCACCAATTCAAACGCGATGTGGGCCATGGCGTCCTCGATCAGCGTCCCGGCCTCATCGCGGCCGAAGCGGGCCTGCACGGCGGCCACTTTCTCGGGCGGCGCGGAGGCCGCGATCACGATGGGTGTCGCGCCAAGCTTGCCCTCGGCCCAGGCCAGCGCGCCCGCGGCGAGCGCTGCCGCATCCGGCATCGTCAACGGGTCAAGTTCGAACACCGGCAGATGCTCCCGCGCGCGCCCGAGCTGCATGAGCGTCGCCCGCGAGCACGAACCGGACAGCACCGCCGTATGTCCGGCGACCGCTGGCAAAGCCGAGGGGTCCCCCGCTTCCTTCAACAGCCCGGCCCGCCTGAAATTCGCCGGCAGCCCCATCGCGATGCCCGAGCCGCCGGTGATCAGCGCGTGGTGCTCCGCGGCCTCCCCGATCGCGACCAGATGCGCGTCGCTGACCGCGTCCACGATAGCGTACCGCCGCCCCTGTTCCTTCAACCCCGTCATCGCCCGCCGGATCGCCACGGCGCCCTGATCGACGGTGCCGAACGGCACCAGGCCGACCGTCCCATCCGTCTGGCGGGACAGCACCCGCACCAGATTGGCGTCCTTCATCGGCGTCAGCGGGTGGTTCTCCATCCCGGACTCATTCAGCAGCACCCCACCCGCGAACAGATGCCCGAGGTAGACCGTGCGAGCGTTGGTCGGAAACGCCGGGCAGGCCAGCGCGAACCCGCAGCCCAGCGCGTCGATCAGCGCATCCGCCACCGGCCCGATATTGCCCTTGTCGGTGCTGTCGAAGGTGGAGCAGTACTTAAAGAAGAACTGCCGCGCCCCACCTGCCCGCAGCCAGTGCAGCGCGGCGAGGCTTTGCTCCACCGCTTCCTTTACGGGGGCGGTGCGCGACTTCAGCGCCACCACCACGGCGTCGGCGTCCGGCGGCACGTCGTTCGGCCCCATTTCTGAAAGACGGGGCACCCCGATCAGTTGCACGGTCCGCATGCCCCCCCGCACCAGCATGGAGCAGAGGTCTGTGGCCCCGGTGAAGTCGTCCGCGATCGCGCCCAGCAGCATGGTTCGAAGTCCTTATTGTTAGAGCGCACCCGCGAACAGCGCGGCCTGATCCGCCCAGGTTGGCAGCGTCTGCCCGAGCTTCCAGGCATGATCCGCGATCTCCCGCCGCAATTCGGTGCCGAAGATCACCCGCCGCAGGGACTTCGACACCTGATCGCGGTCATCGACCGGGCAAACCAGCCCGGCCTCAGGGGTCAGCAGCGCCCCCGCCGCGCCGCCATTGGTGACGACGATGGGCAGGCCCCGTTTCAGCGCCTCGGCGATGACCATGCCGTAGCCCTCGTAATGCGTGGACAGCGCGAACAGGTCGGCGGAATGCCACAACGCCTCCAGCGCGTCGCACACCACGGCGCCCATGAAGCGGACGCGGTGGACGATACCCAGTTCCTCGACCAAGACGTGCAAAGCGGCGGCACACACAGGATCGGCGCTCTCGGACCCCACAACGGTCAACCGCCAGTCCAGGTCGAACAGCCGCGCCAAAGCCCGCAGCAACAGGTCGTGCCCCTTGCGGGGGATCAGGGTGCCGATGGACAAGATCTCGCAGATCGCGCCACCGGAACCCGTCGCGCGCGGCGCGTCGTCGGTGCCTGGAGTGACCACAGCGATTCGCCCGGCGTCGACGCCAAAATCCTTCGCCAGTGTTTCGGCCGTCAGCGGGCTGGTCACGACGATGCGGCGCAGCCGGGGCAATAGCCGCTGCTCGATCTCCCGCAACCGTCGCTGAACGGCTTCGTCCAGGCCGTGCTCCCGCGATGTCGGATGGTGGATCAGCCCGATGGCGCCCAGGGCGGACAGTGCATCCTCCAGCCCGGCGAACGCCGGCAGGGCCAGCCCATCGATCACCGTCTTGGTCCCGGCGACCAGCCGGTCCAGCGCCGCACAGGCCGCGTCGCGCGCGACCGCGTCGGGAACCGGATGCTGGCCCGGCAACGCCACGACCGCGACCTCATGGCCGAGGTCGCGCAATCCAGAGACAATCCGGCGATCATAGCCATAACCGCCGGAGACGGTGGAAAACGGAGCAGGGACGATCAAGGTGGCGTGCATGACGCGCAGTGTAGCGCGTCATGCCGCCGCTATCGACCCTTAGGACCCTTCGATCACGTTCCCGAACCGCTCCCAGGTCTTGCCGTCCCATTTCTGGAGCTGCATCGCCTTGATCGGGTGGAAGTTGGTCGGGCTGGTGTTCACCTTGATGCCCGGCAGCAGGATGGGATCGTAGACATCGTGCAGGTTGGCCGCCTGCTTCATGATGTTCTCACGGGAGAAATCGGTCCCGCACTGCTTCAGCACCTGCCAGATCACCATGCTCACGCCATAGGCGAAGCTGTAGTTGCCGTCGGTCAGATCGGCGCCCGGCATGTATTTGGTCATGAAGGCGCGCCACTCGTTCATGCCCTTGTCGTCGGCGAAGGCTGGGTCGGTGGGGTCCTTCATGTAGCCGGTGGTGATGATGCCGACGCCGTTCTCGGGCCCAGCCGGGGTCATGACGGCACCGACGGAGATCGACACGTTGGTCATGTAGAAAGTCGGATGCCAGTTCAGGTCATGCACCTTCTTGATCGCCTGGGCCGCGAACTTGGGCGTCGCCGCAACCAGCAGGAAGTCGGCGCCCGAGGCTTGCAGCGAGGTGATCTGGCTGTCGATCGTTGCATCCGTCGTCTCGTAACTGGCCTCCTTGACCACCACCGACGCGTATTTGTCGCCCAGGATGTCTTTTACGCCCGCCGGGTAATCCTTACCGAAATCGTCGTTCTGATACAGGATCGCCAGCTTGGCGTTCGGGTTCTGCGCCAGCATGTGCTTGGTGTAGATCTGCGCCTCCGTCCGGTAGCTGGGCTGGTAGCCCATGGTCCAGGGGAAGTGCTCATGGTCGCCCCATTTGTCCGCCCCGGTGGAGATGAACAAATGCGGCACTTTCTTCTGGTTCACGTAGCGATGGATCGCCGAGTTGGTGGGCGTGCCCAGCGTCTGGAACAGGAACGCGACCTGATCTTCCTCCACCAGCCGGCGCACCTGCTCCACCGTCTTGGGCGGTGAGTAGGCGTCGTCATAGGAGATGAAATTCACCTTCCGCCCACCGACGCCGCCCTGGTCGTTGACCATCTTGAAGAAGGCGGCCTCCGTCTTGGCGATCACGCCATAGGCTGAGGCCGGCCCGCTATAGGCGTTGGTGTTGCCGATCTTGATCTCGGTGGCGGTGACACCAGGGGTGTCGGCGGCGAAGGCCAGGCCGCCGGAGACCAGCAATGCCGCTGCGATGGCGAGTTGTTTGATCATGAATGTTCCTCCGTATTGGGACGGCCGCTTCTGCCGGATTAGGGACGCGGAGGGAAGGTGTCGTTGCGCCAGGTCAAACGACGCCAAAGCGTCGGGGCATCGGAAACCACGCCAGCCGCGCGATCAGGCGTGCCACCCCTGATCCGCCGCGCGCCCTACCTGGCGCCGCCCGAACGACCACGGGCGCCGCCGCCGTTGGGCTGGTCAACCGGTCGATCGCCGCCCGGATCCGGCCCCGAGCCCGGTGCAGCAGCACCCGCTGGTTCTCCGCGGTGATGCCCAGGATATCGCATGTCTCCCCGGCATCCCGCCCTTCCATGTCCCGCAGCAGGATCACCGCCTTCTGCCCGGCCGGCAGCTTCTCGACGATCTCCCGCACATGGTCCCACAGCTGCCGCCCGCCCACGATGCGTTCCGGGCTGATCTCGTCCCACAGCCGCGGCGCCTCGGCCCAATGCCCATCCGGCTGGAAGGACGACGCCGGCACCGCCCGCTCCCCCGGCTGGGCACCGTCCAGGATCGCCGGCAGTCCCACCGTCCGCCCCTCCCTGCCGATCCGGGTCCGCGCGCGGTTCATGACGATCGTGAACAGCCAGGTGGTCAAGGACGACCGCCCCTCGAACCGCGCGATGTTGGAGAACACCGCCAGCCAGGCATCCTGCACCACCTCCTCGGCCTGTGCCTGGCTGCCGATGATGGAGGACGCGACACGGGTCAAAGACGCATGAAAGCGCCGGATCAACGCGCGGTAGGCGCCTTGATCCCCTTGCCGCAGCCGGTCCAGGAAGGCCGGATCGTCGAATTCGCTTTGGGCCACGCATTTCCTCTATCGTACGACGATGGCGAAGGGCATGTAATAAGCGTAATGTACCGGAGTCAGACCTGCCAGAACCATTCACCCGGATCGGACGAGGCCGCCATTCCCACCTGTAAAGACATGTCCGAGTTGGTAACCGACTACCTCGATGGTGCGTTGCCCTGGAGCACCCGCCAGAAGGCCCGGTTGCACCTGCTCCTGTGCCACGCCTGCCGCCAGTACTTCGATCAAATGCGTCGGACGGTCCGCTTTCTGGCGGGCGCGCCGCGTCAGGCCCCGCCGCCGGAAGTCGAGCAGGATGTGCTGGACTCCATCGCTGCGCATCCGCACAGCGATGGCGGCTGACCAGACAGGCAATCGCCGCGTCTTTCGGCAGCCTTTGCCAATATTTGCACCAAATGCTGATTTAACCCCACGCTGACAGCATTTTGCGCCATGAAGAAGCATGGTCAGTGCTTCGGTTAAAAGAATCGCGTGCGTTAACCTTTTATTAACCAAACGCATGTATGGTGATACCCTCGGCTTGGTCGGCCGCTCCGGCCGGCAGCCGTCGAAGGGGTCGCGAACCATGCGCCTGCCCTGTCCTTCGGGCCTCCGCCCCCGGGCCATGCCCGGCCTCCGCCCTCGGGCCATGCCCGGCCGATGTCACGCAAGCAAACTGCCGGCAGATGCGTTTTTACATCAACACCGTCAAATAATCACGCGACTCCGTAAGTTTTTCTTGCAGACACACGCCCCAGGTACGCTACCGTCTCTTTCGAGTTGCCTGGGGACCCACCATATCTCCCACTGCAATGGAGCGGCTTGAATGAACACGCTCGATGATATCTTCACCGTTTATGCGCGCGGCTTCGAAGCGCAACGCGACGCCGAGATGTCGCTGGCCGAATACCTCGACCTCTGTCGCGACAACCATATGGCCTACGCCTCCGCCACCGAACGGCTCCTCGCCGCTATCGGGGAGCCTGAGATGCTCGACACCTCCAAAGATGCCCGACTCGGCCGCATCTTTATGAACCGAACCATCCGGGTCTACCCAGCGTTCTCCGAATTTTACGGTATGGAGGAGACGATCGAGCGGATCGTCGGCTTCCTGCGCCACGCAGCCCAGGGCCTCGAAGAGCGCAAGCAGATCATGTACCTGCTCGGCCCCGTCGGCGGCGGCAAGTCGTCCCTGGCCGAACGCCTGAAAGCGCTGATGGAAACCCATCCCATCTACGTCCTGAAGGCCGGCGACGAACTGAGCCCTGTGTTCGAAAGCCCGCTGGGTCTGTTCGACCCGGACCGTACCGGCAGCCTGCTGGAAGACCGCTACGGCATCCCCCGCCGCCGCCTGACCGGCATCATGAGCCCCTGGTGCCTCAAGCGGCTGGACGCGTTCGACGGCGACATCTCCCGCTTCCGGGTGCAGCGCATTGCCCCGTCCCGGCTGCGCCAGATCGGCATCGCCAAGACCGAACCCGGCGACGAGAACAACCAGGACATTTCATCCCTTGTCGGCAAGGTCGATATCCGCAAGCTGGAGATGCATTCCCAGAACGACCCGGACGCCTACAGCTACTCCGGCGGGCTGAACCGAGCAAACCAGGGCATGCTCGAATTCGTCGAGATGTTCAAAGCGCCGATCAAGATGCTGCACCCGCTGCTGACCGCGACGCAGGAAGGGAACTACATCGGGACCGAGAATATCGGCGCCATCCCGTTCTCCGGCATCATCCTGGCGCATTCGAATGAGGCGGAGTGGCAGACCTTCCGCAACAACAAGAACAACGAAGCCTTCATCGATCGTATCTACGTGATCAAGGTGCCATATTGCCTGCGCGTGTCGGAAGAGGAGAAGATTTATCAGAAGCTCGTCACCGGCTCCGAACTCGGGGCGGCTCCGTGCGCGCCGGCGACGCTGGAAATGCTGGCACAGTTCTCTGTCCTGTCGCGGCTGAAGAAGCACGAGAACTCCACGCTGTTCTCGAAAATGCGTATCTACGACGGCGAGAGTTTGAAGGAAACCGACCCGCGCGCCCGCTCGTTGCAGGAATACAAGGACGCCGCGGGCATGGAAGAAGGCATGGACGGCGCGTCCACCCGCTTCGCCTTCAAGGTGCTGGCCGCGACCTTCAACCACGACACGACGGAAATCGCGGCCGACCCGGTGCATTTGATGTACGTGCTGGAGCAATCCATCCGCCGCGAACAGATGCCGCAGGAGACCGAGAAGCGCTACCTGGAATTCATCAAAGGCGAGTTAGCCCCGCGCTACGCCGAGTTTATCGGCAACGAAATCCAGAAAGCCTATTTGGAGTCCTACCACGACTACGGCCAGAACCTGTTCGACCGCTACGTGTCCTACGCCGATGCCTGGATCGAAGACATCGATTTCAAGGATGCAGACACCGGCCAGATGCTAAGCCGGGAGCTGCTGAATCAGGAGCTGACCAAGGTCGAAAAACCCGCCGGCATCGCCAACCCGAAAGACTTCCGCAATGAGGTGGTAAAATTCTGCCTGCGGGCGCGGGCGAACAATGCTGGTAAAAACCCATCTTGGACCAGCTACGAGAAGGTGCGGGAGGTGATCGAACGCCGCATGTTCAGCCATGTGGAAGAACTGCTGCCGGTGATCAGCTTCGGCTCCAAAAAGGATGGCGAGACGGAGAAGAAGCACACCGAATTCGTGGAGCGCATGACATCCCGCGGATACACGGAACGGCAGGTCCGCCGCCTGGTCGAATGGTACATGCGGGTGAAACAGGCCAGCTGATATGCACATTGTCGATCGCCGATTGAATCCCGGGGGCAAAAGCCTCGCCAACCGGCAGCGCTTCATCCGCCGAGCCCGTACGATGATCAAAAAGTCCGTGCATGAGGCATCGGGCGGACGCAGCATCAAAGACGGCGACACCGGCGGCGAACTGGTGCTGCCGGCGCAGGGCGTGCGGGAGCCGTCTTTTCACCGTAGCGCCTCCGGCGGCATCCGCGACCATCTGTTGCCTGGGAATAAGGAATACGTCGTCGGCGACGAAATCCCCCGGCCAGAGGGCGGGGGGGGCGACGGGTCGGATGCCAGCCAGGATGGGGAGGGGGAGGACGAGTTCCGCTTCGCCCTTTCGCGCGACGAATTTGTCGACCTGTTCCTGGACGATCTGGAACTGCCGGACCTCGCCAAGCGCCGTGTGGTGAACGCCGAGGCTGTCAGTTACGAACGGGCGGGATATTCGGTCAGCGGATCGCCCACCAACCTGGCGTTGCTGCGCACGGTGCGCAACAGCCTGTCCCGCCGCATCGCCCTGCACCGGCCCAAGCCGGAAGAGTTGGCGGCCCTGCGGGAAGAAATCGAAGCGCTCGACCCCGACGATCGGGACCGGCGGATGGCGCTGGAAGAAGAGCTTGTCCGCAAGCAGCGCCGTACGACGCTGATCCCCTTCATCGACCCGCTGGACGTGCGCTACAAACGGTTCGACGCGGTGCCCAAGCCGGTAGCGCAGGCGGTGATGTTCTGCCTGATGGACGTATCCGGCTCGATGACCGAACACATGAAGGACCTTGCCAAACGCTTCTACATCCTGTTGTACATCTTCCTGAAACGCCGTTACAAAAACGTCGAGCTGGTCTTCATCCGCCACACCCACACGGCGTCCGAAGTCGATGAGGACACATTTTTCCATAGCCCGGAGACCGGCGGCACCATCGTATCCACCGCGCTGACCGAAATGCAGCGGGTCGTCGCCGATCGTTTCGACCCATCCGCCTGGAACATCTACGCCGCGCAGGCGTCGGACGGCGACAACACCGCGTCGGACAACGAATACACGGCCAATCTTCTGGTGAAACATATCCTGCCAGCCTGCCAGTACTACGCCTATTTGGAGGTCGGGCGCGATACCGAGCATTTCCCGCCGGGCTTCATCCGCCGGGACAGCGATCTTTGGCAAACCTATGAGGCTGTCGTGGCGTCCGGCGCCCCATTGGCAATGCGCAAGGTTGGGCATCGCCGCGATATCTACCCCGTGTTCCGGGACCTGTTCGCCCGCAAAGTTGGGACGGAGGGCGCCATGCCATGAGCACGACACTGAAAGCCAAACGCCCCTTGTTCGAAAGTGCGGACTGGGAATTTTCCACCGTTCAGCGCTGCCACGACGCGATTCAGGAAATCGCCATCGGGGAAATGGGCCTGAACGTTTACCCCAACCAAATCGAGGTCATCGGCACCGAACAGATGCTGGACGCCTACTCGTCCATCGGCATGCCGCTGTTCTACAAGCACTGGTCCTTCGGTAAGCATTTCGCGCGCGACCAGGCCATGTATCGCGCCGGGATGCAGGGGCTGGCTTATGAGATCGTCATCAACTCGAACCCGTGCATCAGCTACATCATGGAAGAAAACAGCGCCACGATGCAGGCGCTGGTAGTCGCACACGCGGCGTTCGGGCACAACCACTTCTTCAAGAACAACTATCTGTTCAAGCAATGGACTGATGCGGACGGCATCCTGGACTACCTCGAATTCGCCCGCGACTATGTCCTGGAATGCGAGGAAAAACACGGCGAAACCGCCGTGGAGGGCTTGTTGGACGCTGCCCACGCGCTCATGAGTCACGGCGTCCACCGTTACCCGCGGGCGCGTGCCACCAATCTCCGCATGGAGGAGAAACGCGAGCGCGAACGCCGGCAGCATGATGAGCAGGTGTTCAACGACCTCTGGCGTACCGTTCCGGGCCAGGCCACCATCCGACTGGACCCGACCGCGCTGGAACGGCGTCGAGCGTTGTTGCAACTGCCGGCGGAAAACATCCTGTACTTCCTGGAAAAATCGGCTCCGCGCCTGGCACCCTGGCAACGCGAGCTTCTACGGATCGTCCGCCAGGTCGCGCAGTATTTTTATCCGCAAGGCCAAACCAAGTTGATGAACGAGGGCTGCGCCACCTTCGTGCACTACAAAATCATGAGCCGACTGCACGAGAAAGGTCTGCTCACCGATGGCGCGATGGTGGAATTTCTGCGGTCCCACACCAACGTCGTGTTCCAACCGGATTACGACGACCGCCGCTATTCCGGCATCAACCCCTACGCGCTGGGTTTCGCGATGATGCGGGATATCGAACGGATCTGCATTGAACCTACCGCGGAGGACAGGCAGTATTTCCCAGATATCGCAGGCAAGGGCGACTCGATGGCCGTGCTGCGCGACATCTGGGCCAACTACCGCGACGAGAGTTTCATCCTGCAGTACCTCAGCCCGCGGATTATCCGGCATTTCGGATTGTTTCACGTGCTGGACGACGCGGACTCACCCAGCCTCCAAGTCCGCGCCATCCACGACGAGCTCGGCTATCGCAACATCAAGCGCGCCTTGGCCCGTCAATACGATGTCGGTTGGAGCACGCCCGATATTCAGGTGGTTGACGTCGATCTCGCCGGCGACCGCAAGCTGATCGTGCACCACCGCGTGCTGAACAAGATCCTGCTGGAGGAGCACGACGCCAAGCTGGTGCTGCAGCATCTGGCGGATCTCTGGGGCTACGATGTGGTGATGAAGGAAATCGACGCGACAACCGACGCGGTGCTGAAGGAGCACGCGGTTTCGCCGCGCCCTGGGGTTTTGGGGTAATTCAAAAATTTGTCATGGTCGGGTCAAGCCCGACCATGACAGTCTTTATGGCTATTCCGCCGCCTTCTTCAGCTTCTTCGCCGGCCAGTCGGCAAGCTCGATACGCGGCAGCTCGAACCGGTCGGTGACGCGGGAATACCAGCCGGCCCCATGCATGCGCCCGATCAGGTCCAGCTTGGGCGTGTCGATGTAGCACTTGTCCTTGTCCAGCACGCAGTCGTCGCGCACGTAGATCGCCAGCACCTTGCCCAGCACCACGGCGCGGTCGATGCCGACGTCGACGATGACCAGGCGCTCGCATTCCATGGCGACCGGGGCCTCGGCGATGCGGGGCACCTTGATGTGCTTGGACGGCGCGGTGGTCAGGCCGGCTTCCTTCAACTCATCCACTTCCTTGGGGAAGTCGATGGCCGTGATATTCATGGCCTCCGCGAGTTCGAAGCTGCAGAGGTTGACGACGAATTCCCCGGTGCGGCGAATATTGCCGCCGGTGTCTTTCACGTCGCCGGGGCCGCGGCCGCCGATGCCGAAGGCGATGACGGGCGGGTTGCCGGACATGGCATTGAAAAAAGAGAACGGCGCGGCGTTCACGGTGCCGTCCACGTCCTGGGTGGTGACCCAAGCAATGGGGCGCGGCCCGATGGTAGCGACCAGCAGCTTGTAAACGTCTTTATTGGTCGTGTCGGCGAAATCGAACAGCATTGGGTGCTCCCAGACATGGTTAGGGCGCGGACCGTACCGGACCGCGCCCCCCAGGACAACCCGGCGTTGGTTAGGCCGCTTGTTCGGTGGTCGGGTCGATCATCTTCCGCACTTCGGTGATCTTGGTCGCAGGGAAGCCGCTGATCTCCGCGTGCTTGCGGATGATGTCCTCGTCCTTGGCGAGGTAAACGCAGAACGTCTTGTCGGCGGCGACAAAGCTTTCCACCCACTGGATGTCGGGGCCGAGCTGGGTCAGTACCTCATTGGATTTCGCGGCGGCGCCGCGGAGCTGCTCGCGCTCCAACGAGCCAACAGCGGGGATGTCGCGTTCGATGATGTATTTGCGTAGCGCCATGACTGCCTCCTGTTTTTATGCCGCCGGGAAGGCGGCTTCCATTGCCCGGCGATATTGATACGCGGCGTCGGCGGTGTCGATACCAATATCGTCCCAGGTCACCGGCTGGCCCATTTTGACATCGCGCAATAACGGCACCCGGTTCGCGAGACCGATCGGCAAGCCGCCGATGCGCAGGCTGTCGGCCGCCGGCATCAGCTTGCCCCAGACGCAGGCCCCGCCCTCGCCGTCCAGCGTCTCCCCAGCTTTCAGATCGCGCTTGGCGGTGGACACGACGTCGCCGCGGAAGCCGTTGGCGACGCCGGTCGGTTCCCCACGCAACGCGGCGGACAGGATGGACACGTTCAGCTCCAGCCCGATCAAATGGAACGGGCGGTACAGCGCGGTGATGCGGCCGGAAGGATCGGTGACCACCCCATATTCCCCGAAGCAGCGCACGGCGTAATCGTTCGGCGCCTCGAACGCGACATAGACGCCCCAGCGGAGATCGTTGGCCACCTGACTGCCGTCGCGATGGACGGAGGAAATCACTTCGACCTGACCGCTGTGATGCAGCGCCCCGAGGTTACCGGGCCGCAACACATCCGCGAGTTCGTGCGTGCCGCAGGGCGGAAACGCCAGACCGTCGGGCGGCGGAGTCAAACCGGTGGCATTGGCGACCGCGGCCATCTCGATCCCCGACTTGGTGCCATCGAGGAAAGAATTGAACATCCGCGGATTCATCCCGCCCAGGCGTGCCTGTTCCGGCGTCAGGCCGTAATAGCCCCACACCGTATCGGGTGTGGAGGCATGGTATTCCGGCATGTATTTCGTGCCCTTGCCGGCGGCGATGACCTTAAAGCCGCAGGACCGCGCCCAGTCCACCTGCTCGCAGATCAGAGCCGGCTGGTCGCCGTAGGCCATGCTGTAGACGGTGCCCGCGGATTCCGCGTCGCGCGCCAGCAAGGGGCCGGCCAGCACGTCGGCTTCGACGTTGACCATGACGATATGCTTGCCCTCGTGGATCGCTTTGCGGGCGTGGGCGATCCCGGCGGGGGCATGGCCGGTGGCCTCCACCACGACCTCCACGTCGGCGGCCTCCATCATCTTCATCGCGTCGTCGGTGAAGCGGGTGGCGGCGATGCGGGCCTCGTCCCAGCCGACGCGACGGCAAGCCTCGCGGGCACGATCGGGGGCGAGGTCGGCGATCGCGGCGACCTCCAGCCCCCTGGTCGTGGGCACCTGCGACAGGAACATCGACCCGAACTTGCCCGCGCCGATCAGACCGACGCGGACCGGCCGCCCGGCGTCCGCCCGCTTTTGCAGCAACCGGTACAGGTTCATGTGTAAGTCCCTTTCATGCCGTATGGTGGCGGCGTGCTACGCGAACGGGAGGGAAAAGGCGATGGCGGAGATCGAATGGCGGCGGTCGCGGGCGGACCAATTGCGGGAACGGGCGCGCGAAGACGCGATCGTCATCCTGCCGGTCGCGTCCCTGGAACAGCACGGCCAACATCTGCCGGTAGAAGTCGACTCGTGTCTTGGTGAGGAAATCGCCACCCGTACCGCCACCAAGATGGCGGCGCGCGGGGTTCCCGTGGTCGTGCTGCCGACGATCTGGACCGGCTTGTCCGAACACCACATGACCTTCGGAGGCACAATCTCGCTGGATTTTGCGGCGTTCAGCGCGCTGATCGAGGGCGTGGTCCGGTCGGTGCTGCGCCACGGATTCAAGCGCATCGTGCTGCTGAACGCCCATGGCGGAAATGAGAACGCGCTGCGCACCATCGTCGACGATCTAACGCCCAAGTTGGGCGTGCCCATCGTGCAGTTCACTTATTGGCATGCCGCCGCCGTCGCGGTCGCCCGCATTCTGGAGACGCAAGGCGGGCTGACCCATGCCTGCGAGGCCGAAACGTCGATGATGATGGCTGCCCGCCCCGAACTGGTCGCAACCGGCCGCATCCCGCCCGATAACTCCAACGCCTCCCACGAGCCGGTCGGCGGGGTCTATCGCTGGCGCAGCATCGGCAGCCGTTCGGCGTCCGGGTCGCTCGGCAACCCGGCGGCGGCGACGGCGGAAAAAGGGGAAAAACTGTTCGAGGCGATTTCCGACTCACTGGCCGATAAACTGTGCAACCGGGATTTATGGGACCTACCCTGGGACAGCGAACGCCTGACCTAAACCGGGAACAGCGGGTCGGTGCCAACAGTCGGGGCTTGAGCGTCGGCCGTTACCCCCGCAAAGTGCGGCGGGAATCAGGGGAGGGCCAGGTATGACCATCGAGTTGTCCGTCAACGGAAGCAACGTCAGTACTGGGGCAGACCCGTCCACGCCGCTGATCGACGTGCTGCGCAATCATCTGGACCTCCGGGGCACGCGCTACGGCTGCGGGCTGGAGCAGTGCGGCAGTTGCATGGTCATCATCGACGGGAAGGCCGACTACGCCTGTTCCCGCGAACTCGGATCGGTGGCCGGCCGTTCTGTCACCACTATCGAGGGCTTGGCCTCCGGCAACACGTTGCATCCATTGCAGGTGGCGTTTCTGGAAGAACAAGCCGGGCAATGCGGCTACTGTCTGTCCGGCATCCTCATGAGCGCCAAGGCGTTGCTCGATCACAACCCGTCCCCATCGCGCGCCGACATTGTCGCTGCATTGGACGGGAACTTGTGCCGCTGCGGGGCGCATCCACGCATCCTCCGAGCGGTGGAAAAAGCTGCTGCCATGATCCGCGAAGGAGCATCGTCATGAGCGACACCCTGCCGCTGAGCATCCTGAACAACCGCCGACTGGAGAAATGGCTGCGGTTCGATGCCGACCGCACCCTGCGTCTGGCCGTGGGCAAGGTGGAGATCGGCCAGGGCGTGCTGACCGCCCTGACGCAGATCGCCGCCGAGGAACTCGATATCGACGTGGACCGGGTCAACATCCTGGCCGGCGACACAGCCGATGCGCCTGACGAGGGATCAACCAGCTCTTCCCAGTCTATCGAGGTGTCCGGGCGCTCCGTCCGCCTGGTCTCGGCCGAGTTGCGGTCCCGGGTGCTGACGCGGCTGGCGCAGCGGCTGAATTGCAGCCCGGGGGACATTACGGTGGAGGACGGGTCGTTCCTGCTGGAAGCCCAGCCCACCGGCCACGACTACTGGAGTTTTGTGAGCGACGCCGATTACGCAGCCGATATCACCGGGTCGGTGGTACCGAAATCCCCGTCGGCGTACCGCGTGGTGGGGCAGCCGGTGCCGCGCAAGGACCTGATCGCCAAGGTCTCCGGCGCCGCCTTTATCCATGATATCGTGCGCCCCGACATGTTGCATGCCCGCGTGCTGCGGCAACCCTCCCGCGGTGCCCAGTTGGTCTCTTTGGACGAGGCCGCCATACGCCGAGCGGCTCGGGGCGATTTCCGAACGGTGCGGGTGGGCAATTTCGTGGCCTTCGTCGGGATTGACGAAACCGTTGTGCAACGGGCGGCGGTGGCGGCGCTATCGCACGCAAAGTGGGAAGGCGCGCGGGTCTTGACGCCAGCACACGGCGAAGCGGCCTGGTATGTGGGCCAACCCTCCGACGACCGCCTGATCGGGGACGCCCCCATCGCAAACACGGGCGAAGTGGTCACCGCCATCTATTCACGCCCCTTCGTTGCCCACGCGGCAATGGCCCCCTCCTGCGGCCTGGCGGAATTCCGCGACGGACATATGGAGGTTTGGTCGCACACCCAGGGCGTCTATCCCTTGCGCAACAGCATCGCCGAGATCCTGGGCCTGAGCGTCGCCAACGTGATCGTGCGGCACGCGCACGGCGCGGGCTGCTACGGGCATAACGGCGCGGATGACGCGGCTTTGGACGCGGCGGTGATCGCGCAGCAGATCCCCGGTCATTGCATCCGTGTGCAGTGGCGGCGGGAGGAAGAATTCGGCTTCGAACCTGTCTCTACTGCCCACCGCACCCGCATCGCGGCGGAACTGGACTCGGCCGGCCGCCCGGTGGACTGGACAACCGAGGTCTGGGCCGGTTCCCATGTGCAACGGCCCATCTACGGCGGGTTGTTTTTGGCGCAGGAGGCGCTGCCTAACCCACCGCCCCCCGCGCGCGCCGGCGACCCGCCGGAAGCCAATGGCGGTGGGGGGACGCGGAATGGCACGCCGCTTTACGATTTCGCGGCCAAACGCATCGTGCACCATCTGGCGTTGCAGACGCCGGTACGGACGTCGTCGTTGCGGGGCCTCGGAGCGCTGCCGAACGTGTTCGCCATGGAGTGTTTCATGGACGAGTTGGCGGAGCGCGCCGGCATGGACCCGGTGGCGTATCGGCTGTCGCTGCTGTCCGATCCCCGCGCCCGCTATCTGATCGAGAACGTGGCGGCGCGCTGCGGCTGGGCTTCGCGGTGGGCGGTTGGCACCGGCCGGGGGCTCGGGTTGGCATGGGCTCGGTACAAGAACAAAGCCGCCTACGCCTGCGTGGCGGTGGAACTGGAGGTGGACCAGGAAATCCGCCTGAAGCGCGTCTGGTGCTGCGCCGACGCCGGGCTGGTGATCAACCCGGACGGGGCGAAAAACCAGGTGGAGGGCGGGATCATCCACGCCGCGTCGATGACGTTGAAGGAGCAGGTGACGCTGGACGGGGCGGGGATCACGTCGCTGGACTGGGCGTCCTACCCGATCATGACGTTCTCCGAAGTGCCGGAGATCTCGACCGAGATCGTGCATGCGCCGGACTTGCCGACGCTTGGGATGGGGGAGTGCACGTTCGGGCCCACGGCGGCGGCGATCGGGAACGCGGTTTACCACGCACTGGGGGTCAGGGTGCGGGATATGCCGTTGACGCGGGAGCGGATCGCGGCCGCGTTAGTGGGGTGAGGGCGCAGCCGATGACGGCATGAGGACTTGTTCCGCCCAGGGCGATTCGGTTCCCCAGCCCTTGTGCCGATTTTTGTAGCGGTGCGGCCATTTGACGATTCAGGCTAACGAGCGAATCGCTTAGGAGGGTTCGCACATGGCGTCTGTATCGGCTGGTACTGGCTGCCTCCGGGAGGCTTTTCGTCGGTGCCCGATCACCGGCGCGCGGCGGGCAAGCGCCTGCGCGGCAGTGCCACGGCGCAATCGACCGGTGTTCACCTGCTGGCCGCGTTCAGCGAAGGATGACCAGCCGGCGTTGAAGGCGGACATCGCTCTGGCCTTCGGGCCGGCTTCTCCGGCGCACGGCCAATCAGGTCAATGTGTGCGGTGCCGGCCGAATTGCCGCCAAACCGCTGCCTGCTGCCCTCGCCCCCTGCATCGTCTTCGTGGGCTTCGTGGCTTCGTGGTGAGTATAAGCGGTCTTACCTCCGGTTTGGCGGTGCCGGAGAGGCCGGAAAGCCCCGGAATTTTCGTTGCGAGATAGTCACCCGATTGCCCCGCAGGCACCCCGCGCCCCTCTTGCGTACCAGTCCGACAGGCCTTATGTACGCCTCAGTTGCGAGTAACTCGCAATTGCAGTGTTGGAGACCGAACCGCATGCTCGTCAGTATGATCCTCGTCTTCCGCGAAGCGATGGAGGCCGGCCTGATCGTCGGCATCGTCCTCGCCGCCTCCGCGGGTGTGCGAGGCCGAGGCCGCTGGATCTCCGCCGGAATCGCCGCCGGTCTGGCGGGGGCCTGCCTCGTCGCGGTCTTTGCCGGCGCCCTGTCGAATGCCTTCGAGGGCACGGGACAGGAGGCGTTTACCGCCGCCATCCTGCTGTTCGCGGTCGCCATGCTGACCTGGCATGTCGTCTGGATGTCACACCACGGACAGCAAATGGCCGCGGATTTCCGTCAGGTCGGCAAGGAGGTGCAGCTCGGACAACGCTCCCTCGCCGCTTTGGCCGGGGTCGTCGCCGTCGCCGTGATGCGCGAAGGGGCGGAGGTCGTGCTGTTCCTGTATGGTGTCGTTGTCGCGTCGCATACCGGCGCGGTGTCACTGGTCATTGGCGGCGTCGCTGGGCTGCTGCTCGCCGGCTGTATGTCCTGGATGCTGTATCGCGGGCTGCTCGCCATTCCGCTGCATCGCCTGTTCAAGGTGACCAACGGGCTGATCGCCCTGCTTGCCGCCGGAATGGCCGGCCAGGCCGTCGCGGTGTTGCACGCCGCCGACATTCTGCCCGGATGGGGGGAGCATCTGTGGGACACCAGCTTCATCCTTGAGGATAACAGCATCGCCGGGAAAGCCCTGCACGCGCTGATCGGCTACTCGGCGCGGCCATCGGGTATCCAGCTCGCCGCCTGGGTCGGAACGCTGGCGGTGCTGACGATCCTGTCCCGCACGATCGGGCGACCCAATCGTACCCGGCTGGTCACCGTCGCCGCGCTGCTCGCCCTTGTCGTCGGCGCCCCTGCTGCTCGGGCAGACGAACCCATCCAACTCGAGTTCCGCCAACACCGTTTCGTGCCGGATCGAATCGAGGTGCCGGCGCACGTGAAATTCCGCTTGCTGGTCAAGAACAACGACGACACCGCGGACGAATTCGAAAGCACGCAACTGAACCGGGAGAAGCTGGTGCCACCCGGCCAGACCATCACCGTGTTCCTCGGCCCGTTAGAGCCCGGAGAATACAAGTTCTTTGGCGACTTCCATCAGGATACCGCGAAAGGCATACTGGTAGCAAAATGAAACATTTTCCGGTTGCTTTAACGGCGCTGGCCCTGCTGGCGCCGCTGGCGGCCCGCGCGGATTTTCGCGTGGTGTCCCCCTCCGAAATCGACCTGGGGGAGTTGGAAATCGAGCACAACGGCTCCGCCGTGTTCGACCGCCGGCCGGATGCTAACGGGGCTCGCAGCTACACGCTAGAACTCGGCACCGGCCTGACGAACTGGTGGCACAGCGAGGTTGAACTCGGGTTCGAACGTGACTCCGGGTCCGGCCAGCCGACACTGCTAACCCAAATCGTGACCGAGAATATGTTCCAACTCACCGAACCCGGGGAGGCGTTCGCCGATTTCGGATTCTACATCGAGTACGGCCAATCGCTGACGCGGGGGCGTTACGCAGCCTCCAACCAGGTCACGTTTGGGCCGGTCATCGCCAAGGATATCGGGCCCACGACCAACACCCTCAACCTGTTCTTCAGCCGGCAGTTGGGACCGGATCAGACCTCGCAACGCCTGGATTTCACCTATGCGTGGCAGACCCGTTGGAACATCTGGCAGCCGTTGTCCCCCGCCATCGAGATCTACGGCGACGCCGGTCCCCTCGGTTCCAGCCCGAAGCTGTCGCAGCAACAATTGATGATCGGGCCGGTCGGCGTGGGGTCGCTACGCCTGAACGACCTCGGCCTGGGGCGTGGCGGAAAACTGAAATACGAGATCGGCTACCTGTTCGGCACCACGCCGGCCAGTCCGCAGGGCGCCCTCCGCTGGCGCCTGGAGGTGGAGATTCCATTTTGAGGGACGCGGCGGACCGCCGACCCCGTCCCGTTGGGGCTATAGAACAGCCCGACCGCCACCGCGGCGACCGAACCCGTGGGCACCAGCAGCACCGTCAGCAGGAACGCCGCATCCTCGGCATTTTTCCCGGCGGTACCGCCGTCCGGCGGGGTAATGGATTTGCGTGATGCGCTCGACGATCGCGCGTGTGGACAGCATCTTCTTGCCCTCGGGATCGGCTTCGTCGGCGATCTTCAGGCTCGCGAGGCTCGTGTCGGTCTGGCCGGACACGTGGTCGAGCAGCAGATGCACCTCATCGAGGTCGCGCTTGAAGGTGACCTCGTCGATCATCCGGTCGTACTCGCTACGGGTCTGAGATAGATTGTCGCTCATGGCCGGAATCCTCCGCTTTCCGGAATCTCGCGGGAGGTTTCCTTATCGGTCAAGCAACTACTTGCGCGTATTGGCGGCGCCGGGGATGGTGTAGAAGGCCGCGATGCAAGACCCGCCCACCCTGCACAACCGCACCCTGTCGCTGGCGGGGCGGGTGGTGCTGCGCGACGTGACTTTTTCCCCCACGCCAGGGGAACTCGTGGCGCTATGCGGCCCCAATGGCGCCGGGAAAACCACGTTGCTGCGGGCGTTGGCCGGGCTGCTACCGGGCTTCGAAAAGCCCGACCCCCGCCGCGTCGCCTATGTGCCGCAGGGCGCAACGTCCGCCTGGGGCCTGACGGTCGGGCAGATCGTGGCGCTCGGGCGCATCCCCCATGGCGACGCCGCACAGACCCCGATCGAACGCGCCTTGGAGGCCTGCGGCATCGCGCCCTTGCGCGACACCCGGGTCGATCGCATCTCCGGCGGGGAAGCGAGGCGGGCGATGCTGGCCCGAGCGCTCGCGACGGAGCCGGATGTGCTACTGCTGGATGAACCGACCGCCGATCTCGACCCCGCCGCCGCGCATGACGTGATGCGGCTGCTGCGCCGCGCGGCCGAGGAAGGTCGCGCGGTGGTGACGGTACTCCACGCGATCGATCTGGCGATCCAGTATGCCCACCGCGTTGTGGTGCTGGGTGAGGGTCGTGTCCTGGCCGATCTGCCGGCCGAGCGGGCGCTGCCGGCCGCCGCCGCCGCGTTCGGCATGCGTGCCGGGATCGACCCCGCCCCGAGGCTGCTGCCGCCCTGATGTCGCCCCGCCTGCGCATTGCCGGCCTGGTTTCCGTGACGCTGCATCTGGCGATCGTGGTGGGTATCTTGCTGTTCGCGCGCCGGCCGGTGCCGCTGGCGGAGGCGCCGGATAAACCCGTGGCGGTCGAGTTGGTGATGGAGGAGCAGAAGGGCGCGGGAAAGACCGAGGTGCACCCGCCGCCAGCCGAACAAGCCCGGCCGCAACCCCCGCCTCCGACGCCGCGGGCCGAGGCGGAACCATTGCCCACCCCCGCCGCGTCCCAGCCTACCCAGCCCGTGCCGCCGGCGAAGCCGGCCGAAACCGCCAAACCCGCGCCAAACCCGGCGGTACCCGAGATCAACATCGGCGGCACCGACAGCGAGTCGAACGCGATCGTCACCGGCTCCAACGTCATCCCCGCCACCCCGGACAAGAAGGCGCGCAACCGCCCGCCTATCTACCCCGAGGCAGCCGCCATCCGCGGCCAGCAGGGCGTGGTCTTGCTGGTCATCCATGTCGGCCCCTCCGGCCTCCCATCAGGCGTGGACGTGGAACGCAGCTCCGGCTACGCGCTCTTGGACAAATCCGCGGAAGACGCCGTGATGAAGTGGACCTTCGTCCCGGCGGTGAAGGACGGGCTGCCAATTCCGTTCGATTTTCACATGAACTTCACGTTCGCGTTCGAGTAGGGGACCGTCGGCATGGTGCGGATCGACCGGGTGGTGACGCGAGGCGGCGACAGTGGGGAGACCTCGCTGGGCGACGGCGCCCGCGTTCGCAAGGACAGCCGCCGGATCGAGGCGATCGGGTCGGTCGATGAGGCCAATGCCGCGATCGGCGTGCTGCGGCTGCATACGCGTGCTCTACCCGAGCCCGACGCCATGCTTGCCCGGATACAGAACGATTTGTTCGACCTCGGTGCCGATTTGTGCGTCCCCGGTGAAGGTGGCGACCGCCTGCGCCTGACCGACGCCCCGGTGCTGCGGCTGGAAGCCGAGATCGAGGCGATGAACGAGGCCCTACCGCCGCTAACCAGCTTCATCCTGCCCGGCGGCAGCGACAGCGCCGCCTATGCTCACATGGCGCGCACCATCGTCCGCCGCGCCGAACGGTCGGTTATAGGGGTAGAGGGCGTGAACCCGGCGGTGGTCCGGTATTTGAACCGCCTGTCGGACCACCTGTTCGTGCTGGCGCGCGTGCTGAACGGCAACGGATCCGGGGAGGTGCTGTGGGTTCCCGGCGGCGCCTAACGCCGCCGCACCACCGCTGGCGCCACCGTCAGGCTGTCGTCGATCTCCGCGATCGTCCGTCCGCGCGTCTCGAACCCGATGAACCAGATCGCCGCGGCCGCCAGCAAATACCAGAAGCCGAAATAGTTCATCGCCGGCACCAGCGCGTCGAGTGTCGCCTTCGGAGACACGAAATTGTCCGATCCGGCGATCACCGCCAGCCCGGCCGGGCCGATAAATTTACCCAGATTGCCGAAACCGTAACCGAACCCCATCCCGCTGGCGCGCAGCTTCGACGGCCAGACCTCGGCCATATACGGGCCTACGATCGCATATTGGCCGCTGCCGAAGAAGTTCTGCACCAGGATCAGCGCGTAGAACATTGAGACGCCGGCAATGTAGATGTCGCTCAGATAGCCCGCGAGCGACATCGCCATCGCCGCCATTGCACAACTGAACACCACCGCCGGGCGGCGTCCGACCGCGTCCGACAGCCAGGAGCAGAACAGCCGCCCAAAGATCCCGATGCCGCCGAACCAGATGATCATATAGGATGCCTCGTTCGGGCTGATTTTCAGCACCAGCACCAGCAGGGTCGTGAGCCACAGGGTCAGCCCGACGGTGCCAGTCTGGCTGATGCCGGTGAGGCAGGCCACGAACATGCTGCGCGGGTATTTGAACAGTTCTGTCCATCGCACCGTCTCCACCTTGGCGGCGACGGCGGGAAGCTGGATGGACGCGGGATCGACCATCAGTGCCCAAGCGAGGGACTGGCGCGCCTCCTCGGTTCGGCCCTTGCCAATCAGCCAATGCGGCGACTCCGGCACCCAGGCTCGGATCAGCAACGTCAGCGCTGCCGGCAGCAGCCCCACGACGAACAGGCCCCGCCAGCCGATCGAGGGCTCCAGCCAAGTGCCGGCCATGGCACCCAAAAGCGTGCCAACGGGCAGCAGGCTGGTGGTCAGGCCGGTGATCCAGCCGCGCTTGGTGGCCGGCACGAACTCCTGCACGATGGCGACGTCCACCGTGTAAAGGCCGGTCACACCCATGCCGACGAAGAAGCGGCAGATGGACAGGAACAGCCATCCCCCGTGCGGCGTCATCGCCATCGCGCCGGTCGCCAAGGAGAAATTCAGCACGGTCAGGATCATCACCTTCCGCCGCCCGATCTTGTCAGCCATCCAGCCCCAGAAGAGTGACCCCAGCGGCGCCCCGATGCCTGATGCCAGCAGGATGGCCCCGGATTGGCCATAGGTCAGGTGCCAGCCGCCAATGATGAAGGCCAGGACAAAGCCGATCAGGTAGAAGTCGAAGAAATCCAGCATGTCGCCAACCATCGCGGCGACGAAGATTTTCCATTGGTTCGCGGTCAGCGTTTGCTGCCGTTCCAGATGTTCCAGCATTGGACTGTGCCTCCCAGAAGCCCTTCGTTGGTTAACGCACGCGTCAAGCCAACGACGCCGGCCGGCGAGGCTGCGTATCCAGGTCCCTTCAAGGCTCGATAGCGACGTCAGACGAAACGAACCAGGCGGGGCGTGGTACAGATCGCGGTCGGGTCGGCTTGAGGCACGGCGTGCGCGGGGCCGGATGTGCTGGCCAAGGACCAACCGCGCGTTTTACGGTCCGTGCGAAAGGCTAACGCACGCGGCGCGCCGGGTTCAATCTTTATTTGGGAAGCAGCAGGTCCAGTTGCCGGGTCAGGATGCCGTCGGCGTCCCGCAGCTCATGCACGATGGTGAAGTGGTTACCGCTGGGCACCGGGATCAGCACACCCGGCAGATGCTGGGCGGAGCGTAGTGCGTGCAGGTCCCGGCTGTCGGATACCAGCGGCGGCAGTTCCGCCGTGCCGTAGGTGATGGCCAGCGGTTTGTTCACCATCGGCAGACGCATGGGCGACAGGGCGGCGATTTCCGCGTCCGTCATGCGCAGCTTTTCGTTCAAATAGGTGTCGCGCACCGGCCCAAGCTCGAAAATGCCGGAAATCGCCAGGCCGGCGGCGACCGACGCATGCCCCAGACACAGCGCCGTCAGATGCCCCCCGGCCGACCAGCCGGACAGCGCGACTGGCCCGGCGATACCATGAGCGGGCCCCTTGGCGGCGAGCCAATCCAGAGCGGCGTTTATCTCGGCCGCGATCTCGGTCATCGAAGCGTCCGACGCCAGCGTGTAGCCCGGCAGCGCGGCCGACCAACCCCGAGCGTAGGGTCCAGCGATCAAATTGGCGAACTGGTCCTTGCTGTTACGCTGCCAGTAGCCGCCGTGGATGAACACGATGCAGGGCGCGTGCGGATCGGCGGCGGGGAACAGGTCCCAGGTGTTTCTCTCGCGCGGGCCATACCGCAGGTCCAGATGTTCCGGGTGCGCCGCTCGGAATTGTGCCGAAGCAGCCTCCCGAGCGGCGTTGAGCGCCGGGCTGTCGGGGACTGCAGCGGGATTGTTGTAGGCCGCGTCGCGTTCGGCCTGGCTGAGCGTGCCCCAACTCATCCCTTTGGACATGACGTTGCCTTGTTATACCAGTCCATGATTTGCCGGCCCTGCCAGAACAATGTGCCGGGTTTCGCCGCCATGTGCGCCAGCGCCTTCTCGAACCAGCCGATCCGGTGCGGCACCCCGCTGATGTAGGGATGCACCGCGAGGCCCATGACCTTGGCTCCCTGCGTTTCGGCTTCGGCATAGAGCCGGTCGAACTGCGCGACGGTGCGGTCGTACAGCTCCTCCGCTCGGTGGTGCTGGATCATCATCATCGGGATATCGTTCAGCTCCACGCTGTAGGGCATGGTCAGCATGGTGCCGTGCCTGGTGCGCAACGGCGCCGGCAGGTCGTCGATGACAAAGTCGGCACAATATTGGATGCCGGCCTCGGCCAGCAAATCGGGGGTATCCAGCGTCTCCGTCAGCCCGGGCGCCAGCCAGCCGACCGGGACGTGCCCGCCCGCCTCGGTCAGCGTGGCCACCGCATCGCGGATCATGGCGCGCTGGTCTTCCACGTTGTGCGTCGCGGTCTGATGGTAACCGTGCACCATGAACTCCCACCCCGCGTCCCGAGCGGCTTGCGTCACCCGAGGATAAGCGGCGGGGACGGCGCCGTTGATCGCCAGCGTGGGGGCGATGTTGCACGCGTCGAGCGCCTGTTTCAGCCGCCAGAACCCGACCCGCATGCCGTACTCATGCCACGCCCAATTTGGCAGGTCCGGCAGAACGCTGGCCCCCTGCGGCGGCGTCAGCACCTGCCGCGGCATGGGGCGCGCGATGTCCCAACGCTCGATGTTGACGACCAGAAAGACGGCGACCTTTCCCCCGCCTGGCAGCGCAAGGCGAGGACGGTCGATGCTGGCCTGGTACTCCAGGCGGGTGTGCGGTTCGGTCATACGGGGGATGATGGTATGCAAATAAAATATCGGCAAGAGACGCTACGTTAACAGTTTCTTGGTATTTTTTCGTCATGCTCGCCCCAATGCCAGCCCCGGCGCCGGCCATGACGAGAGCATACCGATGTATGATTACGTGTCCGCACCACTATTTCTGCCCGCCTTTCGGGCCGCCGAACGCGGTGCCGGCGGTGGTGCCTTCGGCGGGACGGCCAATGACGGAGTAACGCTCGCGCTCGAAACGCTCCAGCAGCATGTCGCGGGGGCGGTAGGCGGATTTACGGGCGCCGATATCGCCGAAGCGGATAATGTTGGCTTCGAGGTCAGTG
Source organism: uncultured Acetobacteraceae bacterium (assembly GCA_903924985.1). Taxonomy (GTDB): domain Bacteria; phylum Pseudomonadota; class Alphaproteobacteria; order Acetobacterales; family Acetobacteraceae; genus Rhodopila. Next base: position 28,624 of record CAIYDT010000124.1, read on the forward strand.
GCGTTCATTCTTCTCCCCCCTTCGGCAGCTCGATCCCCGTCAGCTGTTCCCAAACCCGGATCACGAACGAATCGTCTTTTCCTCCATGCCCGTTCGCCGCCGCCGCCAGAAACAATTGGTGCGCGGCGGCGGCCATCGGCAGCGGGAAGGTCAGCGCGCGCGCCTGATCCAGCACGATGCCCAGGTCTTTGACGAAAATGTTTACGGCCGACAGCGGTGTATCGTCCCCGGCCAGAATATGCGGCACCCGGTTCTGCCACATCCAGGACGATCCCGCCGATTCCGAAATGACATCGTAAAGCGTTTGCGGATCGGCGCCGGCGCGAATACCCAGCGCCAAAGCCTCGGCGGCCGTCGCGATATGCACCCCGGCCAACAATTGATTGACCATTTTCACCGTGCTGCCGACGCCGACGGCGTCGCCCAGGCGCCAGACCTTGGTGGAGATCGCCTCCAGCACCGGCCCCGCCTTGGCGAAGGCGGCCTCGGACCCCGATCCCATCACCGTCATGGTCCCTGCATGCGCGCCGACTTTGCCGCCGGAAACGGGGGAGTCCAGCATCATGAACCCGGCCTCGGAAATGCGCTTCTCCAGCCCGCGCGCCGCCTCCGGCGCGATCGTGGCGCAGCACAGAATCACCGCGCCCTTGCCAATACGGGACAGGCAGCCAGCCTCGCCGAACAAGACTGCCTCGGTCTGTGCCGCGTTAACGACAAACACCACGACCGCTTCCAGATCGGCGGGGAATTCCGCCGGGGACGCGACGGCCGCACCGCCGGCGGCGACAAACTCCGCTCGCCCCGCCTCTCGCGTTTCGCAGCCGGTGACGGTGTGCCCCTTGCGGAGCAGGTTCAGCGCCGCCCCCATCCCCATAGTGCCGAGGCCGATAACGCCAACTTTCATACCGAACTCCCTTTATCGTCCGCCGTGAAACCGTTCCACCGAAGCGACCAGCGCCCGTCGTATTCCCGCCTCCAAGGCGGAGTGCCCGGCGTCGGGCACCACTGTCAGGCGGGCGTTGGGCCAGGCCTCCACCAGATCGAACGCGGTTTTCGCGGGACAGACCATGTCGTAACGGCCTTGCACGATCTCCGCCGGGATGTGGGCGATGCGGTGCATCCTACCCAGCAGCCCCTCGGGCGGCAGGAAAAGGTCGTGCGCGAAATAATATGCCTCGATGCGCGCCAGGCCGAGCGCGGTGCGGTCTTGCGCGAAGGCATTCACCGTCTCGGGGCTGGGCAGCAGGGTGCTGCATGTGCCTTCATATATCGACCATGCCCGAGCAGCGGGCAGGTGCACGGCCGGGTCGGGGTTGGTCAGGCGGCGGAGATAGGCGCCCAGCACATCGCCCCGCTCCCCTTCGGTCAGGAAGCCGATGAAATCCGCGTGCGCGTCCGGAAAGACGGTGCCCATGCCGTGCAGGAACCAATCGACCTCCTGCTGCCGCCCCAGGAACACGCCGCGCAGCACGCAGCCCGACACCCGCTCGGGGTGCGCCTGCGCGTAAGCCAGCGCGAGGGTGGAACCCCAGGAGCCGCCGAACAGCAGCCACTGCTGGATGCCCAAATGCCGGCGCAGGATTTCGATGTCCGCCACCAGATGCGGGGTGGTGTTATCCGAGAGACCGCCGAGGGGCCGAGACCGCCCGGCGCCACGTTGGTCGAAAATGATTATTCTCCAGACCGACGGGTCGAAAAACCGGCGATGGACCGCGCCGGCCCCAGCACCCGGACCGCCATGGAGAAATAACGCCGGGCGGCCGCGGGGATTGCCCGCTTGCTCGTAGTACATCACATGCCGCTCGGACAGCGGCAAATAGCCGGTCTCGTAGGTTCCGATCTCGGGAAACAGGTCACCGCGTGGCATGCGGCAATGGTATAGGCACACGGATGGCCGGGGCAAAGGGTTCCAAATTTATGGGTCGATTGTGGATGGCATTAGGGGCGCTGGCGGGGCTGGGCGCCGTGGCGATGGCGGCGTTAGCCGCGCACGGTTTGGCCTGGTTGGAGCCAAAGGCGCTGCACATGGTCGAAAGCGCCGTGCAGATGCAGGGCTGGCACGCCCTCGCGCTGCTCGCCACCGGCATCTGGGCGCCGCGCGGCGGGCGCTGGTCCGACGCCGCCGGCTTCGCCTTCACCGCCGGCATCGTGCTGTTTTGCGGTTCGGTTTACGGCCTGGCGCTTAAAGGCGTCGCGGCTGGAGGCGTCGCCCCCGCCGGCGGCACGCTGCTCATGATCGGCTGGGCCCTGCTCGGCGCCTCCGCGGTGCGCGCCCGATGATCCGCTCCACTTACCTCGCCGCGCCGGGCTTCGAGGCCAAGCTGGTCGAGGAACTCACCCGGCGCGGCGTTACCATCGACCAGTGGCACGGGCTGATGGCCCTGTCCCGCGACGAACCCTTCCCCGTCGCCTGGGCGCTGGACGCCTGGACCGCGCCGGTGGAAATTCCGGTGCCCTCCATCAAGGCCGGTGCCGACGCGCTGCGGGCGATGCAGCGCAACTGGGCGGCCTACGCGGTCAAGATTTTCCGTCGCATGACCCTGATCGGGGAACGTCTGCCCCCCGTCCATGTCCGCCCTTTGGTTTTCCCGGCGGCGGCCCCAACGTCGCACCTCGGCGGCTGGACGCTGCTCGCCCCCGACCGGATGCTGGCCAGCCCCACCAAAACCAGCCCCTTCGTCAACGGCGAGTGCCTGTTCGTGGAAGACCGCATCGGACCGCCAAGCCGAGCCTACCTGAAACTGTGGGAGGCGCTGGCGCGATTGCGCCGCTGGCCGCTACCGGGGGAGACCTGCCTGGACCTCGGCGCCAGCCCCGGCGGCTGGACCTGGGCGCTGGCGCAGCTTGGCGCCACCGTAACGGCCGTGGACAAGGCCCCGCTGGCGCCCGAGGTTGCCGCCATGCCGGGCGTGACCTGGCGACAGGACAGCGCCTTCGCCATGGCGCCAGAACCGGTGGACTGGCTGTTCAGCGACGTGATCGCCTACCCGGAACGGCTCCTTGCCCTCGTGCAACGCTGGATCGAGGCCGGGGCGGCGAAACACATCGTCTGCACCATCAAATTCCAGGGGGAAACCGCGCATGAAGCGGCTGAGGCCTTCGCCGCCATCCCTGGCGGGCAGGTGATGCACCTGTTCCACAACAAGCATGAGCTGACGTTTTTGTGGGAGAGCCCGACATGATCACCCTTTATACCGCCGCGCCTGGGCCAGGTGTAACGTCTCCCCGATGGTCAACCCTGGACGGGGCACAACGATCTTGGCAAACCGCGCCGGCTGCCGGATCGCATGATGAACATGCCGGTCCAAGACTGGCATTTGCCATAATTCATCCCACCAGCTGGGCCAGAGACTGTGCGGCACCGGCAGCGCTATGTCGTGCCAGAGTATCGGCATATCGGGATTGGCTCGGATGAACCACAGACGGGACACGCCCTCCAAAAGAGCATGACCGAAATGGCTCATCGCCAGGCCGCCGTAAATGAAACAGCCGGGGTTTAGCGGAGTAGCGCCATCCGGCTGGCGCATCTCGCGCCAGGGATGCGCGAAGGCCGGAATAGGCACATCGCCGGGCGTTGATTTGAATCAATGTCCGCCATCCGCATGTCACGCCAGCCTGCGTGACAGCCGAGGAGGCATCCCGATGACCTACGTCGACCCAGCCTGCGCCTATTGCCCATCCAACGTGCGCGCCTGCCGCGTCGGGGAGGCGGAGGAACGCGGCCCCGGCTTCTGCCCCAGCAAGGTCGATCCCGACACCCAGGCTTCGGCCCGCGCGCTCTACGACGATCCGGAAACCCGCAAAATCGCCCACGAGTCCGCCCTGGTGGAATCCGAGGGCTACTGCAAATGGACCCGCGTCGAGGAAATCGTGCACTTCGCCAAACGCATGGGCTACCGCAAGATCGGCATCGCCAATTGCATCAGCTTCGTCGACCACGCCTATGTCCTGTCGGGCATCCTGGAAAGCCACGGGTTCGAGGTCGCCTCGGTTGCCTGCAAGAACGGCAGCATCCCGAAGGAA
>CAIYDT010000125.1 GCA_903924985.1 uncultured Acetobacteraceae bacterium
ATGGCAGATTCTGTCCGGGGCTGGAGAGTGGCGTCAGCACCCAATCTCTAAGCGATTCCAGATGGTTGTACCATGCCCGTTTCTGAATCCCTGCTATGCGGTGAATAAGATGGGCTAAGGACGAAAGGAGCGGCAATAGCAACCCAAAGTTCGACACCAAAAAGATCGACGAGATGGAGCGCTCGCTTTACGAGCGGTTCACCATCAGCGAGCAGGGACCCTTGCACTTGAACTGGGTTGCGGCAGCGACAACTGCCGTGCAACTTGCCATCGGGGCCGCGGCGCTGGGGGTCGGCGGTGGTGCAGCGGCTGGGGCCGCAGGTTGGCTACGCGGCTTGTTCGGCCAGAAAAAAGAGCCCGATGGCAAAGCCGAGAATACGTCAAGGCAGATCGAAAATGCCGCTTCGATCTTGCAGCGCAAGACCATCGAACGAGCGGTGCAACAGGTGGTCTCAATCGAACAGTTTCTCAAAAACTTTCGGGAATTGATGCATGATCTCGCAGGCGTGCGGAGGGTTTATGTGTTGATCGACGATCTCGATCGCTGTCTGCCTGAAGCGGCCCTTGGCATCTTCGAGGCGATCAAGCTATTTCTTGACGCTTCGCAATGTGCCTACGTGGTAGCTGTGGATCGCGCAGTGATTCGGCGAGGGCTCGAGCTGCGTTATCCAACCAAGAACGATACCGGTTCACGCCCGCTGCCGCCGATCGTCGATCCGGATGAGTATATTGAAAAGACCATCACCGTGTCGGCCGACCTACCGATGCTCGCCGACAGCGACGGATACTCGATCCTTTCAACCGCCAACCTCGCGGATCGATTCTCAGGCGAGGAACAGGACAAGGTCGTATTCGTACTCGGCACCAACCCGCGCCGGCTCAAGCGGTTCGGTATGACACTCGCGATCTGGTTCGACATCGCTGAGGCGCTGGTCAAGCAAGATAAGCGCTCTCTTGCATTTTCGCCTCTGGATCCCGCAAACCGTCCGTTGTTCATCAAGCTGGGCCTGGTGGGGTACCTGAACAGTGCCGTTTTGGCGGAGATGCGGCGCGATCCCGGCCTGCCGATCCGGCTACAGCAGATATGCAATGGAGTTTTCGAGCACGCTGATCCAAACGCGCAGACAGTTGCGGGGCGGGCGGGCCAGTTGAATTCCGGCGCAGTTGCTCAGATTCAGAAGAAGGTGGAACCGGAGCTTCCGCTAGTTGGTCAGGCCGCGCTCGACCCCGCGCTCTGGCGCGCATTGCGGCTCGATCCGAATCTCGCCCCTATACCCGACAAGGTCGCGGACGCGCTGCGCTGGTTCCGCACAGCCTCGCACGTCGGCCATTAGCCTGGATTTCTTACGGCTGGTCCGCGCTGGCCGTGTTCGGGCCGATGTTGCTCGTGCGTTCGAACTGACTGGCAGTCGATCAGCCGGGAAGCTTTCTCCGGTCTGAAGGACGGCGTTGGGTCAACAGCACCGGTCCGCCGCCGATCAGTACTTCGGGGGTGACCTGGATCGTCTCTGCTCGGCAAGTTGAACGAATGACCGGTTTCGGGAGCGGCTCTTCCCTCCCGGATTGACGTAGATGGGCGCAAACCGGACCTTGCCCTCGCACCCCCATCCCCCATTCGTGACCCCCGAGCACCCCTAAGCCGTAACCGCCGCCGTAACCCCAAGCGCCTCCGTCATCTTCTCCCGCATGATAAATTTCTGCATTTTCCCCGTCACCGTCATCGGGAACTCCTCAACGAACTGGATATGCCGCGGCACCTTGTAGTGCGCGATCTGGTCCTTGCAGAATGCCTTCACCTCGTCCGCCGTCAGCGTCATCCCCGCTCGGATTTTGATCCAGGCGCAGAGTTCCTCCCCGAACCGCTGATCCGGCACGCCGAACACCTGCACATCCTGGATGGCGGGATGGCGATAGAGGAATTCCTCGATCTCGCGCGGATAAATATTCTCCCCGCCGCGGATCACCATGTCCTTGATGCGGCCGACGATGTTGCAGTACCCGTCTTCGTCCATCGTTGCCAGATCGCCGGTGTGCATCCAGCCGTTCTTGTCGATGGCTTGGTCGGTGCGCTCCTGGTCGTCCCAATATCCGAGCATGACGCAGTAGCCGCGGGTGCAGAGTTCGCCGGGGGCGCCGCGGGGGACGATTTTGCCGTCGGTGTCGACGATTTTGATTTCCACGTGGGGGTGGGCGCGGCCGACCGAGCCGGTTTGTTTCTCCATGGGGTCGCCGATGGCGGTTTGGGTGGACACGGGGCTGGTCTCGGTCATGCCGTAGCCGATGGTCATCTCGGTCAGGTTCATGTCGCGCACGCAGCGGCGCATGACCTCGATGGGGCAGGGGGCGCCGGCCATCATGCCGGTGCGCAGGCTGGTCAGGTCGAAGGATTTGAATTCCGGGTGGTCCAGTTCGGCGATGAACATGGTGGGCACGCCGTACAGGGACGTGCAACGTTCCGACGCCACGGCTTGCAGGGCCGCCAACGGATCGAAACCCTCCCCGGGGAACACGATGGCGGCGCCATGGGTGACGCAGGCCAGCGCGCCGATCACCATCCCGAAACAATGGTACATCGGCACGGGGATGCAGACCTTGTCGGCCTCCGTGTAGTGCATCGTTTCGCCGTCGAAGAAGCCGTTGTTCAGGATGTTGTGGTGCGTGAGGGTCGCGCCCTTCGGCAGGCCGGTGGTGCCGGAGGTGAACTGGATGTTGATGGGATCGTCGAATTGCAGGATGGTCGCCAGCTCCGCCAAGCGGGCGTGTTCGGCGGCCGAGCCTTTCGCGTAGACATCCTGGAACGCCACGGTGCCCGGCGCGGTTTCCCCGATCTGAATGACAGTCCGCAGATGCGGCAGCCTGGCCGATTCCAGGTGCCCTGGCTTGGATCGCGCCAGTTCCGGCGCCAAGGTGTTCATCATCCCGATGTAATCGCTGGTCTTGAAACGCGAGGCGGTGATCAACGCTCGGCACCCCACCTTGTTGAGGGCGTATTCCACCTCCGACAACCGGTAGGCGGGGTTGATGTTAACGAGAATAATCCCGGCCTTGGCGGTGGCGAACTGGGAGACGATCCACTCCGCGTTGTTGGGGGACCAGATGCCGACGCGATCGCCGGGTTGCAGCCCGAGCGCCAGAAGTCCGGCTGCGAAGGCGTCCACCTTCTGGCCCAGTTCCCGGTAGGTCCAGGAGATGCCCTGCGCGCAAGAAATCAACCCCGGCCGGTCGCCCCATCGCGCCACGGTACGGTCGAAGTTCACCCCGATGGTCTCGCCCAGCAGCGGAACATCGGATGCGCCATGGCTGTAGCTGAGTTGGGTCATGGGCGGTCTCCCTATGTTGCTTTGTTGCCCATATTGAGCCGGACGCGTTTGGCTTACAATCGCCTGCGTTCACCGACGAAGGACCCCTTATGCCCACCATCCCCAACCGCCTCCCCGGCCTGAACTTCGACCTGGGGGAGGCCGCGGACATGCTGCGCGGCCAGGTGGAATCCTTCGCCGCCGCCGAAATCGCGCCCCGAGCGGCGGCGATCGACCGGGATAACGCCTTCCCCATGGACCTCTGGCCCAAAATGGGAGCGATGGGCCTGCTGGGCGTCACGGTCGAGGAAGAATACGGCGGCGCCGCCATGGGCTATCTGGAGCATGTGGTGGCGATGGAGGAAGTCTCCCGCGCCTCCGCCTCGGTGGGCCTGTCGTACGGGGCGCACTCCAACCTCTGCGTCAACCAGATCCGCCGGAATGGGACCGAGGATCAGAAACGCCGGTATCTGCCGGGTCTGATCGCCGGGACCGCTGTCGGCGCCCTGGCCATGAGTGAGCCGAACGCCGGGTCGGACGTGGTGTCGATGCGCACGACGGCGATGAAGAAGGGCGGCCGTTACGTGCTGAACGGCTCCAAAATGTGGATCACCAACGGCCCGGACGCCGATACGCTGGTGATCTACGCCAAGACCGACCCCGCCGCCGGGTCGCGGGGGATGACGGCATTCATCGTGGAGAAGACGTTTCCCGGCTTCTCCACCGGCCCGAAACTCGACAAGCTCGGCATGCGCGGGTCGAACACGGCGGAGCTGATTTTTCAGGATTGTGAGGTGCCGGAGGAAAACGTGTTGGGTCCGGTCGGGCGCGGCGTGAACGTCCTCATGAGCGGGCTGGACTACGAACGCGCGGTTTTGGCCGCCGGGCCGCTGGGCATCATGCAGGCGTGCATGGACGCGGTCGTCCCCTACGTGCACGAGCGCAAACAGTTCGGCCAGGCGATCGGCGAGTTCCAGCTGATGCAAGGCAAGCTGGCGGACATGTACACCACGATGAACGCCGCCAAGGCCTACGTCTACGCGGTTGCCAAGGCCTGCGACCGGGGCGAAACGACCCGTAAGGATGCGGCGGGGGCGATTTTATACGCCGCCGAGAAGGCGACGTGGATGGCGCTCGAGGCAATCCAGACCCTCGGCGGCAACGGCTACATCAACGACTACCCTACCGGGCGGTTGTTGCGGGACGCCAAGTTGTACGAGATCGGGGCGGGGACGAGCGAGATCAGGCGGATGCTGATCGGGCGGGAGTTGTTCTCGGAGACGGCGTGACGCCGAAGCCGACGCCAAGGCGGTGCGCGCCGGGCCGTGACCTTTGCGGCGCGGGGCTGTAGAGGACATCCCGTCAACCACCGCAGGCCCGCATGCTCCATTCCGACCTAAACCCCCGTTCGGAAGAATTCGCCGCCAACGCGGCAGCCATGCGCGCGCTGGTGGACGACCTCCGCGCCAAGGTGGCGGAAGCCGAACTGGGGGGCGGAGAAATATCCCGCCAGCGCCATATCTCCCGCGGCAAGCTCCTCCCGCGCGACCGCGTCGCCGGCCTGATCGACCACGGATCGCCATTCCTGGAACTGTCGCAGCTCGCCGCCTACGGCCTGTATGGCGGGGACGTCCCCAGCGCCGGCATTGTCACAGGCATCGGCCGCGTGGCGGGACGGGAGTGCGTGATCGTCGCCAACGACGCCACCGTGAAGGGCGGCACCTACTTCCCGGTCACCGTCAAAAAACACCTCCGCGCGCAGGAGATCGCCCGAGCGAACCATTTGCCCTGCGTGTATCTGGTGGACTCCGGCGGGGCCTTCCTGCCCATGCAGGACGAGATCTTCCCCGACCGGGACCATTTCGGCCGCATCTTTTTCAACCAGGCCAATATGTCGGCGCGGGGCATCCCGCAGATCGCCGTCGTCATGGGATCCTGCACCGCCGGCGGCGCCTACGTCCCGGCGATGTCCGACGAGAGCATCATCGTCCGCAAACAAGGCACCATCTTCCTCGGCGGCCCGCCTTTGGTACAGGCCGCGACCGGCGAAATCGTGACGGCCGAGGACCTGGGCGGCGCCGATGTGCACGCCCGCACCTCCGGCGTGGTGGACCACTACGCGCAAAACGACCGGCACGCACTGGCGATCGCCCGGCGTATCGTGGGTGGGTTGAACACCGTCAAACGCCTGCCGGTGGCGGTGAAAACCCCGGAGCCCCCGAAATACGACGCCTCCGAACTCTACGGCGTCGTCCCCGCCGACATTCGAGCACCCTACGACGCGCGCGAAATTATTGCTCGTATCGTGGACGGCAGCGAGTTCGACGAATTCAAGAAACTCTATGGCACGACGCTGATCTGCGGGTTCGCGCACATCTTCGGGTACCCCGTCGGCATCCTGGCCAATAACGGCATCCTGTTTTCGGAATCCTCCCTGAAAGGCGCGCATTTCATCGAGCTGTGCAGCCAGCGCGGCATTCCGCTGCTGTTTTTGCAGAACATCACCGGCTTCATAGTGGGCCGCAAATACGAGTCCGGCGGCATAGCCAAGGACGGCGCCAAATTGGTAACCGCCGTGGCCACCACGAACGTGCCCAAAATCACGGTGATCGTCGGCGGCAGCTACGGCGCCGGCAACTACGGGATGTGCGGGCGGGCCTACGATCCCCGGTTCTTGTTCATGTGGCCGAACGCCCGCATTTCCGTGATGGGTGGCGAACAAGCGGCCGGCGTATTGGCCACCGTCCGTGCCGGTTCGGATAAATGGACCCCCGAACAGGAACAGGCGTTCAAGGCACCGATCCGCGCCCAATACGAAACGCAGGGAAATCCCTATTACGCCACTGCTCGGCTATGGGACGACGGCGTGATCGACCCGGCCGACACGCGGCGGGTGCTTGGGCTGTCCCTGTCCGCGGCCTTGAATGCCCCTATCGAGCCGACACGGTTCGGCGTGTTCCGGATGTGAAGGGGAAGTCCATGTTCCACACCATCCTGATCGCAAACCGAGGCGAAATCGCCGTCCGCATCGCCCGCACCGCGCGCCGCATGGGCATCGAAACCGTCGCCGTGTTCTCGGATGCCGACGCGCACGCGATGCACGTCCAGGCGGCAGACCGAGCGTACCCCATCGGCGCCGCCCCCCCGCGCGACAGTTATTTGTCCATTCCCCGCATCATCGAGGCCGCCCAGAAATCCGGCGCCCAGGCCATCCACCCCGGCTACGGCTTCCTGTCGGAAAATCCCGCTTTCGCCGACGCCTGCACCGAGGCGGGGATTGTGTTCATCGGCCCACCCGCCTCCGCCATGCGCGCCATGGGGTCTAAATCGGCGGCCAAGACGCTGATGGAAACATCGGGGGTGCCGTTGCTGCCGGGCTATCACGGAGACAACCAGGACCCGTCCTTCCTGGCCGCCCAGGCCGAGAAAATCGGCTTTCCCGTCGTCATCAAGGCGGTCTCCGGCGGCGGTGGCCGAGGCATGCGGGTGGTTGAAAATTCCGGCGATTTCGCATCCGCCCTGCAATCCGCCCGCCAGGAAGCCGCCTCCGCCTTCGGCGACGACCGCGTGCTGATCGAGCGTTACCTGCAACGCCCCCGCCATATCGAAGTACAAATATTCGCCGACACAAACGGCAACGCGGTGCATTTGTTCGAGCGCGACTGTTCCGCCCAGCGCCGCCACCAAAAGGTGATCGAGGAAGCCCCGGCCCCCGGACTGTCCGCCGAGCAGCGCGATGCCATGGGCGCCGCCGCCGTCGCCGCCGCCAAAGCGGTGGGCTACACCGGGGCCGGAACGGTGGAGTTCGTCGCCGACGACCACGGCTTTTTCTTCCTAGAAATGAACACCCGTCTCCAGGTCGAGCACCCGGTCACTGAAATGGTCACCGGCTTCGATCTGGTCGAATGGCAGCTGAAAGTCGCCGCCGGAGAACCCCTTCCGGCTACACAGACAGAAATCCACCTGAACGGCCACGCCTTCGAAGCCCGCATCTACGCCGAGGACCCGTCCCGCGATTTTTCTCCGTCGATCGGCAAACTGTCGCTTTTCCACATGCCAAACGATGTCCGCGTCGATACCGGCTTCGCCACCGGCGACTCGGTGTCGATCCATTACGATGCCATGCTGGCCAAGCTGATCTGTCACGGCCCCGACCGAGCGGCGGCGCTGCGTATTCTGAAACGCGCCCTCGACGCCTGCGACGTCGCCGGGGTCGTCACCAACCTCGATCTGCTCGGCCGCATCGCCGCCCACCCCGATTTCGCCGTCGGTGGCATCGATACCGGCTTCATCGCACGGGAAGGCGACATTTTGCTGGTAGGGCAGGGGACGCCCCCGGCCGAGGTTCTGGCCGCGATGGCGTTGGCCGAACTCCATGCCGAGGCCGAGGAAGCGGCGAAAGCAGCGACGGGAAGCCCAGACCCCTACTCCCCCTGGCACGCCCGCGATGGCTGGTGGACCAACGCGACACCCACCCGGACGCTCGCGTTCATGGACGGGGAAATCGCCTATCCAGTGCACGTGATCCGGCGGTCAGGTGAGTGGCACCTAACCCTACCCGTCATGGCGGGCGAAAGCGCGCCATTCCCGTCTTTCACCGGCACCGCCGATAGCAATGGCATTGTCCTTAACGGCGTCCATGAACGCCTGAACGTCACAAGGGACGCAGAAGCGCGCACGCTACGCCGCAACGGCCAGACCTGGCGCCTGCGCCTGCCCGACCCCATCGCCGGGGCCGACGACGAAACCGACAGCGCCGACCGCCTGATCGCCCCCATCCCCGGTCAGGTCACCCAGGTCTCCGCCGCCGTGGGCGATGCCGTCACCCGAGGTCAAATCCTGGTCGTCCTGGAGGCCATGAAGACCGTCTTCCGCCTGCCAGCCCCCGCCGACGGAGTCGTCGCCGCCGTGAACTGCGTGGCTGGAGAAACGGTGCAGGAAGGCCAGATCCTGGTCAGCTTCGCCGAGGCCTAACCCGCGCCCACGCCCTTCAGCGTAATCTCCTCCGCCCGCAGGCACCGCACCGCGTGCCCCGGTGCGATCTCCACCAATGGCGGGGTCTCGACCCGGCACTGCTCCGTCGCATACCGGCACCTCGGGTGAAAATGGCAGCCGCTGGGCGGGTTCGAGGGATCGGCGACATCCCCCTCCAGCACGATCCGGCTGGCACGCCGGCGCGGGTCGGGGACGGGGACGGCGGATAGCAGCGCCTCGGTGTAGGGATGCCCCGGGGTGGCGAATAGCGTCCGCGTTGGCGCGATTTCGACGATCCGCCCGACATACATCACCGCCACGCGGTGGCTGACGTGTTTTACCACCGACAAGTCGTGCGCCACGAACAGGCACGCGAGTCCCAAACGGTCCTGCAACTCGATCATCAGGTTCACGATCTGCGCCTGCACCGACACGTCCAGCGCCGACACCGGCTCATCCGCCACGATCAGCGACGGGTTCAGCGCGAGGGCGCGGGCAATGCCGATCCGCTGGCGTTGGCCGCCGGAGAACGCGTGCGGGAACCGGTTCAGATACGCACCGGGCAGTTGCACCAGTTCCAGCAGCTCCGCCACGCGCGCATTGCGCTCAGTCGTATCGGTCATACCGTTGACCAGCAGGGGTTCGCCGATAATTTCAGAGATCGTCATACGCGGGTTGAGCGACGAGAACGGATCCTGGAAAATCATCTGCATTTGCCGCCGCAACGGCCGCAGCGCCTTGCGATCCAGCTTGGCGACGTCTTCGCCCTGGAACAGAATTTCGCCCGACGTGGGCGCGATCGCCCGCAGAATGCAGCGCGACGTCGTGGTTTTCCCACACCCGCTTTCCCCCACGAGGGAAAGAGTCTCGCCGCGCTCGATGCTGAAACTGACGTCGTCCACCGCCTTGACCTGGCCGGACACGCGGCTCAGCAGCCCCGACCGGATAGGGAAATGTTTCCGCAACGACCGGACATCCAGCACGGTGCTCATGCGGCCGGCCTGTTCAGCAGATGGCAAGCGGCCGCTTGCCGGTCCCCGACATCGACTTCGGTGGGAAATTCAACGTCGCAAACGCCTTGGATCGCTTCGGTGCAGCGCGGATGGAACGGGCAGCCGCGGGGCCGTGCGAAGGGGTGCGGGATCGATCCGGCGATGGTCGCCAGCTTCTCCCGCGGTTCCGCCAAAACATTGGGGATGGAGCGCAACAGCGCCCGCGTATACGGATGTTTGGGCGCATGGAATATCGCGTCCACCGGGCCTTTCTCGACCTCCTTGCCGAGGTACATCACCACCACGTCGTCCGCCATTTCCGCGATCACCCCCATGTCGTGGGTGATCAGGATCACCGCCAGATCGCGCTCCTGTTGCAATGACCGGATCAATTCAAGAATCTGCGCCTGGGTCGTGACATCCAGCGCGGTGGTCGGCTCATCGGCGATCAGAACCCGAGGTTCGGCGGCCAGTGCCAGCGCGATCATGACCCGCTGCCGCAATCCCCCCGACAATTCGAACGAATACGCATCCACCCGCTGCTCGGGGCGCGGAATGCCCACCATCGCCAGCAGCTCGATGGCGCGCGTGCGCGCCTGTTTCTTCGACAAAGGTGCGTGTAACCGAATAGCCTCGATCAACTGGTTGCCGATGGTATGGAAGGCCGACAGCGAACTCATCGGCTCCTGAAACACCAACCCGATCTCACCGCCGCGAATGGCGCGGGCTTCCCGCCCGTCAGGCGCTAACCGGACCATGTCCACAACGGACCCGTCGGCGCGGCGAAGTAAAATTTCGCCACTGACGATCCGGCCGGGGCGGTCGACAATGCGCAGGACTGATCGCGCGGTGACGCTTTTGCCGCAGCCGGACTCGCCCACGATGCCCAGTGTCTGGCCCGCGTACAAATCGAACGACGTGCCGTCGACGGCGCGCACCACCCCTTCGTCGGCGAAGAAATGCGTGTGCAGATTGCGGACTGACAGGATGGGCTCAGCCATAGGGGTCCGCCGCGTCGCGCAACCCGTCGCCCAGGAAATTGAACGCCAGGATCACCACGATCACCGGCAGCGCCACCACCAGCAGCCACGGTGCCAACCCCAGGGTCTGCAAATTCTGCGCGTCCTGCAGCAGCACCCCCCAGGAAATCGCCGGCGGGCGCAGCCCCAATCCCAGGAACGACAACGTGGTCTCGCTGATGATCATCGCCGGCAACGCGAGGCTGACGGCGGCGATGATGTGCGACAGGAAGCTGGGCACCATGTGCTTGAAGATGATGCGTAACCGCGATGCACCGCAGAGTTCGGCAGCGGTGATGAAGTCTTCCTCGCGCAATGCCAAAAACCTGCCACGCACCACGCGCGCCAGTTCCGTCCAGCCGATCAACGAGATGATGATGGTGATGGCGAAATAGACCTTCTGTGAGGACCACGCCGTCGGAACCGCCGCCGCGAGGCCCATCCACAGCGGAATGGTCGGAATCGAGCGCAGAATCTCGATCAATCGCTGGATGCCGATATCCAGCCAACCCCCGTACAACCCGGAAACCCCACCGAGCAGAACCCCCAGCACCAGACTGATGGATACCCCGACCAGTCCAATCGTCAGCGATGTTTGCGTCGCCAGCACCAGCCGGGAGAACACGTCCCGGCCCAATTGATCCGTCCCAAGCAAGAACAACGCGTCCTGCGGCCGCCCGTCGCGCACGCCCAGCAGATGGCGATTGGTGGGGAACAACCCGAACAGATTGTAGTCGTAGCCTTGTCCGAACAGCACGAGGTCGCGCGGTTCGCTGGGGTCGGGCGCGTAGGACAGCTTGAACGTCCTGGGGTCGCGCTTGCCCTTCAGCGCGAAGACATGCGGGCGGAAATGCCCATCGGCGTCGAACCAATGAACAGGCTGCGGCGGGATATAGCTGCGGGCCGCCTCGGTATCGAACGGCTCGCTGTACGCGATGGTGTCGGCGAACGCGGCCACCAGATAGAATGTCAGCACGACGGCGGCGCTGACCAGCGCCAGCTTGTGCTTGCGGAATCGCCACCAGATCAGTTGTCGCTGGGTGGCGATGGCAACGCGGGTTTCGGCGCCCCCGTCCTGAGCAGCGACGTCGCTCATTTCAACTGGCCCAGCCGGATGCGGGGATCGATCCACATCAGCAGCAGGTCGGACAGCAGTGTGCCGATGACCGTCAGAATACCCAGCAGCAGGATGATGGTGGATCCCAGCAGCATGTCCTGCGAAATCAGCGACCGCAGCAGCAGCGGGCCGACGGTGTGCAGGCTGAGCACCACCGAAATGATGATGCTGCCGGACACCGTGTATGGCAGCAGATAGCCGATGGTCGAGGCGAAGGGATTCAGCGCCGCTCGCACCGGGTATTTCAGAATCACGCGCCGCTCCGACAATCCGCGGGCTCGGGCGGTCATCACGTAGGGCCGTCGGAGTTCATCCAGCAGGTTGGCGCGCATGATGCGTACCAATTGCGCGATGCCTGGCAGCGCCAGAATCAGCATCGGCACCGGCAAATGCTTGATCAGGTCCCAAACCTTGTCCCACGACCACGGCGCCAGCGCGTATTCCGAGGAAAATAACCCGCCGACATTCATGTTGAACATCTGCAATCCGACATACATCACGATGAGCGCCAGCAAGAAGCTGGGCACCGCCAGCCCAATGAAACCGATGAACGTGAAGACGTAGTCGCCGATCGAATATTGCCGCACCGCCGAGTAGACGCCGATCGGCAACGCCAGCGTCCAGGTCACGATAATCGCACCGAGCGACAACAGGACGGTCAGCCAGAGCCGGTCGCCAATTACCTCGGTCACCGGGCGGCCGTACTCGAACGACTGCCCGAACTGCCCGTGCGACACGAGGTTCAGCCACTTGAAGTACTGCACCAGCAGCGGCTGATCCAACCCATAGGCGTGCCGCAGCGCATCCGCCTCCGCCGCCGAAATCGCGGTCCCCATGGCGGAGGCCTGCGCCACGTAGGCGTCCACGAAGTCCCCCGGCGGGAGCTGGAGGATGATGAACGTCACGACCGTGATAGCCCAGGTCGTGATGGCAGCGAGCAGCAACCTGCGGGCGAGGTAGGCTAGCATGGCGCAGCCACCCCCTCCAACGTCAGCACCGGACTGGAATAAACGCGCACACCTTCAACCGCTCGTGCGGGTGGCGATCTTCGGGTCAAGCCCGAGGATGACGGAAAGGGAGAATGGGCGGATGACGTGACAGCCGCCACCGTGTCAGCTCTTGAAATACCACGTCTCCGGATGCGAGTTCCCCGGGGTCCGGCAATGCTGCGCGTTGCACACCCGGCCCGCGATATTGCCCAGCCGGTTGCTGACCAGCCGCACGCCCAGGCCGGCTGGGGACTGACCCACGGTGGCTATGCCGTACTGCTGATCGACCAGGATTTTCCAGATTTCCTGGGCGTTCTTGTTGCGGCCATCGGTCTTCAGGCTGGCGGCCTCGCTGAACAACTCCCAGATTTTCAGGATGTTGGGATCGTCCGGCTTGACCCCCTGCGTGCCGCCGGAGGCGTAGTACAGCGCATATTTCGGCCCCATATAAGCCTCGGTCGCGTCCACCGGGATGGCATGGCGGGGGAACAGGTACAGCAGTTCGGTGCCGCCGTTGTTCCAGACGTAGATGTGATGCTCATTGTTGCGCATCTTCGTGGTGGCGAGGTTGCGCTCATACTCCTTCACATCGCCCTGGATGCCGATCTTCGACCACTGGTTGGCAACCATTTCCGACAGTTTCGGATAGGGTAAAAAGGCCTGGATGGCGAAGATCTGAATGCGCAGACGCTCCCCATTATCGGTGCGCAGGCGGTAGCCCTGAGCGTCCTTCTTGGTCAGGCCAATCTTGTCCAGCAGCGCATTGGCCTGCGCGATATCCAGCACCGACCATTTCTTGCGCCACTCCGGGCCCGGATTCTGGGGGGAGCTTTCGCTGGGCGCCGCCGATCCCGGCGTGCCGACGCCCAGCCAGAACGTCTCATTCAACTGGTTCCGGTCTATCCCCATCGACAGCGCGCGGCGGAAATCGGCGTTCGTCAGCCATTTGCGGATTTCCGGGTCGGCGTCGAAGCTCTGGTTCACCTGCATGATGAAATCGGACCCGGCGAAGCCGAGGTCGAGATGCACCGTGTAGTTGCCCTTTTTCTGGTTATCCAGGATCACCGGCAGCTTGCTGAGGTCCATATGGCGTTCCTGCTCGTCGTACTCCCCGGCCATGGCGCGCAGGTTGATGACTTCCAGGTTCTCGCCCAACGTGAACTGCAACTTGTCAAAATACGGCAACTGGTTACCAGCGGTATCGACCGCGTAATAGAACGGGTTACGCTCCGCCAGCCAGATTGCATTGGTGATAGGCTGCACCGTCTTGAACGGGCCGAGGGTCGGCAGTTCCGGGTTCAGCGACCAGTCCTTCTTGAAGTGCAGCATCTGCACCCAGTTCTCGAAACCCTCCTGCTTCGCTCTGGCGTTCACCGCCTCGACCGAGGAATACTTCGGCAGGAACTGCTTGAGATAATGCGCCGGGGAGTAGGCGCCATACGTGAATTTCTGCGACTGCCGCACCGACTGGCCGCCGCCGATCAATGTATCGCCGGCCATCATCTCCTCGAACAGGAAATACGGCACTTCGAACTCGAACCGGACGGTGGTTTCGTCGACCTTCACCAGGCGGCCGGGCTTGCCGCGCGGGCTCATATCAGGGATCGGCGTCGGGACGATTTCCTTGTTGTTGTAAAGGTCTTCGAACCAGAACACGAAATCGTCCGCGGTGAACGGCGATCCGTCCGACCATTTCATGCCTTTGCGCAGCCACACCGTGTAGGTTTTGCCGTCGTCGCCGAGCTCGTATTTCTTCGCCACCGACGGCACGATCGTGCTGCCATCCGCGCTCCAGAAAAACAGCTTGTCGGAGGAGTTGATGCGGTTGCCGTTCTCCACGTCGCCGGGACCGGTAAACGCGCGGCGCCAGGTGCCGCCGTGCTTGCCGATTTCGTTCAGCGGCTGCCACACCATGGGCTCGTCCGGGACGCGCTTTTCCACCGGCGGCAGTTTGCCGGCCTTCACCAATTCGGCCAGCATCGGCGTTTCGTTGAACTTCTTGGGCCACTTCGCCGGATCGGTAATCATGGTCGGGCCTTGCAGCGTGCCGACCAGGCCGGATGCCCCGAGATCGCCAGCCGCCTGCGCAGCCGCGCTGGCCACGGCCGGGCTGGCCGCGAGGGCGGAAAGGACGGTGCGGCGCGAGACGTTGGGCTGAGACATGTGCGTTATCCCCCTGATGCGTTTGGCCGAACACTACAGGGAGGATGGGACCGCTACCAGAGGACAAAGCCCCCGTGCTACCGTGGCGGCAACCGAAAGACAGGAGGATCCAATGGCCTATGAGTGTATTCTGAGCGCGGTCGAAGACGGCGTCGGCATCATCACCCTCAACCGGCCGGAGGTGTTGAATGCCATGAATCGCCAGTTGGTGCGGGAAATGCACCACGCCATGCATGCGTTCGAGGCCGACGACGGCGTCGGCTGCATCGTCTTCACCGGCGCCGGGGAGAAAGCGTTCTCCGCCGGCGGCGACATCCACGAACAGCGCTCCGACGATAAGCTTTACACGCTGGAGCAGCAGGCCGCGATGAGTTCGGGCCACTCCGCCTACGACGTCGGCGCCTGCACCAAGCCCACCATCGGCATGATGAACGGCCTGGCCTACGGCGGCGCCGGCGTTCTGTCGTCGTCGATGGACATGCGCGTGGGCTGCGAGGGAACCAAATTCCGCTTTCTCGCCGCCGCCTACGGCCGCATCAACAGCACCTGGAGCCTGCCCAACCAGGTCGGCTGGCCCATCGCGAAGGAGCTGCTGTTCTCCGCCCGCGTGGTCGAGGCCGAGGAAGCCTACCGCATCGGTCTGCTCAACCATCTTGTCCCGCGTTCGGAACTACGCGCCAAAACCATGTGGCTGGGCAAAATGATCGCCAACAGCCACCGTGGCGCGGTGATGGGCGTCAAAGCCCTGCTTTTGAAGCAACTCGGCCAGGACCTCGCCGGCCAGTACGCCGCCGAGGTCGACTACGCCACCAACGTCATGGCCGGCGCGCGAGCCGAGAACGCCTTCCCGGACTTCATCGCCCGCAAGGGGCGGCCGCTGCCGGCGGCCTGATACCGGTCGGCCGAAAGGCTGACCGGTATGCGCGCAGGGTTGGTGTGGCGGCTGCGCGCGAAATCAATACCATACCAGCCGGCCGACCGCTTGAACGAGAGTCAAAAATTCGGCCGGCTGGTATGAATCACGGCCTGGGCGCGGTGCGCACGACGGGGAACGATCGCAATTCCCGCTGCGCCGTGCGGAACACCGCGTCCTGGTCCTGGCCCTTTTCCCGAGCGAGCTCGCCGACCCGGTGGGAGACGTATTCGCCCAGGGCCAAGGCGCCGATATTGCCTTCGGAGTCCTGCCCAGCCCGGCCCGTGAAGGCTTCCCGCAGGGCATAGGCGAACACCCCATTGCGGTTGTCGTAGCTATCCAGCGCTTCCTGCACGGAACTGGAGGCTGCCAGCAGATACCGGCCCGTTTCGTGCCCCATGTTGGCGAGATTGTCCGCGGTCACTTTGCCGGAGTGACAAGTGTCCAGGAACAGAAGCGCGTCGCGCGCCTCAATCCGGGACAGAGCGGCGATCAGAGTGGGCTCGTCGATGGCCTGACGCGACAGGGCCTGCCAGCTTGAGATGTCGGCTGTGTCCTGCGGCACAAGCAGGAAGCGATCGGTCGATTCATCCAGCACCCCGTGGGATGCGACATAAAACAGGAAGGTGTCGCTGGGTTTGATTTCATGGCTCAAGCGCTCGAATGCAGACAGGATGCCGGCTCGGGTGGCTTGTTGGTCGAGCAGCAGGGTCACGTTGACGGACTGATAGAGCGGCGCGGCGCCCTGCTTGATCTCCTCGGCGAAGGCACGGGCGTCGGCCCCGGCGTAGCGCAGCGTCAGCGTTGGGTTGGTGTATTTGTCCACGCCGACCGCCAGCACGAACAAGCGGCCGCGGCCCTTCTCTGTCGGGGCTTCGCGCGGCGTCAGGGTCACCGCCGGGGTTTCGCTGAAGACCGTCCCCTGCTTGTCGTAGACGCGGAGTTGGATGCGGTTGTTGCCGGGATCGAGGGGGACCTCCAGCGTCATGGGTTTGCCGGGTTCCGCGACGTCTCGCCGCCCGGCGTTGCGATCGTTGACGAACACATCCAGCGCGCCGGTGCCCAGACCCCGATCACCGACGAGGACCGTCAGCCGCACCGTCGCCGCGTTCGCCGGCAGCGGCGCGGGTGTGCCCGTGGCGCCGCGCAAGACCGGGCAATCGGTGCCGCCGGTCGGGGCGCAAATCTCCCGCAGTTCGATCGTCGGCTGGCGCGCCAGGCGGGTGCCGATGTCGCCGAGTTCCGCCAATTTCGCCGTCGCCGCGGCGGGCTGGCCGATCAGGCGCGCCCGCACCAAAGACGGGGCATACAGAACGCGATAGGCCTGGGAGAAGCTGATCCACTCCGGTTGCTGGTTGCGGGCGCGATTGACGTGAACCCCCACCAGATCGCTGCCGCCCCGGTCGGCGTAGTCGAAGAACCCTTCCGGCGTGAACAGCACCCACCGTACGCCATCGGCATGCGCGAACAGTGCCGCCCGTTCCTTGAGCGGGGCAGCCGGGTCCAGCCCATACCACCGCATCGTGCCGTCCAGCAGCGCCGCGACTGCCACCGATCCATCCGCGGAAAGGGTGACCGCCCAGGCCGCCGCCGGGACATCGGTCCGGGCCAGTTCCCGCCCGTCGCGCGCGAACAGCCGCAGATGAGTGTCGGTGCCCAGCAGGACGGCCCCGTTGTCCGGCAGCAGTGCGGCGGTGCGGGAGATCTCATTGCGGTCCAACGGCAGAACCCGGCCGTTCAACTTGGGTGCGTTGCTGTCTTTCCAGTCCGTCAGCGCCATGCCCGGCCCGTCGGTGCGCGCCGCCGCCAAAGTGGGATCGGGCGTGGCGATCGAGGTCAGCGCCCGCTCCTTCGAGGCAAAACGCTGCATCCCGGCGGCGGTGGCGAATTCCGCCACCGAACCATCGGCGTTGATCGCCAACCGCCGTTCGCGCGCGGGGCGCAGGTCGGCCAGCGGCGGGTGGGGTGGCCGGGCGACGCGGCCGTCGGGGGCGATCAGGCCCCAACCGGGGTCCTCGGTGGCATAGACCGCGCCGCCCCCCGGTAGCGCCAGCAGATGACGAATGGTGTCGTGCGCGGCCGGTATGTCGGCAAATCCCCCCAGGCCGAAATCGCCCCAGCGACGGATGACGTAGCCGCCCGCGCTGTTGGCATACCCCGCCGCGAGGAGCTGCACACCGCCTTTGTCGTCGGCCATCCAGCTCACCGCCAGCAGGCCGCCGCCCGTCAGGCCCGAGGTGTCCGGGACGAACACACCGCGCAGGTCACGGCTGGACACCACGTCGAGCCGCGCTTTGCCGGCCTTGTCTGGGACCTCGGCGGTCACCGCCAGCAAGCCGCCGTCGGGGGACAGCGCCAGGCCCCATGGTGTCAGCGCGGATGGCGGAGCCGCCTCCGCGGTCTTTTTGCCAGCAGCGTCGTAAGTGCGGAGCTTGCCGTCGGCGGCGGCGGTGAACAGCCGCCCCGCGCGGTCGAACAGGACCGCCCGCACCGGGCCGCCATAGGCGCTGTCCTCGAACACCGCCTTACCGGTCGCGGCATTCCACACCCGCACCCCACCGTGCGCCAGCCCGGCGGCGAGCCGGGTACCGTCCGGAGAAACCGAGAGGTCGTTGACGGGGGAGGGGAGCCCACCCAGCAATCCGGCCAGGGTGCCGCGTTCGGTATCGAACAGATAAATCGCGAAGGTGCCGTCCCACTGACCGCCCGTAGCACCGGCGGCGAAGACCCGCTTGCCGTCCGGCGTCACCGCGACCGCGTAGATTTCGCCTTCTTGCAACGCGCCGATCGGCGGCCGCAGGACGGCGCGTTCGGTGCCGCCGGGCAGGGACCATAGGCGGATGGTCTTGTCATAGCCCGCGCTCGCCAGCATCCGGCCGGACGCGTCGACCGCCAACCGAGCGATGGCCCCCGTGTGCCCGCCCGCCTCGATGCGCAGGAACGGGGCTGTAGGGGGATCGCCCGCCAAGGCGCCCTGTAATGTCAGCAACAGGGTTCCGGCCGCGAACAGCAGCCGGGCGAGCACCGTCATGACGCCAGTTCGAAGCCGCTCGAAACGGCGTTGGCGGAAACCGAGACGCTTTGGTTGAAGTCGTCCCGCCGCGCGGCGTTGCTGCCAGCGAGGGAGCGAACGTCGTCGGGCGAACGGCCGGTGTCGGCCCGTGGTTGCGCCGTCGGCAGCCCACGCCCGGAAATGGCATCCACGGCGGCGTAGCCCTTCTGACCGGAGGGGGTTTCCACCAGCGCGTAGCCGTCCCGCACGGCGCTGACGGTAACTGGCTGGCGTGCCTGCAAGGTCCCAATTTCGGGTGCGGAGGGGTCGGGGCGCAGCTTTAGGCCGGCGGACGTACGCACGGTCGCCGGCCTCGGGGCGGGCGGAGCGGCCGGTGCGGGAGCCTGATTGAGGTTATCGGCCGCAACCTCGAACTGCGCCGAACGGCCGGCGATCTGGCCGTCGATGCGGCGCGCGATTTCCAGGTCGCGTTGGGCTCGGGATTTGACCCAGCTCATGCGCGACACGGCGGTCGGGCGGTCGATTCTGTGCTCGGTGTAGTCGGCCTGAATGTCGCGGGCTTGGCGGAAGCGGCAATCCATCACCTGATTGAAGGCGAGTTGGGTGCGGTCGATGGCGGTGTTTTCCTGCTGGATATCGCCGCGCACCCTGGCGTCCAGCACTGCCTGATCCTGGGCTTGTTGCTGCAAGGCCATCCAGTAGCTGGTCGCCCCGCCCATGACCGCGCCAGCCCCCGCGCCGATCAGCGCGCTTTTCCAGTTGCCGCCGAGAAGCCCCCCGGCCAAACCGCCGCCGAAGGCCCCGATCACGGCGCCTTTCACGATGTCGGCGCCAAAGTAGTTGCCAGTGGAATCCAGCGCCACGACGTAGGGGCGGCAAACATCCGACCCGTCATCCGTGCCGATCCGAGCGGTCTGAGTGGACATAGCGCCCTGGTCGCAGCCTGCCAGGAGCCCGAGCACGACAACCGTGGACACGCCCAATCGAATCGGTCGTTTGGCTTTGCTGGTGTTCACCGTGGTGCCTCCTGCCGTCGGCCTATGAAACGCCGCTGGCAGACTAGCGCCTGTCAGGCAGGCAGCACCATCCCCCAAACGCGAATGTTATCACGGGGTCGGGTTATTTAATTACATTTACGGAATTAATTCCGCCTGGCACAGCAAGCATCCGGGCCGGGCGGTGTGCACATTGACGAAGTCCGTTCGCTCGTCCGCCAGCGCGCGGGCCAGCAGACCGTCCACAACCGTCCCCTCGCTCACGTCGCCGAGGTCGTAGAGGCACATCCCCTCCCGGTCGTAGGCGCGGACCGAGACCAGCCGAGTGCGCACGATCGGGGCAATGGCATCCGGCTCCTGGAACGCCGCGCATGGCTTGGCGTGCAGAAAGATAGGGCTCGGCGTCCAATAGATGCCTAGGGGGCGCGGCAGGTGCCAGGACAGCAGCAGCATCTCCTCCCCGACCTCCGCGTCTCGCAGGCATTGCCGGCATGGGGCGCCTGGGGCGTCCACCACGCGATGCTGGATGGGGTTGCCGCCGTCGTCCACGCCGGTGCGGCGGAAGCGGTCGGCGGTCTCTGGGTCGATGGGGATGCATTGGAAGCGCATGGCGGGTTCCCTCGGTGCGGTCCGCCGGGGAGTGCCACGGGCGCCATTCGAACGCCGCCCGTTTCTTGCTTTACTTCACCGTCGCTACCCGCGGCGCGTTCCACTCCTCATACGACGTCAGCGTCTGCACCAAGCCCACCATCGGCATGATGAACGGCCTGGCCGACGGCGGCGGCGGCGTTCATCGCGCGCAAGGGACGGCCATTGCCGGCGGCGTGAACGGCTGGGCGCGCATAATTGCCCTGAAAGAGTCTCCGGTTTCGGTTGCCGCGCCACCCCCATGGTTCTAGCATCGGCGCTCCCCAGCAGCGAGAAAGGGCAGTCCCATCGACAGCACCGGAATTTGCGAGGCGCCCGGCTTGTTACCGGCGGATCCCGGCACTGTTCTGGTCGTCCGGCACCGCACGGAGTACCGCTACAGGCAACCGGTTCGATTCGGGGAGCACCGCTGCATGTTCCGCCCGAGGGACAGCCACGACCTGCGCCTGTTGGATACCACGCTGACCATCAGCCCGATCGCCCGCGTGCGCTGGCTGCACGACGTGTTCGGCAACTCGGTCGCCATTGCGCGCTTCGGCGACACCCACACGGCGGATACCTTGGTTTTCGAATCAGCGTTCCGCGTTAAGCACTACCCGGTCCCGCTGGAGCATCTCGACCTGGACACCGATGCCAGGCGCTACCCGTTTTTCAATCCGGCCGGGGAGGCCCCGGACCTCGCCCCCTATGCCGCCCGCCAATATCCAGATCCCGATGGCGCGATCAGCGCCTGGGCGCGCGGTTTTCTGAGCAAGGACGGCACCGCGGATACGCTCGCCCTGCTCAACGCCATGAACGGGGCTATCCATCGAGATTTCGCCTATGTCCGGCGGGCGGAGGACGGGACCAATCCCCCGGCTCGGACTCTCTCGGAGCACTCCGGCACATGCCGCGACTACGCGCTGCTGATGATGGAGGCGGTGCGCTGTCTTGGCTTCGCCGCTCGGTTCGTTACCGGTTATCTCTACGATGAGACGCGGCTCGGCGATTCGATGCTGTTGGGCGGTGGCGAAACGCACGCTTGGCTACAGGTGTACCTGCCCGGTGCCGGATGGGTGGAATTCGACCCCACCAATGCAATCGCTGCCGGCCGCAACCTGATCCGGGTCGCCGTCGCGCGGGATCCGGCGCAGGCGATTCCTCTCAGCGGCTCATATTACGGCAGCAGCAACGACGCGCTATCGATGGACGTGCGGGTGACGGTCAGCGCCGAAACGGTGTTCGCCTAATCTTCGCCGCATATCCCGGTAACGATATCGTTGTGCAGGGCGGCGATCTGGCGTTGCATCCAGTCCAGGAACGGCGACAGGCCGCGCACGAACAGGTCCTCCACCGAGGCCGGCGTCAGCATGCCGCTCAGATCCTCGACCCGCTCCAGCGCTACGGCGGCGCCGCGCACACGGTGGTCGGTACGAAGCCGGGTCAGATGCCAACCGAGTTGGGCCAGATTCAGGCCGACTGAGCGGGGAAAGGCTGTGTCGCTCAACAAGAAACCGGCGACCTCGTCCGGGCGGTAGCCCTGGGGGTAAAGCCTGCGGTAGGCGTGATAACCGGCGAGGGCGCGCAGCAATGTGTGCCAATGGCTGCCCTCGCGTTCGCTGTCGGGCAAGCCGTCCGGCGGTTTGTGGAAGCGGGTGTCCAGGACGCGCGTGGTCTGATCGGCGCGTTCCAGGAAGCAGCCGATCCGATAGAAATGCCAGACCTGATCGCGGTACAGCGTGCCTTCGGCGATGCCGATATGCGCTTGGGTGCCTTCCTTTAGCATGGTGAGCGTGGCGGACAGCCGGTCCGGTTCCAGGTCGCGGTCCGTCAGGGCGCAAATGCGGACGTGGAAGACGTTGATCTGTAGCCACATTTCGGTGGAGATCAGCGCCCGTAGCGTGCGGGCGTTCTCTCGCGCCATGGTGATCGAGACCTGGATGGAGGTCGGGTTGGCGGTGTCCAGCAGATAGAACCGGGCCACGCTGGCATCGTCCGGTTCGGGGTGCGCCGCGGCGAATCGTTCGGTGTCGTCGTTGATGCGGGTCACCGCTTCCCAGGCCGAGGGATCCGCCGCGAAGGTCCGCGTCACGTCCAGCAGGCGGGCGAGGCTTTCGATCCGCTCCATGTAGCGGCCCAGCCATAGGGCGCTCGCGGCTTGCCGGGCGATCAGTTCGGACGGTGGGGAAACATCTCTCATGCCAGCACCCAGGTATCTTTCGACCCCCCGCCCTGCGAGGAATTGACCACCAGACTACCTTTGCGCAGCGCGACCCGGGTCAGACCGCCCGGCAACACCCAGGTTTCACGGCCGGTGACGGCGAAGGGGCGCAGGTCGATGTGGCGCGGTTCCGTGCCGTCTTCGCACAAGGTGGGGGCGACCGACAGCTTCAGCGTCGGCTGGCTGATGTAGTTCGCCGGATCCGCTTGCAAACGGGCCCGAAATGTTTGGAGTTCGGCGGTGGAGGCGTGCGGCCCGACCAGCATGCCGTAGCCGCCGGATTCCGCGACCGGCTTGACCACGAGTTCGGCGAGATGATCCAAAGTGTAGGCCAGCCCGTCCGGTTCGGCGCAGATGCGGGTTTCGACGTTGGGCAGAATGGCATCTTCCCCCAAATAATAACGGATGATTCGGGGCATGTAGGCGTAGACCGCCTTGTCGTCGGCGACGCCGGTGCCGATCGCGTTCGCGATCGCGACATTGCCGCGCTTCCAGGCTTGGAACAGGCCGCGTACGCCCAGCTGGCTGTCCCGTCGGAAGACGTCGGGGTCCAGGAAGTCGTCATTCAGGCGGCGGTAGATCGCGTGCACGGGAACCAGGCCGGTGGTGGTGCGCATCCAGACGCGGTCGTTTTCCACCAGCAGATCGCGTCCCTCCACCAGCGGCACGCCCATTTCGCGGGCCAGGAACACATGCTCGAAATAGGCGGAGTTGAAGATGCCGGGCGTGAGAACCACCACCCGGGGATCGCCCGCGCCCGCGGGCGCGATGTCCACCATCGCTTTGTAAAGACGAGCACCGTAGTCGTCGACCCCGCGCACCCGCAGCCCCGCCATGATGTCGGGTAGGACTCGTAGGGTCATGTTGCGGTTTTCCACCACGTAAGCGACGCCTGAGGGGGTGCGCGCGTTATCCTCCAGCACCAGGAACCGACCGGTTTCGTCCCGAACGATGTCGGTGCCGCAGACATGCACATAGGTGCCGTGCGGAACGTCGAAACCGGTCATAGCTGGGCAATAGCCGGGATTGTTCATCACCAGCGCGCGCGGCACGACACCGTCGGCGAGGATTTTCTGATCGTGGTAGACATCGTGCAGGAACAGGTTCAGCGCTTTGACCCGCTGGGTGACGCCGCGCTCGACGCGTTCCCACTCGCTGGCAGGGATCACCCGGGGAATCAGGTCGAATGGTAGGATGCGGTCGATCTCGGTGGCGTTGGAATAGACGGTGAAGGTGATGCCGCGCGCGAGCAAGTCGCGCTCCACGTCCAAAGAACGGCGGCGGAATGCTTCCGCCGGGATAGCGTTCAGGCGCGCGATCAGGCGCTGTATGTCGGGATCGGGCGGCAGGCCAGGGCGTAACAGATCGCAGAACCATCGGTTCGGATCGTAGCCGCTAAGCAATCCAGGCGTATCGGAGCGTTCGACCACCGCCATGTGTCACCCCATGTTGCACAGCAACATGCTAGGTGGGAATGCATTGGTTGGAAACAGAAAACAGTTGGGTTTCGGGCGTCAGGACCGCCCGATCGTCGCTACCCGCAGTGCATTGGTGGTGCCGGCCCGGCCGAACGGCACGCCGGCGGTGACCACGATGTCCTCCCCATTCGCCGCGAAGCCCTCGGTCTTGGACACCCGTTCGGCCCGGCTTACAGCCTCGCCCATGGAGTGAACGTCCGGGGTCACGACCGCATGCACCCCCCAGACCACGGCCATGCGGCGGGCGGTGTCGATCTGCGGGGTCAGCCCGATAATGGGGCTGTCGGGGCGTTCGCGGGCGACGTGCAGGGCGGTGCTGCCCGATGCGGTAAACGCCACGATCGCTTTGGCCCCGATGGTGTGCCCGACCTGACGGGCGGCGGCGGCGATGGCACCGGCGGCGGTGGCCCGAGGCTCCCCCCGCGACGCGTCGATCATCGCGCGCCAGCCGGCGTCCTGCTCCACCCGGGCAATAATGCGGTCCATGATGTTGACGGCTTCGTAGGGGTACTGCCCGGCGGCGGTTTCGCCCGACAGCATCACTGCGTCGGCCCCATCGAACACCGCCGTCGCCACGTCTGACGCTTCCGCGCGGGTGGGGGCGGGGGCGGAGATCATGCTCTCCAGCATTTGGGTCGCGACCACGACTGGCTTGCCCAATTGCCGAGCGAGCCGGACGATGCGCTTTTGCGCCAACGGTACCTCTTCCGGCGGTAATTCCACCCCCAGGTCGCCGCGCGCTACCATAACCGTGTCGGTCAGCGCCATGATCTCGTCCAGGTTATCGAGGGCCTGGGGTTTCTCCAACTTCACCATCGTCCAGGCGCGGCCGGCGATCAGGGCTTTGGCCTCGGCGACATCCTCGGGCCGCTGCACGAAGGACAGCCCGATGTAGTTGGCGCCGTGCTGGCACGCGAACTCCAGGTCGGCGCGGTCTTTCTCGGTCAGCGCGGGAATGGGCAGAACAACGTCGGGGACGTTGACGCCTTTGTTGTCGGACAGGGGCCCGCCGACCACGACCTCGGTTTCCAGGGCGTCGGCGTGCTTGCGGACCACCCGCAGGCGCAGCTTGCCGTCGTCCAGCAGCAGGGTGGCGCCGATCGAGGCGGCCTCGATGATTTCGGGATGCGGCAGGTTCACCCTCTGGGTGTTGCCGGGGGTGGGGTTTAAATCCAGGCGCAGGCTCTGGCCGGTTTGCAGATGCACCCGCCCGCCCGCGAACCGCCCGACCCGCAGCTTCGGCCCCTGCACGTCGCACAGGATGCCGATGGGGCGGTCGAATTTCGCCTCCAACTCCCGGATCATGGCGAAGCGGGCGGCGTGGCTGGCATGATCGCCATGGGAGAAATTCAGCCGGAACACGTCGGCGCCGGCCTGGAACAGGCGGGTCAGAACCTCGATCGTGCCGCTGGCCGGGCCGAGGGTGGCGATGATCTTCGTGCGCCGGCGGCGGCGCAGCTTGGGTTGGATGGCCATAATCCGGTCTTTCAGCCGATCAGGACGGCTCTGATATCGTTAACATTGGTCAGTGTAGGGCCTGTGACGATCAAGTCACCTACCGATTTGAACAATGTGTGGCTGTCATGCCCGGCCAGCATGGTGCGGGCGTCCAGGCCCAGGGCCTTCAGGCGCGCGAGCGTGTCGGGGGTCAGAATCGCGCCGGCGACTTCGTCCATGCCGTCTACACCATCCGTATCCCCGGCCATGCCCCAAATGCCGGGGGCGCCGTCCAGCGCCATCGCAAGCCCGGCCAGGAATTCGGTGTTGCGCCCGCCGTGACCGTACGGGCCGGCGCCGAGGGTAACGGTGGTTTCTCCCCCGCTCAGCAGCACCGCCGGGGCCTTCACGGGGTACCCGTGGTCACGGATGGATCGCGCGATGCCGGCCATGACGGTGCCCATTTCGCGGGCCTCCCCTTCCAGTGCGTCGCCCAGGATCAGGGGGGTAAAACCCAGGCTTTCCGCGGCTTTGGCGGCGGCCCGCAGGGCCATCAGGGGGGTGGCGATCATGCGGAATTCGGTATGCGGCAGGCTGCCTGGCTTGGGGGTCTCGTCCGCATCCTGCGCCAAGCGGGCGGCAACGGCGGGGGAGGGGACGATACGGTAGCGTGCGATCAACGCCCGAGCCTCGGCGAAGGTGGTGCGGTCGGGAACGGTGGGGCCGGAGCCGATCACCGCCGGGTCGTCCCCCGGCACATCGCTGATCGCCAGGGTCACCACCCGAGCCGGCGCGGCGGCGGCGGCGAGGCGGCCGCCTTTGATGGCGGACAAATGCTTCCGGACGGCGTTCATCTCGGTGATGTTGGCGCCGCAGGCCAGCAGCGCCTTGTTGATTGCCTGCTTGTCCGCCAGCGTCAGACCCGGTGCGGGCGCGGCCAGCAGGGCCGAGGCGCCGCCGGACATCAGCGCGATCACCAGATCGTCCTTCGTAAGCCCTTGAACCTGTCGCAGCAGCCTTTGGGCGCCAAGTTGGCTGTTGGCGTCGGGCACGGGGTGTGAAGCTTCGATGACCTCGATCCGTTGGGTCGGAACGGCATGGCCGTAGCGGGTGACGACGACGCCCTGCATCGGGACATCCGGCCAGGCGCCCTCCAGCGCCGCGGCCATGACGGCGGCGGATTTGCCGCCGCCCACCACGACCACGCGGCCTTTCGTCGGCTTCGGCGGCAAGTGCGCGGCCAGCACTACCCAAGGATCGGCCGCGGCCACGGCTGCATCGAACAGCGCCCGCAGCGCCTGGCGTGCCCTACCGTCGTCAAGTTGCATGCGCTATCGTGCTCCCATCCCGGTCGGGTTGAGTATGGCGGAACCAGCCCCTTCGCACCATCTTCCCCGCATCAGCAGGAGACATGCCATGCAAGATATCGACGCCGAAACCCGCACCGAACTGGAAGCCGCCGCCTTCCGGCGCCTGGTGGATCATCTGCGGGAGCGCACCGACGTGCAGAACATCGATCTGATGAATCTGGCGGGGTTCTGCCGCAATTGCCTCAGCCGCTGGTACCGCGAAAGCGCCGAAGAACGCGGCATCCCCCTGGCCGACCCCGACGCTCGGGAGATCGTTTACGGCATGCCCTACAAGGAATGGCAGGGGAAGTATCAGAAGGAGGCGACCGCGGAACAGAAGGCGGCCCTCGCGAAGTCCCACCCGGGGCATTAGGGCTTTCGATCGCGCGGGGGTAGTTGGACCGCCCCAGCCCCGTCATGGCTGGGCTTGACCCAGCCATCTCAGGCCAAATTCGGCCCCCGTTTCCGTTGTGCGCGGGGTACGACGGTACAGATTTTGTTTTACGGTTCCGCCTGGGGGTGCGAAGCGCCTGCCGGCATCTTATCGGCACTCGGGTCGGCTTTGGGCGTCGGCGGGGCGGCGTGCGGCTTGGCGGCGCGGGTGCGGCGGCGTTCGACCGACGCGATGGCCTCGCGAACCTCGATTTGAATCGAATAGTGGGTTGCGGTCAGCCAGAACTGGAAGATGCCGCAAAGGGAATGGACCGCCGCCAGGACGCAGTTCGCGATCCTGTTCGGCGAACGGTTCAGAAGTGAGTGACGATACTTGTGTAACCGGCACGGTCACACAAGAATTCTGATAGGCTCAGCATGCGCTGTTAAATGTCGTTTATCGCGCTGTTAACCGACCTCTCACCCGGGAATTTCCCCCCGGCCCCCATCCGTGGCAAACTGCGTCCGATGGGGCCGCAAGCTCCGTTACAACGCCACGGGGAACGAGAACCATGACGACAGTGCAGACCAAATCCGTCCGCCGGCGGGAAGATGTGCGTTTGCTGACGGGCGGGGGCAACTACGCCGCCGATGGCAAGGCTGCCGACATGCTGGTGGCGTTCCTGGTCCGCTCCCCGCACGCGCATGCGCGCATCGACCGGATCGGCACGGCGGCGGCCAAAACCATGCCTGGTGTCATCGCGGTCTACACCCAGGACGATCTGACCGACGTCGCCCCGATCCCCGGCGGCCTGGGCTTTACCCGTCCGGACGGTTCCCCTTCCGCCAAGACCCACCGCAAGCTGCTGGCCGACGGCCGGGTGCGCTTCGTCGGTGAGGGCGTGGCGATGGTTGTCGCAACCAACCTGGCCGCCGCGAAGGAAGCGGCCGAGGCGGTGGAGATCGACTACAGCGAGCTGCCCGTCGTCACCGACCCGCTCGCGGCCCAGGAGACCGGCGCCCCGCCGGTGTGGGACGAATTCCCCGACAATATCGGCTTCCTGTGGAAGCGCGGCGATGCCGACGCGGTCGAAACCAACCTGAAAGCCGCCGCGCACGTTACGAAGCTGGACTTCACCGTCTCCCGCTGCACCGCCAACACGATGGAGCCGCGCGGCGTCTGGGCGGAGATCGGGCCGGACGGGCGCATGGTCGTGCACGCCGCGCACCAGTCGCCGTTCAACCTGCGCAACGGCATGGCGAACCAGAACTTCAACATCAAGCCGACCGATATTCGCGTGATCCCCGGCGATGTTGGCGGCTCCTTCGGCATGAAATCCGGCGTGCATATCGAGGAAGTGCTGATCTCCTGGGCCGCGCGCAAGTTGAACCGCCCGGTGCGCTGGATCTCGGAACGCACCGAGGGTTTTCTCACGGATGAGCAAGCCCGCGAGATGCATATCTCCGCCGAACTGGCGCTGGACGCCGGCGGTAAATTCACCGCCCTGAAACTGCGGTGGGACTGCAACATCGGCGCCTATTGTTCGGGGCGCTCCGGCTGGGGCGTCGGCAATATCGGCGGCATCGCCGGGGTCTACGACATCCCCGCCATCGCGGCGCAGGTCTGCGGCGTCATGACCCACACCGTGCCCACCGCCGCCTATCGCGGTGCCGGCCGGCCGGAGGCGACCTACGCCATCGAGCGCCTGATCGACGTCGCCGCCCGCGAGCTGGGGATGTCCCCCTACGAACTCCGCCGCCGCAACCTGATCCCGCCCACCGCCATGCCCTACAAAACCGCGCTGACCTTCACCTACGATTGCGGTGAGTTCGAAGGCAACATGGTGAAAGCCACCGAACTGGCCGAATGGGACGACTTCGCCGCCCGTCGCACCGAGGCCGAATCCCGCGGCAAGCTGCGCGGTATCGGCCTGTGCAACTGCATTGAGGTCGCGGGCGGCCCCTTCCTGCGCCCGGCCAAGGACCTTTCCACGTTGCGGCTGGAAGCGGATGGCACGCTGACGTTGCGCTCCGGTTCCATGTCGGTTGGGCAAGGTCTGGAAACCACCATGACCCAGATCGTCGCCGACCGTTTCGGCATCCCGATCGAGAACGTGAAATGGGAGGGCGGCGACACCGACCTGCTGGCGTTCGGCAAGGGCAACGGCGGCTCCGGCGCGCTGTGCATCGGCGGGTCGGCGGTGACGCTGGCGGTGGACAAGGTGCTGGAGACCGCTCGCAAATTGGCGTCCGAACTGCTGGAGGCGGCGGTGGTGGACATCGCGTTCTCCGCCGGCAAATTCAGCGTCGCCGGCACCGACAAGTTCGTGACGCTGGCCGATCTTGGGCGGGCCGCGAATGACGGGATCGCGCCGGGCGAGGAAGGCGGGCTGGTCGAATCCGGCGAGTTCACCCCGACCGCCGTAACATTCCCCAATGGCACCCATATTTGCGAGGTCGAGATCGACCCCGAAACCGGCGTCACCGAAATCGTGCGCTACAGCGCGGTGGAGGAACTCGGCAAGGTGCTGAACCCGATGATCGTCGCCGGACAAATCCACGGCGGGGTGGTGCAGGGCGTTGGCCAGGCATTGGGAGAAATCATCATCCACGATGGGCAATCGGGCCAGATGCTGACGGCGTCGTTCATGGACTACCAGATGCCGCGGGCGGACGAATATCCGGAGTTCCGGCTGGCGACCCGCGAAGTTCCCACCGCCGTGAACCCCCTCGGTGCCAAGGGCGTGGGCGAGGCCGGAACGGTCGGCGCGCTCGGGGCCGCGATGAACGCGATCAACGACGCGTTGGCGGGGGTAGGAATTCGGCATTTCGACATGCCGGCGACTCCGGGGCGGGTGTGGGAGGCTATTCGGGCGGCGAGGGGCTAGTGATCCCCCATCCATCATGGTCGGCACGGGTGTAAGACATGATGGATGGGGAATGACCGATGATCTCGTGGGTAATACCAACCACCGGCGCTGCCTTTGACTCTCCTGGTCGCGCGCCAACGTCATGTCGGGTTGCGAGGCATGGAGGGACAATTTCAGTGCCGATGCTTACAAGGAGTTTGGCCGAGCAAGCGCTCGTCTTACTTGCCCGTAAACGCGTTAAATGCGATGATCGTATACGTATCCTTCACCCCCGGCAGGGTCTGAATTTTCTCCGTCACGAACAACCCGACATCCTGGTCCGGCTCCAGGTAAAATTTACCCAACAGATCGTACTGCCCCGAGGTCGAAAACAACTCGGACATCTCCTCGATGCCATCCGCCGCCGCCCGAGCGACCTGGTAGGCCTGGCCCATCTCGCATTTGATCTGCACGAAAATAGGTCTCATTATATTTCAATCCCTTAGACGGCGGTTGCCCGCGGTTGACTCAGTAGGCAACCGCGACATGGCTGAGAGGGCAAGACGCTCCTGATCTGCCGACGCTGTATAAAGCTGCACCATCGACAAAGATTTATGCCCGGTAATGGACGCGATCTCGTGCATCGAGCATCCAAATTCGGCGAGTCGCGTGGCGGCCAGCTTCCGCAGCCCATGTACGCCGAGCGGAGGCAGGTCGATCCGGCCGAGCGCCAACGGGAGCATGTGGCTCAGGTGTTGCCCCTGCCACGGAAGCCCCCGGTCCGTCGTCAGGATTATCGTGCTGGTCGCACCGCGCCGCCAGGCGTCCAGTTCCGCGCGCAGATCGGGGTGGACCGGCACAACCAGCCGGACGCCGGTCTTCTGCTGTTTCAGTCGGAGCACCTTGCCGTCATATGCGGACCACGGGAGCGCGATCAGATCGCCGCGGCGCTGCCCGGTGTAAGTCGCCAGAACGACCACGCGCCGGTACGACTCCGGGAGCGCGGCCATAGCGTGCTGCGCCTGCGCCCAGGTCCAGGCGGTCAGGTGCCCGCCGGGAAGCGGCCGTATGAGGTGCGCCGGGCTGTGCGTGACCCACTCCCGGTGAACAGCCCATGTGAACAGCGCCGACACGGAGCGCAGGAACCCGGTCGAGGCGCCGGCCCCGCGCATGGCGGCGATGGCGTCGCGGAGCGAAAGCAGCGTACGACGCGTGATCGCCGTTACCGGCTCCGCATGCAGCCGCTCGATCTCTTTCAGGTACACCGAGTACGTCCGCCTCGTGCTCTCGGCCAACCCGAGCCACTCAGGGCTGACTCGGTAGGCCATGGTCAGCGCACCCACCGAATCCGGCGCCACCCGGGGTCGGAGCGGCGCCTTGCGTTCGTAGCGGTAGGACTTAACCGTCCCGTCCGCGAGCGTCTTTTTTACCGTGCGGACCTTCGGTGAGGATCGCTTGAACGGCGGCATCTACGGCCTCCTGCGTCGTGTCGGGCTGCCGAGAATCGAACAGCGCGTCGAGTTGCAGGCGATCATAGCGCGGTTTTCGTGGGCCAAGGCTGTAAAACAGCGTGCAAACCTTTCCAGATTCCAGGGGTAAACAGCGCCCAAAAGTTTCCACCCTGGTCCGTGCCCGCGATGATCCGGCGTTTCCGCTGGAGAATCTGGGGTGTTGCTCATGGACATGATCGCCGAAATCCGTCGCCGCCATTTGGTCAGCCGGGAGAGCATCAGCTCGATCGCGCGCGACCTGAAGCTATCGCGCCCCACCGTCCGCAAGCACTGCCGGACCCAGGCTGACCCTGTCTACCGGCGGGACAAACAGCCCACGCCCAGACTCGGCGGGTTCGAGGCGACGCTGGAGACGTGGCTGCGGACCGAACGCCTGCTGCCGAAAGCCCAACGCCGCACCGCGCGCCGGTTGTTCGAGGGGCTGCAGGCCGAGGGGTATCGCGGCGCCTACGACAGCGTTCAGCGTTTTGTCCAACGCTGGAAAGCCGCCAAATCCGGCCCGTCGCTGGCGCATGCTTTTGTCCCTCTGGCCTTCGCGCCCGGCGAGGTCTGCCAGTTCGACTGGAGCCACGAACATGTCGAACTCAACGGCGTCATGCAGACGATCAAGGTCGCGCACTTCCGGCTGACGTTCAGCCGCCAGATGTTCGTCGTGGCCTAAGCGTGTCGGCCTACCGGTTGTCTGCGTCGACGCGCGTCATGCCCACGCGGCGCTGTCGGTGAGGATGAACAAAAGCGACCCGAATGATGCTCGTGGTCTTGCTGAGCTGATTCGCGTCGGCTGGCATCGTGAAGTCAGGGTCAAGAGCGACGACAGCCAAGCGACCCGCTCGATGCTGGTTGCGCCACCGCCGCGACCTTGATTTTGCGGCGCTTAAGCAACTTCGCTAGCCGGGGCCTCCGCGCCGCGTTGCGTTCCGCGTAGCGGATCACCGCCATGGCACCAACCACCAGAATCTGGCGCAAATATCGATGACCGGCCTTCGAAATTCCGCCTAACCGCTCCTTGCCTCCACTGGAGTCAGCTCCCGGCGACTGGAACAGTGTGTGGGCAGTCGCACCGCGCGGCCGAATTTGCGGGTCGAGACGTTGAGCAGCATCAGGTTCATCGCCCACTGACCCAGCCAGTCCTCCGCCAGGGCCGTGTCCCAGGCGGGCAGCGCGACCTCGGCACCCGAGCGTGCGCGCACCCGAGGCCGTTCCACCTCGATCCTGCCGCCGTGGAAGCCAATCTTCCCTTGGGTTCTGCCCCAGCGGTGCGCCGCCTTGTCGGCCGAGCGCTCATAGCGGCGGCCGCAAAGCTGCGTCGCGTCCTCGTCCATCATCTTGGCAAGGGTGGCGACCCCGGCTGCCAGGCAGAAGCTGGCTCAAAGCTGGCACCAACAGCGTCCCAGCCCTCCGTCACCAAGGCCGTGGTGTCCGGACGCGTGGGTGTGATATTTCTTGGCATGGCGTTGCTCTACCTATGTGGATTCGACACCCCGAGCCTACCGGCTCAAGGCGAGCAACGCCGACTTACCTACTTCAACATCGGGCGGGACATCCCCAGGCAATGGATCATGTTACTTTAATTCGGAACCAGAGCCTTACCAAGCATCCGTTCGGTTTTACCGACAGTGGCCTCGATGGCTCATTCCTAATAGATAATGACAAGAATGCCTGGGCCCCGCCAGTCGAGGCCCCCCCGCCAGTGGTCGGGGGGGCAGAAGCGGCTATTGTCGACGATCTCGGGACCTTCGTTAACGAAAGTGTCGGGAATCCGTCCGGGTCCGCGACCGTTGGCAGTACGACGGCAGGCACTGGCTTGACATACGCTCAGTTGGAAAGCGATTTCCGCGCCAACGCAACGTCCACCACGGATGCAACTATTCTTGCCAACCTTCCTATCGTGCTCACCGACAGCGGGACGCCGGTCCTCGACATCACCCCAACCCAGCAGCCCGCCGATGCCGCCGCGATCGCGCTGATTAAGACCGATAACAGTACTGCCGCAGTCGTGGTTCTTCAGCCAGTCGTGCCGACGGTCAGCAATGTGATCGACGGCATTTCCTCGTCGAACGACCTGACCCTGAACGGCTTCGCCGAGGCGCCGCCGGACAATGGGCTGGCGGTCTCGACATCCGACGTGGTGATGGTGGAAAATTCCGTCATCGAGATCACCGGCCGCACTGGCACGGTTCTGCTTGGTCCGGTGTCCAGCAACAGCTTCTTCTCCTCCGTGCTCGGGTCGGGGTACTCTAGCTTCGACCCTCGCGCCATTGTCGACCCGCAGACCGGACAATTCATCATTACGATGGATGCGACGAAGACGAGCGGTTCGACCACGCGAAGCGAAGTGGTCTACGCCGTTTCCAAAACCTCAGATCCGATGCAGGGCTGGACCTACGGCGTGATCAACACCACGATGACCATATCGGGCCAGTCCACCTGGGGCGACTACCCGATGGCTGCAACTGACGGTACCAACCTGTTCATCGAGACCAACCAGTTCGGCTCAACCGTCTTCAACGGCGATCTGACCATTATCCCATTGGCCGGCGGGGTGACGACGACGGTCAGCGTCGGGGCAAATTCCTATATGCCGGTGGCGGTGCCGAACTGGGGTGCCTTTCTCGTCACCTATAACGGCAATTCGACCCTCTCGATTAGATCGTATATCGACGGATCGGGGTTGCGAGCCCAGGTGACGGTTTCGCTCGGCTCGATCGATATCGGTGGCGGCACCTATACGGCCGCTCAGCTCGGATCAAATGTTCTGATCGATGCCGGGGACAACCGTGTGCCGTCGGCGGTCTATTCGAACGCGGATCTTTATGCCGTCTTCGAGGTGATCCCCCCTGGCGGGACCCAGGCGGCGGTGCGTTGGGTAAAGATTGATGTCACCACGCCATCTAACCCGACGCTGGTCGCGCAAGGCACCATCACCGGGATCCCAATATCGGCAAACGGCGTGGCGTTCAATCCATCCATCGCGGTCGATACCAATGGCGACGTGCTGATCAACTACACCGTCAGTAGCGCGACGATGTATGCAGCCGACTATGTTTCGGTGATGCCGGCCGGGTTTACCTCGTTCTATGCGCCTGTGCTTTATGCCTCCAGCAGCGCGCCAGAAACTTCAAGTTTTGCTACCACAAACAATGTTGTCCGGTGGGGCGACTATTCGACTGCAGTTGCCGACCCGGCGGCAGCAAACGGATTTGTGGTGTCCAACGAGATTGTGCCCTCGGCTGGTGACACGGTGTGGGCGACCGTCACGGCGAACATCACCGTCCCTTCCGCACCGCCGCCCGCCCCGCCGACGATCAGCGGCACCGCGGCGGGTCAGGCGGTGAGCGATCTGACAACCATCGCGCCATTCTCGCATGTGACGATCGCGGACCCGAACGCAGGCCAGACCGAGACGGTGACGGTGACCTTGTCGGCGACGGCGAACGGCACGCTGACCAACCTGGGTGGCGGCGGCTACAACGCCACCACCGGGGTCTACACCGACACCGGCAGCGCTGCGGCGGTCACGGCGGCGCTGGATGGGCTGGTGTTCACGCCGACTGCGCATCAGGTGGCACCGGGCCTGACCGTCACCACTGGCTTCACCATCTCGGACACTGATACAGCGGGGGCCAGCGCCACCAACA